>DATBSZ010000266.1:0-43928 GCA_036559525.1 Burkholderiales bacterium
GGGCTGGCGTCCTTGACGTCCCTGAGGCCGCAGAGTCCCATGGTGACGTCGAGCTCGGCGCGGATGATCTCGAGCGCGCGCGTCACGCCCGCCTCGCCCAGCGCGCCCAGGCCGTAGGCGTAGGCGCGCCCGATCATCGTCGCCTTGGCGCCCAGCGCGAGCGCCTTGAGCACGTCCTGGCCGCTCCTGATCCCGCCATCGACCCAGACTTCAATCTTGTTGTTTACTACTTCAGCGATCTCTGGAAGCGCGCGGATCGACGACACCGCACCATCGAGCTGGCGGCCGCCGTGGTTCGACACCACGATCGCATCGGCGCCCGATGATGCGGCGATCTTCGCGTCCTCGGCGTCGAGGATCCCCTTGAGGATCAGCTTCCCGCCCCAGAGGTTCTTCACCCACTCGACGTCCTTCCACGAGAGCGTGGGATCGAACTGGCCGGCGATCCACTGCGAGAGCGTGGTGAGGTTCTTGGCGTCCGGGATGCGGCCCTCGAGGTTGCCGAAGGATTTTCTTTTTCCCCTGAGCACGTTCAGCGCCCAGCCGGGTTTGCGCAACACATCGAAAACCGTGGCGGCGGTCAGGCGCGGCGGAACGGCCAGTCCGTTCTTGAGGTCGCGATGGCGCTGGCCCTGGATCTGCAGGTCGAGGGTCAGAACGAGGGCGGAGCAGCGTGCGGCCTTGGCGCGCTCGATGAGAGACGCGGCGAAGCCGCGGTCGCGCATCACGTAGAGCTGGAACCAGAACGGCTTGCCGGTGCCGGCGGCGACGTCCTCGATCGAGCAGATCGACATGGTCGACAGCGTGTACGGCACGCCGAAGCGCGCGGCGGCGCGCGCGGCGAGGATCTCGCCGTCGGCCCAGTTCAGGCCGGTGAGGCCGACGGGCGCGAGCGCCACCGGCATCGCGACGTCGTGCCCGGCCATGGTGGTGCGCGTCGAGCGCCGGTCGACGTCGATGCCGACGCGCTGGCGCAGCGAGAGCAATTCGAGGTCGGCGCGGTTCGCGCGCAGCGTCGCTTCGCTATAGGAGCCGCGGTCGACGTAGTCGAAGATTGCGCGCGCAACCCGCTTCCTCGAGAGCTCGCGCAGATCGTCGATGCACGTCACCACCGGCATGGCGGCAAATTCTACACGCTGGAAAGCGCAACCTTCCTCGTAGACGCTCGCCCACGTTCGGAATTTGCGCGTAAGGCATTGACGCTGTGACCTCCTCTACGCCGACGAACTTTCGCGAAACGTCGGATGGAGCAGCGCGCCTGTCCCAAAGGGAGATCAGTTGGCGATGGGTTGCTGTTCCGCGTATCGCCAGCGGGTAAGGCGTCGTGGGCGATGCGTTATCGATTCAATGGTCAGCCGCGATACTTTCCGATCGGGCGCTATCCGGCCGTCTCGCTCGAGGCTGCGCGCATCGCGGCGAAGAAGGCGTGGGCAAAGATCTACGACGGTGCCGCTGATGGCGTGGCGGAAAACGATTTGCTTGACCCGACCATTGGGGCATAACCGCACTTTCATCGGAGCACGTCAGCGCCGCCGTCCCGCTAGAACCCGCGCAGCCTGAAACGCCAGAACGCGCAGACCGCAAATATGGGATAGGAGATGCCCCGTTGGGGGCGTATGGTGGCCAGATAGGGGTAATGGGCATCGCTCCGCCCGCCCCAGGGAAATAGAGAAGCCGGGGGGCTTTTATGCTTCGCAACCTTTTGCTGGCCGGGCTAGCGGTGCTTGTGTTCGTGTCCTGTGGGGGAGGTGATGATGAAGAAGAACCGCCTCCAAACAGGGGCCATCTCACCATAGGAAACCCCTCGGCCGATGCTGTCACCGTCGCACCATCGGAAACTACCATCGAGTTGTCCGGAACCGCTTTCAACGCATCCTTTTTCTTCAACTGCTTTTTTGGTACGAACCACGTTGCCGACATAGGAGTTTCTGTCACGTGGAACAATGCGGCGGGAGGAAGCGGTACGGCATCCCAGTCGGTCGGCTGCTGCTCCATTACCGGTACGGGGGGTAAGGGATGGCTTTGCGCCCTCCATGGCGGCAGTGGTACCGTGGGCGACCATAATTGGAGCGCCTCGATACCGATTATCCCCGGCACAAACGTCGTCACGATGACAGCCAGCGATTCAAGCGGCAACGTCGGGCGCGATACGATCACCATCACTCGCTAACTATCAGGCCACCGTATCTGCCTGCTTGCCGAATTCGTCGGTGTATCGCCATTGGAGGTCACCGCGCTGAGCGCTGAGAGGTGCTCGTTGAGCCGCTCGGTGTCCGGATCTCGAGCGATCCCTCGACCTTCACCGCGTCATTGCCGAAGCGCTCGCGCGCCTGCCACCTTGATTGACTTTGCACGCTGTAAAATGGCGCACGCATGTCTGCCAACGACGAGCACAAGAGCCCGATCCAGGTCATCGACCGCATGATGCGGCTGCTCGACGTGCTCGCGCAGCATCCGGAGCCGCTCGGCCTGAAGCAGATCTCGCAGTACACCGGCCTGCATCCGTCGACCGCGCACCGCATCCTCTCCTCGATGTCCGCCGACCGCATCGTCGACCGCGTCGAGCCCGGCAGCTATCGCCTGGGCATGCGGCTGCTCGAGCTCGGCAACCTGGTCAAGTCGCGCATCAGCGTGCGCGAGCTCGCGCTGCCGATGATGCGCGAGCTGCACTCGCAGACCGGCGAGACCGCGAACCTCTCGGTGCGCCACGGCGACGAGATCGTCTACGTCGAGCGCACCTCCTCGGGTCGCTCCGCGATGCGCGTGGTGCACGTCATCGGCGCGCGCGCGCCGCTGCACGTCACCGCTGCGGGCAAGCTGTTTCTCCTCGAGGAAGGCTTCGCGCGGCTGCGCGACTACGCGAAGCGCACCGGGCTCGCCGCGCACACCAAGAACACGCTCGCCAGCCTGACGCTCCTCGAGCGCGAGCTCGAGCGCATCCAGCGCCAGGGCTGGGCCACCGACAACGAGGAAGCCGAAATCGGCGTGCGCTGCGTCGCCGCCGGAATCCGCGACGACGGCGGCAACCTCGTCGCCGCCCTGTCGCTCTCCACGCCGGCCGACCGGATGAAGGTGCAGTGGGGGCCGCTCGTCAAGGAAGCCGCCGAGCGCATCTCGCGCACCATCGGCCACCGCGAGCCGGTGGCGCGAATCGGGGCGCATTGATGCGGGGCTGGGTTGCCTGCACAGCATTCGCGGCAACTCTTTTCTGTACCCAGGCCGCCGGGCAGCCACCTGAGGTTGAAACTCCGCACCTGGGGCCAGAAATACCCAAGCCTGCGCCGATCGGCGTGATCCCCCTTCCGGCAGAGCCGCCGCCGACGCCGCCTCGGGCGGTTCAAAAACCAAAGCCGCTCGCAGCACCCCCCGCTCCCGCGCCGAAACCGCCGCCGCTCACAGTTGAGAAGCTAGCGCCGCCACCGAGCGCCGTTCAGAAACCAGCTCCACCGGCAGCGGCGGTTGAGAAGCCGGCTGCGGCGGTCGAACCGGCGCGGCCGCAGGCGGAGTGCGAGATCAAGCCTGTGATGAGCGACGACGATCTGCGCGCCTGCGGCGTGCGGCGCTGAATTCGGGGTCAGGGTCGCAACTTGTTTTTGCGTACGCGAAAACGAGTTTCGACCCTGACCCCGAATTGACGGCGCTAGCTCAAGCCGTGCAGCGCGAATAGCCCGCGGCGGTCGGTCCACACTCTCGCGCTCCTGAACCCCGCTCTTGCGGCGAGCTCGCGGAACCCGTCGAGCGAGTACTTGTAGGAATTCTCGGTATGGATGGTTTCGCCGGCCGCGAAATGCCAGCGGTGGCTGCCCAGCCGGACGCGCTGCGCCGCGAGCGCGACGAGGTGCATCTCGATCCTGCCCTGCGCCGGGTTGTAGAAGGCGTAGTGGCGCCAGCGGCGCGGGTCGAAGTCGGCGCCGAGCTCGCGGTTGATGCGCGCAAGCAGGTTCAGGTTGAACGCCGCGGTCACGCCGGCGGCGTCGTTGTAGGCGGCGTGCAGCAGCGCGGGATCCTTCTTCAGGTCGACGCCGACCAGCATGCGGACCGCGACGCCGCGCGACATGGAAAGGAACGCGTGCGCTTCCTCGGGCGCGAGATTGCCGATGGTCGAGCCCGGGAAGTAGACCACGCTCGGCGTGCCGCGCCGCACGCGGATGTCGAGCGGCCGCGAGAAGTCGCCGACCAGCGGCGCGACACGCAGCCAGGGAAACTCGCGCGCGAGGCCGCGCGCGGCCGCGAGCAGCGCGTCCTCCGAGATGTCGATCGGCACGTAGACCGAGGGCCGCAGCGCGCGGATCAGCATGCGGCTCTTGACGCCCTCGCCGCTGCCGTATTCGACCAGCTGGCAGCCGCGGCCGGCGAAGCGCACGATCGCAGGAAGATGGCGCCGCGTAAGCGCGAGCTCGGCGCGCGTCAGGTAGTACTCGGGAAGGCGGCAGATGCGAGCGAACAGGCGGCTGCCCGCGGCATCGTAGAAGTACTTCGGAGGGAGGGACTTCTGCGGGAGCGAAAGCCCCGCGACGACGTCGTTTCGAAAGCTCGCTAGCTCGAGCGGCCGGTTACGGCCCCGCTCTCGAGCCACTTCTTGATGCGGTTCGCGTCGCCGATCCGCGAGTGCTTGCCCCACGAGTCGAGCAGCACCACGATCAGGTCCTTCTCGGCGAGGCGCACGTGCATCACGAGGCAGCGTCCCGCCTCGCTGATGTAGCCGGTTTTGGAGAGCTCGATGTCCCAGTACTTCGAGCGTACCAGACCGTTGGTGTTGCCGTAGGCGAGCGGTCGCTTCGAAGCGCGGATGGTGGCGCGGTCTTTGGTCGAGTATTCGCGGATCAGCGGATAGTCGTGCGCCGCGCGCACCAGCTTCGCGAGGTCGCTTGCGGTCGAGACATTCGCCGGCGACAGGCCGGTCGGCTCGACGAAGCGGCTCTCGTGCATCTCGATCACCGCGGCCTTCGCGTTCATCGCGTCGACGAAGACTTCCAGCCCGCCGGGATAGCTGTGGCCGAGCGCCGCGGCGGCGCGATTCTCGGAGGACATGAGCGCGAGCAGCAGGAGGTCGCCGCGCGAGATCGACAGCCCGGTGCGCAGCCGGGAGCGCGCGCCCTTCATCGCCACCGCGTCCTCGCGGCTAAGCACGATCTGCTCTTCGAGGTCGAGGCCGCTGTCGAGGATCACCATCGCGGTCATCAGCTTGGTGATCGACGCGATCGGCACCACCGCATCCGCGTTCTTGCCGAAGACGACTTCGCCGGTCTCGGCATCCTGCACCAGCGCCGACGACGAGCGCAGCGCGATCTTGCGGACGTCCTGCGCCTGCGCGAAGCCGACGCTCAGAAACAGCACGAGGACGAGAGCGCACATGGCGACAATCCCCTCGAGCGGATGCAGTTTGCGTTGCATTGCCGGATCTTCTCCCTGGACCTGCGAGTTCTCTTGTATTTACCTATGCCCTGATTGGCACATGGATTCGTCGCAGTCTAGCCTACGCCCTCGAAAAAGAGCAAGGAAAACAAGTGTTAGGAAGTGATTTAGAGAATCGGTGTGAAATGTTTCACTGTCGGGCGCCGGCGTCGCCGGCTCCGATTTGCCCTAGGCGGCTGTAGTGCTCTCGAGGAGCTCCTTCGCTTGCTCCTGCTGTTGCTGCAGCGCCCACATCCGGGCGTATTCGCCTTTCGCCTCAAGCAATTGGGCGTGCGATCCGCGTTCCACGATGCGGCCCTCGGCGAGCACCAGGATCTGGTCGGCGTCCATCACCGTCGAGAGCCGGTGCGCGATGACCAGGGTGGTGCGGCCCTGCGAGATGCGCTCGAGCTCGGCCTGGATCGCCTTCTCGGCGCGCGAGTCGAGCGCAGAAGTGGCCTCGTCGAAGATCAGGATGCGCGGATTCTTCAACAGCGCGCGCGCGATCGCCACGCGCTGCTTCTCGCCGCCGGAGAGCTTCAGCCCGCGCTCGCCGACCGCGGTCTCGTACTTCTTCGGCAGCGACTCGATGAAGTCGTGGATGTGCGCGGCGCGCGCGGCGTCGAAGATTTCCGCGTCGCTCGCCTCGGGCCGGCCGTAGCGGATGTTGTAGAGGATCGTGTCGTTGAAGAGCACCGTGTCCTGCGGCACGATGCCGATCGCCGCGCGCAGGCTCGCCTGCCTCACCTCCCTCGTGTCCTTTCCATTCACGAGAATCGAGCCGCCCGACACGTCGTAGAAGCGGTAGAGCAGGCGCGCGAGCGTCGACTTGCCCGATCCGGAGTGCCCGACCACCGCGACGCGATGGCCCGCGGGGATGGTGAAGCTCACGTCGAACAGGATCTGCCGCGCCTCTTCGTAGGAAAAATCCACCCGGGAAAATTCCACCGTCGCTGCCCCGTGTGGCACGTCGGGCGCGCCGGGACGGTCCTCGACCTCGCGGTGCGCCGACAGCAGCCGGAACATGCGGTCCATGTCGAGCAGCGCCTGCTTGATCTCGCGGTACACCATGCCGAGGAAATTGAGCGGGATGTAGAGCTGGATCAGGAGCCCGTTCACCAGCACCAGGTCGCCGAGCGTGAAGCTCCTGGCAGCGACGCCTTCGGCAGCGAGCAGCATCAGCGCAGTCACCGCCAGGGCGATGATCAGGCTCTGGCCGATGTTCAGCACGCCGAGCGAGGCCTCGTTCCGGGTCGCGGCGTCCTCGTACTTCTGCAGCTGCTCGTCGTAGCGCCGCGCCTCGAATTCCTCGTTGCCGAAGTACTTCACGGTCTCGTAGTTGAGCAGGCTGTCGATCGCGCGCGTGTTCGCCCGCGAATCGAGCTCGTTGGCGCGGCGGCGGATCTCCATGCGCCACTCGGTGATCGTCACGGTGAACGCGATGTACACCGTGACCGCGCCGAAGGTGATCGCGGCGAAGCGCCAGTCGAACTTCGCGATCAGCACCGCGGCGACCAGCGCAAATTCCAGGATCACGGGAAAGATGGAGAAGATGAGGTAGCTGAGGAGCGTCGAGATCCCGCGCGTGCCGCGCTCGATGTCGCGCGTCATGCCGCCGGTCTGGCGATCGAGGTGGAAACGCAGACTCAGGCTGTGGAGGTGGCGGAACACGCCGAGCGCGACGCGCCGGATCGCGCGCTGCGTGACGCGGACGAAGAGCACGTCGCGCAGCTCCTGGAACAGCGTGGTCGAGAAGCGCAGCACGCCGTAGATCGCGAGCAGCGCGACCGGCACGGCGACGAGCTGCAGGCTCGGGTCGAGATTGTCGACCACCTCCTTCATCACCAGCGGCACGCCGACATTGGCGAGCTTGGCCGTCACCAGGCAGACGAGCGCCACGACGACGCGCCACTTGTACTCCCAGAGATAGGGCGCGAGCGTCCCGAGCGCCTTCCATTCGTTGCCTCTCAATCGCTGCGTCGGCGCTGCGCTGTGTGCCATTTCCCGATTATGTCAGCGAGATCTGCGGAATCCGTCACACGCCGTCACCTCCCGGTTACCTCCCCGAAACGCCGTGGAAAGAACTGTCAGGGCCGGCCGGTGTAAGCTCATCCGCACGGACGCGACGAACGTATAAAGCGCGGTCGAAGGGAGAAAAACATGGGTCTGCGCCTTAAATTCAACCTGGTGCTGCTCGCCGTGTTCGTGGTCGGGCTCGGCGCCACCGGATACCTCTCGTACGAGCTCCTGCACCGCAACGCGCGCGACGAAGTGCTGCGCAACGCGGGCGTGATGATGGAAGCGGCGCTTTCCATGCGCGGCTACACCGTCGGCCATGTGCGGCCGCTCCTGCCCGCCGACCCGGACAAGTTCCTGCCCGAGAGCGTGCCGGCGTTCGCCGCCACCGAGATCATGACGCTGCTGCGCAAGAAGTACCCCGACTACGCCTACAAGGAAGCGGCGCTCAACCCCACGAACCCGCGCAATCGCGCCGTCGAGTGGGAAACCGACATCGTGAACTCGTTCCGCACCGACCCGGGGCTCGGCGAGATCTCGGGAATGCGCGATACGCCGACCGGGCGCTCGCTCTACCTCGCGCGCCCGTTCCAGATCAAGGACCAGGCCTGCCTCGCCTGCCACACCACCTGGGAGATGGCGCCGCCGGCCATGGTCAGGATCTACGGGCCGGCCAACGGCTTCGGCTGGAAGCTGAACGAGGTGATCGGCGCGCAGATCGTCTCGGTGCCGATGGGCCTGCCGATCCGCAACGCCAACCGCGCGTTCGTCACCTTCATCAGCTCGCTCGCGCTGGTGTTCGCGGCGGTGTTTGTAATTTTGAACATCATGCTGACGCAGCTCATCGTCGAGCCGATTACCGAGCTCTCGCAGGCGGCCGACCACATCTCGAAGGGCAAGGTCGACATCGCGGAGGTGCCGGCGAAGGGCAAGGACGAGGTGGCCCAGCTCGGCCAGGCGTTCAACAGGATGCGCCGTAGCCTGGAAAAGGCGATGAGCCTGATTGATAAGGGGTAAGAGGCAGGATGAACGCCTTACCCGCAGGCTACGCGCTGCACGAATACCGCATCGACAAGGTGTTGGGCGTCGGCGGCTTCGGGCTGACCTATCTCGCGGTCGACTCCAATCTCAATTTGAAGGTGGCCCTGAAGGAGTACCTGCCGGCGGACATCGCCCTGCGCGGCGCGAACCAGTCGATCGGTCCGCGCTCGCCCGACACCGCCGAGACCTTCGGCTGGGGCAAGCAGCGCTTCCTCGACGAGTCGCGCACCGTCGCCACGTTCCGCCACCCGAACATCGTGCGCGTGATGCGCTTCTTCGAGGCGAATGGCACCGCTTACATGGTGATGGAGTTCGTCGAAGGCTCAGCGCTCGGCGACTGGATCAAGACGCGGCGGCCGCTGAGCGAGGCGGACATTCTGCCGATCGCCGTGCAGGTGCTCGACGGGCTGGAGGTGGTCCACAAGGCCGGCTTCCTCCACCGCGACATCAAGCCCGGCAACATTTACATCCGCGAGGACGGCACCGCAGTGCTGCTCGACTTCGGCTCGGCGCGGCAGAAGGCGAGCGAGCTCACGGCCGTCGTCTCGCCAGGCTATGCGCCGTTCGAGCAGTACCACTCGCATGGCAAGCAGGGGCCGTGGAGCGATATCTACGCGTTCGCGGGCGTGCTCTACTGGATGGTGACCGGGGGGATGCCGCAGGAAGCGCCGGCGCGCATTCGCGCCGACAAGATGGTGTCCGCCGTGGAAGGCGGGGACCGCACTCTCTTTCGTACCGAGTTCCTGGCGGCGATCGACTGGGCACTCACTCCGTTCGAAGATCAGCGGCCGCAATCCATCGGGGAATGGCGCGAGGCCCTGCTGATCGGAGGGCCGCCACCGGCGAAACCGGTCGAGAAAAAGCCGGTTGAAACCAAACTCGTTGAAGCAAAGACGGAAAAGGTAAAGCCACCCAAGGCCACCACTCCGCCAAGGCTCCCGCCCGATATCCTCCTTCGCGCGCAACAGCGCCTGGCGGAATACATCGGCCCGGTGGCGACCGTCGTCGTCAAGCGGGCGGCGGCAAAGGCGCGCGACGAAGCCGAGCTCTATCTCCTGCTGGCCGATGAAATCGAGGACAAGGACGAGAAGAAGGCTTTCGTGCGCCAGGCGGTTTCGATTTCCGGCAAGCCGGCGAGCTAAAAAAAGCTTGACGCCCGAGGCGGGGCGCGACTAGCATTCAAACGTTCGTTTGAAAGTCACTCGTTTGAAAGCTACGTTTGAAAGCCAGAGTGCCCATGTCCATCCGCCCGATCAAGCCCCAGCACGAAACCCGCACCCGCATCCTCGACGCCGCCGAAGAGCTTTTCATGCTGCACGGCTTCGAGGGCACCTCGATGCGCCACCTCACGGCGCGCGCCGGGGTCAATCTCGCCGCGGTCAACTACCACTTCGGCTCGAAGCACGCGCTGATCGAGGCGGTGTTCCGCCGCCGGCTCGATCCGATGAACGCCGAGCGCGTCGCCGAGCTGGCGCGGCTCGAGGCGAGCAACAATCTCTCGCCCGATAGCATCATCCGGGCGTTCGTCGGCCCGGGGCTGCGCATGATCGAGGACGCCAAGGGCGGTCGCAACTTCATCCGGCTGCTCGGCCGCACCTACACCGAGCCCGCGAAGACCGTGCGCGCGCTGATCGGCCAGATGTACGCGCCCGCGATGGAGCGCTACAAGAGCGCGCTCGAGCGCGCGCTGCCGCAGATGCCGGGCGACGAGCTGGTGTGGCGCATGCACTTCATGTTCGGCACCCTCGCCTACACGCTCGCCGCGACCGACACGGTGCAGCTCATCGCCGGCTGCAAGCCCGAGGACCGCTACGACGCGCGCCTGCTGGAGGACCGCCTCACCGCATTCCTCGCCGCGGGCCTGCTCGCGCCGCTCAAGAGCTCGATCAAGAAGGCCGCCTAGGAGATCTCGCCATGGCCTGGTTTATCGCCGGTGTCTTCGCCGTCATCCTCGTCTTCGGCTACTTCGGGCTGCCGATCCTCTGGTGGACGATCGCCGCCGCGCTGCTCGGCTGGTACCTCAGCGTCATCGCGGGTTTTGGGTTCATGACCAACGTGGTCCTGGGAATCGCTTTGGTCGCGATCGCGGCCGTGCTGAACATCCCGGCATTGAGAAGAATGCTGATCAGCGACCGCGTGCTTGCCATCTACCGCCGCATCCTGCCGGACATGTCGCAGACCGAGAAGGAAGCGATCGACGCCGGCACGGTGTGGTGGGACGCGGATCTGTTCTCCGGCAAGCCTGACTGGGACAAGCTGCTCGCCGTGCCCGAGCCGCGCCTTTCGGCCGAAGAGCAGGCGTTCCTCGACGGCCCGGTCGAGGAGCTGTGCGCGATGCTGAACGACTGGGAGATCACGCACGAGCGCCAGGACCTGCCCGAGCGCGTGTGGCAGTTCATCAAGGACAGGGGCTTCCTCGGGATGATCATCCCGAAGCAGTACGGCGGCCTCGGCTTCAGCGCGCTCGCGCACTCGGCGGTGGTGATGAAGCTCTCGACGCGCTCGAGCACCGCGGCGATCTCGGTGATGGTGCCGAACTCGCTCGGGCCGGGCGAGCTCCTCATGCACTACGGCACCGAGCAGCAGAAGAACCACTACCTGCCGCGGCTCGCGAAGGGACTCGAAGTGCCGTGCTTCGCGCTCACCAGCCCCGAAGCCGGCTCGGATGCCGCCGCGATTCCCGACTTCGGCATCGTCTGCAAGGGCACCTGGCAGGGGCGCGAAGTGCTCGGCATGCGCGTCACCTGGGACAAGCGCTACATCACCCTCGGGCCGGTGGCGACTTTGCTTGGCCTTGCCTTCAAGCTTTACGACCCCGACAAGCTTCTGGGGTCGCAAACCGATCTGGGCATCACCTGCGCGCTGATCCCCACGAGCACCCCCGGCGTGAACATCGGCCGGCGCCACCTGCCGCTCAACCAGGCGTTCCAGAACGGGCCGAACTCGGGCAAGGACGTGTTCATGCCCCTCGACTGGATCATCGGCGGGCCCGAGTACGCGGGCAAAGGCTGGATGATGCTCATGGGCTGCCTCGCTGCCGGTCGCGCGATTTCTCTGCCGACCTCGTCGGTCGGCGGCGCCAAGGCGCTCACGCGATTCACCGGCGCGTACGCGCGCGTGCGCAGCCAGTTCAAGACGCCGATCGGCAAGCTCGAAGGCGTGGAAGAAGCGCTCGGGCGCATCGCCGCGCAGTGCTACATGATGGACGCGACGCGCGTCATGACCGCGGGCGCGGTCGATCTGGGGGAAAAGCCGGCGGTACTTTCCGCAATCGCCAAGTACCACATGACCGAGCGCGCGCGGGACTGCGTGAACGACGGCATGGACATCCTCGGCGGCAAGGGCATCTGCCTCGGGCCGAACAACTGGATCGGCCGCGGCTACCAGCTCTCCCCGGTCGGGATCACGGTGGAAGGCGCGAACATCCTGACGCGCACGCTGATCATCTTCGGCCAGGGCGCGATCCGTTGCCATCCGTACGTGCTGCGCGAAATGCGCGCGGCGAAGGAAATGCAGGGCGCCGAGGCGGCGCGCGAGTTCGACGACGCGTTCACCTCGCACATCGGCCACGTGCTGCGCAACGCCGTGCGTACTTTTGTTTTTGGACTCACCAACTCCGCATTCGCCCCGGTACCGCGAAACGCTGCGTCGGAAACGAAGCACTACTACCGCCACGTGTCGCGCCTGTCCGCAGCCTTCGCCTTCCTCGCCGACATCTCGATGCTGGCGATGGGCGGCGCGCTCAAGCGCAAGGAAAAGATTTCCGGACGGCTCGGCGATGTGCTGTCCATGCTGTACCTCGTTTCCGCGACGCTGAAGCGCTACGAGGACCAGGGGCGCATCCGCGAGGACCTGCCGCTCGTGCGCTGGGCGGTGCGCGATGCGCTGTACCGCGCGCAGCGGGCGATCGACGGGATCCTGTCGAACTTCCCGGTCAAGGCGCTCGCCACGCTCCTGCGCTGGAGCATCTTCCCGCTCGGCATGCCGTACCGGCCGCCGCTCGACTCGCGCAACCACGAGTGCGCCAAGATCGCGCTCGAGCCCGGCGCCGCGCGCGACCGCCTGACCGCCGGCATGTTCGTGCCGAGAAACGAATCCGACGCCACCGGCCGGCTCGAAGCCGCATTCCTCGCCACCATCGCTTGCGAGCCGATCGACGAGAAGCTGCGCAAGGCCGTGAAGAAGGGCAAGCTCGTCCTGCAACCCGGCAAGGATCTCGGTTCTCTCGCCCTCGAGAAAGACCTGATCACGGGTGACGAATACCAGCAGTGGAGCCGCAAGGAAGCGCTGCGCAAGGGCGTGATCAAGGTCGACGATTTCCCGCAGGACTTCGGCCGCGCCGCGCTCGCCGCCGCGCAGGAAGGCGACACCGTCAAGATGAAGGCGGCCTGAGATGGTCGCCGACCGATCGGTTTACGTGGTGGACGGCGCGCGCACGCCGTTCCTCAAGTCGAAGAACCGCCCCGGGCCGTTCGCGGCCGCCGACCTCGCCACCCAGGCGGGCCGCTCGCTGCTCGCGCGCCAGCGCTTCGCTCCGGATGAACTGGATGAAGTCATCCTGGGCTGCGCCGCGCCGTCGGTCGACGAGGTCAACATCGGCCGCGTCGCCGCGTTGCGCATGGGCTGCGGCCAGAAGGTTCCGGGCTGGACCGTGATGCGCAACTGCGCCTCGGGCATGCAGGCGCTCGACTCGGGCATCAGCAACATCCTCGCCGGCCGCTCGAGCCTCGTGCTTGCCGGCGGCGTCGATGCGCTGTCGCGCGCGCCGCTCCTCTACGGCGACAAGATGGTGCTGTGGTTTTCAGACATGGCCTCCGCGCGCACCACGGGGCAGAAAATCTCTCTCTTTGGAAGACTTCCCGTAAGAGCGCTGCTGGCCCCGGTCATCGGCATCATGAAAGGGCTCACCGACCCGATGGTCGGGCTGCTGATGGGCCAGACCGCCGAGAACGTCGCGCACCGCTTCGGCATCACGCGCGAAGAGATGGACATGTTCTCTGTCAGGAGCCACGAGCGGGTGATTCGTGCGCAAGACCAAGGCACGCTCGCCCCCGGCGGGGGCGAGGTCGAGGCGCTCTACGACGCCAAGGGCAACGTCTACACGCTCGACGACGGCGTGCGACGCGACGCCTCGATCCAGAACCTGGCGAAGCTGAGGCCCTTCTTCGACCGCAAGTACGGCAACGTCACCCCCGGCAACAGCTCGCAGATTACGGATGGCGCTGCCTGGGTGATCCTGACCTCCGAAGAAGCTTTGAAGAAACACGACTTGAAACCCATTGGTCGCATCGTCGACTCCGAATGGGCCGGCCTCGACCCGGCGACGATGGGCCTCGGCCCGGTGCACGCGGCGACGCCGATCCTCAAGCGCCACAACCTCGGGTTGAACGACGTCGACTATTGGGAAATCAACGAGGCTTTCGCGGCGCAAGTGCTCGGCTGTCTCGCGGCCTGGGCGGACGAGAAGTACTGCCGGGAAGAGCTGGGCCTCGACAAGCCGCTGGGCGAGCTCGATGAGGAAAAGCTCAACGTGGACGGCGGCGCGATCGCGCTGGGCCACCCGGTGGGCGCTTCGGGCGCCAGGATCGTCCTGCATCTCCTCAAGACTCTGAAACGCAACAACGCGAAACGCGGCATGGCCTCGATCTGCATCGGTGGCGGCCTCGGCGGAGCGATGCTGGTGGAGGCACTCTGATGGAACGAGCCGATGCCAAGGTCCTCGCGAAGCACTGGCGCTGGGAGAAGGACCGCGAGGGTCTCGCCTGGCTCACCTTCGACAAGCAGGGCGAGTCGACCAACACCTTCTCGCGCGAGGCGCTGAACGAGCTCTCTCTGATGCTCGACGAGATCGCCGCGGCAAGGCCCAAGGGCCTGGTCATCCGCTCGGCCAAGGACAGCTTCATCGGCGGCGCCGACATCCAGGAGTTCGCCAACTTCAAGGGCCCCGACGACGCGGTCGCCTTCACGCGGCTCGGATGGGACACTTTCCAGAAGCTGCGCGACCTGCCCTTCCCCACGACGGCCATGGTGAATGGTTTCTGCATGGGCGGCGGCATGGAAATGTGCCTCGCCTGCACCTACATCGTGGCGCTCGACGACCCGAAGACGCGCTTCGCGCAGCCCGAGGTGATGGTCGGCGTGATCCCCGCGTGGCACGCGATGGAATGGCTGCCGCAGCGCGTGGGTCCGGCCGCAGCGATGGATCTGCTCCTCACCGGCAAGACCATCGATGCCAAGCGGGCAAAGCGCATCGGCCTTGCCGACGAGGCGGTGCCGCTGCGCATCTTCGAGAACACCGCGCGCATGATCACGCTGGAAGCGCCGCCCAGGAAGAAACTCTCTTTCGTGAACCGCCTGATGCTCGGCCCGCTCAAGGGGATCGTTGCCTCGCAGGCGCGCAAGCAGGTCGCACGCAAGGCGAAGCGCGAGCATTACCCCGTGCCGTACGCGATCATCGACGTGTGGAAGAACTTCGGCGGCAACGCGCTCATCGTGCCGCCGAACCATCCGAGCTCCATCCCGACGCTCATCCAGCACCCGACCGGCCGCAACCTGGTGCGAATCTTCTTCCTGCAGGACCGGCTGAAGGCGCTGGGCAAGGGCGTGGAATTCAAGGCGCGCCACGTGCACGTCGTCGGGGCCGGCGTGATGGGCGGCGACATCGCGGCGATCTGCGCGATGCGCGGCTTGCGCGTCACGCTGCAGGACACGGCGCCCGAGCGCATCGCGCCCGCGGTGAAGCGCGCCGCCGAGCTGTTCAAGCGGCGCCTGCGCGACAAGGCCCGGGAGCGCGACGCGCTCGACCGGCTGATTCCCGACGTGAGCGGCGAAGGCGCGCGCCAGGCGGACGTGCTGATCGAGGCGATCTTCGAGAACCTCGAGGCGAAGCGCGCGCTCTTCGCAAAACTGGAATCGCTGGCGAAACCCGGAGCCATCCTTGCGACGAACACGTCCAGCCTGAAGCTGGCCGACATCGCGACCGCGCTCAAGGATCCGTCACGACTCGTGGGCATTCACTTTTTCAATCCGGTGCCCTTGCTGCAACTGGTGGAAGTTGTCAGCGGGGACAGGACAAACCCTGAACTTGCGAAAAAGGCCGCGGCATTCGTGCGCCAAATTGACAAGCTGCCGTTGCCGGCGAAGGACTCGCCCGGATTCCTGGTGAACCGGGTGCTCGGCCCGTACATGCTGAACGCCTTCCGCATGCTCGACGCGGGCGCCAAGCCCGAGACGCTCGACCGCGCGATGGAGGACTTCGGCATGCCGATGGGTCCGGCGGAGCTCGCCGACACCGTGGGCCTCGATGTTTGCCTGGCGGCAGGCAAGGCGCTCGCGAAGGGCGCGACTTCGGTGCCGGAGATCCTCGCGAACAAGGTGGCGCTGGGCCACCTTGGCAAGAAGACGGGGCAAGGCATCTACCGCTACGAGGACGGCAAGCCGGTGAAGGGCCAGCCCGACGCGTACGACCAGGCGCTCGTGGATGCGCTGATCGAGCCTTACCTGCGCGAAGCCGAGGCGGTCGTTGCCGAGGGCATCGTCGCCGACGCCGACCTGGTCGATGCAGGCCTGATCTTCGGCACCGGCTTTGCACCGTTCCGCGGCGGGCCGCTTCACTATATAAAGACGCGTGGAAGACAAGCTCCCTGAAGGGAAGGTCCCGGCGCTGCGGGTCATGCCGATGCCCGCGGACGCGAATCAGAACGGCGACATCTTCGGCGGCTGGATCATGGCGCAGGTCGACGTCGCCGGCGGCACCGCCGCCGGGCGCATCGCGCGCGGCCGCGTCGCGACCGTCGCCGTCAAGGAGTTCGTGTTCAAGCAGCCGGTGCAGATCGGCGACCTGCTCTCGTTCTACGTGGATCTCGTGCGCGTCGGCCGCACCTCGATCACGGTGAACGTCGAGGTGTACGCCGAGCGCCGGCCGGCCGATCCGAAAGTCGTCAAGGTGACCGAGGCGACCCTGACCTACGTCGCGATCGACCGCGACGGGCGTCCGCGCCCGGTGCCGACCGCCTAGATTGCTGCTCGACGCGCCGACGCTCGCCGCGGTCGCGGCTCTCGCGGTCGTCGCGGCGATCATGAGCGGCATGAGCGGCTTCGGCGCCGGCATCATCCTCACCGCCGCGCTGGTGCCGCTGATCGGGGTGAAGGCCGTGATCCCGGTGCTGGCCGTCGCCGGCGTCGTCATCAATGCCGGCCGCTTCTGGTTCTACCGCACTCACCTCGACCGGCACATGATCGCGCTGGTGCTCATCTCCTCGCTTCCGTTTCTGGTCCTGGGCACCTGGCTCTACAGTGTGCTGGACGCGCGCGCGCTCAGCGTCGTGCTCGGGCTCGCGGTCATGGCCTCAGTGCCGGTGCGCAGGGTCTTGCATCACAAGAAGATCACCTTTGGATCCACGGGCGTGGCGGTGGGCTCGGGCGTGTTCGGCTTCGCCGCCGGCATCGCCAGCGGCGCGGGCGTGATCCTGGTGTCGCTCCTGCTCGGCGCCGGCCTCGCCACGCCGGCAGTGCTCGCCACCGACGCCATGATCTCGATCGTGATCGACATTGCCAAGGCAGCGCTGTTCCAGCGCTTCGACCTGCTCGACACCGCGGCCTTCTTCACGGGCGTAGTGATCGGCGTGGCGAGCATCCCGGGCAGCGCGATCGCGGCGTGGCTCGTGTCGCGCATGGGTGCACGGCTGCACGTCCTGTTCATGGAAGTCCTGATCCTGTTCGGCGGCGCGTCGATGCTGTGGCACGCCTGGAGATAGCACGATGAGAAACCTGAAAGGCAGAGTTGCCGCCGTCACCGGCGCGGCGAGCGGCCTCGGCCGCTCGATGGCGCTCGCGTTCGCTGGCGAGGGCATGGATGTCGCGCTCGGAGACGTCGATGAGAAGAACCTCTCGCGGGTCGAGAAGGAAGTGAGCGCAAGAGGCGTGCGCAGCATCGCGCTGCGCATCGACGTGTCCAAAGCACAGGACGTCGAAGCTTTCCGCGATCTCGCGCTCGACCGCCTGGGGGGCGTCCACCTCGTGTGCAACAACGCGGGCGTGTCGCCGCTCGGCGCGGTGTGGGAGAGCACGCCCGCCGACTGGCAATGGACCCTCGGCGTCAATCTCTGGGGCGTGATCCACGGCGTGCGCGCCTTCACGCCCCACCTGATCGCGCAGAACGAAGGGCACATCGTCAACACCGCCTCGGTGTCCGGGCTGATCTCGCCCCCGGGGTCCGGCGCCTACAACGTCACCAAGCACGCGGTGGTGACGCTCTCCGAGACGCTCCACCACGAGCTGCGCGAGCGCAATGCCGCGGTCGGCGTATCGGTGCTTTGTCCGGCCTATGTGCCGACGGGAATCGTGGATTCCGAGCGCAACCGGCCGGAGGATCTTCCCGCTTCGGAAAGATCGCCGGAAACGCTCGCGCGCCAGGCGATGCTGCGCAAAGCGGTGGCCTCGGGAAAGATCTCCGCCGACCAGGTCGCGCAGGCCGTGGTGGCGGCCGTGAAGGAGGAGCGCTTCTACATCCTCACGCACCCGCGCATCAAGGGCGCGATCCAGGCGCGCATGGAAGACATCCTCGAGGGCCGCGCGCCGCGCAATCCGATGACCCTCTAGCGATGGCGCTTTGACGCGCACGCTCGTCCTGCTGCACGGCGCGGCGAGCAACTCGACGCGCTGGGCGGAGTTCATCACCCATACGAACTTGCGGGGCGAGTGGAAGCTCGTTGCTCCGGACCTGCGCGGCAACGGCACGGCGGCCGCGCCGAGGACGCGTCTCGGCATGGACGTCTGGTGCGGCGATATCGTGAAGCTGCTCGACGCCGAGCGCTGCGAGCGCGCGGTGATCGGCGGGCACTGCTTCGGCGCCAACATCGCGCTGCACTTCGCGGCGCGCTATCCCGGACGCATCTCGGCGCTCGTGCTGATCGAGCCGATGCCGCGGGAGGCGTTCGTCGGCTCTGCGGCCTGGCTGCCCTTCTTGCGGCCGCTCCTCTACCTGACCTACGGCGCCGCCCGCGCGCTCAACGCGTCTGGGATTTACCGGCGCAGGCTCGAAACGCTCGACCTGGAAGAATGGGACCGCCCGAGGCGCAGCGGCGAGCGCAAACTCTCGATGCTCGCTTCGCTCGGCGTCGACCTCGGAGCCACGCCGCTGGCGGCTTACACGCGCATGCTCGCGGCGACGGCCGAGCCATGGCCCGATGTCGCGGCGATCCGCGTGCCGGTCCTGGCGCTCATTTCCTCGCGCAGCAGCATGACCGACCCTGCGCGCACGCGCCGCGCGCTCGCCATGCTGCCGGATTGCGATCTCCTCGAGCTCGACGCCGTGCACTGGATTCCCACCGAGCAGCCCGATGCCATGCGCGCGGCAATCGGGGACTGGATCAGCCGACGGCTCGGTTCTTCGCCATGAGGGCGGCTTGCGCCGCCTTGCGGTCCTCGTTCACCCTGCTGAAGGCCGGGCGCTCGCCGAGCATCTTGAGATAGGGCTTGACCTGCGGAATGTCCTCGAGCACGTCGCGCCCGAGGCCGT
The DNA here is from genome assembly GCA_036559525.1 of Burkholderiales bacterium. Classification (GTDB taxonomy): domain Bacteria; phylum Pseudomonadota; class Gammaproteobacteria; order Burkholderiales; family SG8-39; genus SCGC-AG-212-J23. The sequence goes on from DATBSZ010000266.1 coordinate 18,971, forward strand.
GCTTCGTCGCCAGGGACACGAGCGGCAGGTGGACGAACGCGGCGCAATCGGCGAGCGTGAGCTCCTTGCCCGCGATGTACGGGTCGAACTTCACCAGCGCCTTGAAGGCGCGGATTCCTTTCGCGAGGTCCTTCTCCGCCGCCTGCTTGACCTCGTCGGAGACCGGGCGCTTCCAGAACACCTGTCCGTACAGCCGGCGCGCCACCAGCTCCACATGCAGCTCCATGAACTTGATGATCTCGCGGACTTTCGCGCGCTCGAACGGATCCTTCGGCAGGAGCGGCTTCTGCGGATACGCCTCCTCCAGGTACTCGGCGATCACCTCGGATTCGGCCAGGCGCCGGCCATTGTCGAGCTCGAGGAACGGCACCTTGCCGATCGGCGAGCGCGCCAGGAACTCGTCCTTCTGAGAAGGGCTGCAGCCGGGATCCTCCTCGAACGCCACGCCCTTCTCGAGCAGCGCGATGCGCAGCTTGTTGTGGTAGTTGCTGAGGTGGAAACCGCAGAGTTTTAGCATGGCTGGATTATAGTCAGCGCATGCCGGACCCGAAGCCCGAATTCATTACCGATCTCGCCGCCGACACCTCTTACGGCGGCTACCTCGGGCTCGAGCGGCTGCTCTCGGCGCAGCAGCCGCGCTCGTCGCACCACGACGAGATGCTGTTCATCATCCAGCACCAGACTTCCGAGCTCTGGATGAAGCTCATGATCCACGAGCTCGCCGCCGCGATCGGGCATGTGAAGGCGGACCGGCTCGATCCCTGCTTCAAGATCCTGGCGCGCGTGAAGCAGATCCAGCGCCAGCTCTTCGAGCAGTGGGGCGTGCTCGAGACGCTGACGCCGTCCGAGTACGCCGAGTTCAGGAACGTGCTCGGGCCCGCCTCCGGGCTGCAGTCGCACCAGTTCCGCGCCATCGAGTTCCTGCTCGGAAACAAGATCGCGAATCGCGTCGACGTGCACCGGCACGATCCGCAGACCACCGCCTACCTCGAAGGCCTGCTGCGCTCGCCCAGCCTTTACGACGAGTTCCTGCGCTACCTGGCGAGGAAGGGCTTGCCGGTACCGCCCGGGCGCGTCGAGCGCGACTGGTCGCAGCCCTACGAGAAACATCCAGGCGTCACCGCGGTTTTCAAGATCGTCTATCAAAATACAAGCTCCTATTGGGCCGAGTACGACATGTGCGAGAAGCTGGTGGACGTCGAGGAGAACTTCCTCCTGTGGCGCTTCCGGCACGTCAAGACGGTCGAGCGCATCATCGGCTTCAAGCGCGGCACCGGCGGCACGGCCGGCGTCCCGTTCCTGAGAAGGACGCTCGAGACGAGCCTGTTCCCCGAGCTGATCGACGTCAGGACCGAGCTTGGATGAGCGCTGGCTAAGGAAGGAGATCTTCCCGAAGTTCAGCCGGGTGCTGCAACGTAACGAGATCTATCTGGCGAATCACTCGCTCGGCCGGCCGCCCGACCGCGTCGCCGACGACGTGCGCGCCGCGGTCGATGCCTGGTACCGCGACCTGGACGGCGCGTGGGATTCCTGGCTGCAGCACCGGGAGCGCTTCAGGTCGCTGACGGCAAAGCTGGCCGGTTCGCCGCGCGCCGACTGCATCATCCCGAAAACCAGCGCCGGCCAGGGGCTGCGCGCGGTCCTGAATTCGTTCGCGACCAAGCCCAGAGTGGTGACGAGCGACGGCGAATTCGACTCGATCGACTTCATCCTGCGGGTGTACCGCGAGCAGGCACGCATCGAGCTCAAGATCACGCCGTGGCAGGAGCTCTCCGCGCAGGGCGCGGATCTCGTGGTCCTGTCGAGCGTCATGTTCCGCACCGGCGAGATCGTCAAGCATCTGCCGAAGCTGGTCCACGACGCCCACGCGGCGGGCGCGCTGGTGCTGCTCGACGTCTACCACCACGCCGGCGTGCTGCCGCTCGACCTCGCCGCGCTCGACGCCGACTTCGCCGTCGGCGGCTCCTACAAGTACACGCGCGGCGGACCCGGCGCGTGCTGGCTGTACGTGCGTCCCGGGCTGGTCGAGACGCTGCGCACGCCGGATACCGGCTGGTTCGCGAAGAAAGACGTCTTCGCCTACGCGCGGCCGGAGCCGCCGGAGTTCGGACCCGGCGGCGACGCCTGGCTCGAGTCGACCCCGCCGGTGCTGGCGTGCGTGCAGGCCCTTGCCGGCCTCGAGCTCACCCTGGCGCTCGGGGTGGAGCGGCTGCGGAAATACTCGCTCGAACAGAAGAAGATTCTTTCCGACCTGATCCCGGGCTGTGAAGGCGCCGCGGAGAGCCACGGCGCTTTCCTGACCTTCAGGCACCCGAACGCGGCTCTTCTCTGCCTGAAGCTCGAACAACAGGGCGTGAGAGTCGATGCGCGTGGCGAGTACCTGCGCCTCGGCCCGGACATCCTGAATACACAGGCGGAGCTGGAGAAAGCCGCCGCGGTCCTGAAATCTCTGCTTTCCTAGAAGCGCTCGGCGCGATACGGCTGCGGATCGATGAAGGGCGCCTCGCCAGTGATCATCTCGGCGATCAGCCGGCCCGTGACCGGGCCGAGCGTAAGCCCGTGGTGCGCGTGGCCGAATGCGAACCACAGGTGCGGGTGGCGCGGCGCGGCGCCGATCACCGGCATCATGTCCGGTGTGCACGGCCGCGAGCCCATCCAAGCCTCGTTGTCGAGCCGCTCGGCGAGCGGGAACAGGTCGCGCGCGATCGGCTCGGCGCGGCCGAGCTGCACCGGGGTGCGGATCGCGTCGCGCCGGGCGAACTCGGCGCCGGTCGTAAGCCGGATGCCGCGGCGCATCGGCGCGAGGAAGTAGCCGCGCTCGGTGTCGAGGATCGGGTGGTTGAGCACGGCGCGTCCCGCCGGGCGGTAGTGCATGTGGTAGCCGCGCTTCACCGCGAGCGGCAGCTCGTAGCCGAGCGCCCGGGTCACAACGTCGGACCAGGGCCCGAGCGCGATTACCGCGTCGCGCGCGCCGACCGGGCCGTCGACGGTCCGCACGCGCCAGCCGTTGTTGTTTTCCAGACTTGCAGCATTGCCCTGCGCGAAGCGGCCGCCGAGCTTTTCAAAGAGTCTCAGATAACTGAGCGCGAGGCCCTGCGGATCCACCACCGCCAGGGGATCTGTCCAGTGGAGCGCGCCGACCAGCACCGGGGCGAGATGCGGCTCGAGCCCCTGCAGCGTGCGCGCATCGTGCGCCTTGTAGTTGAGCCCGAACTCGCCCCGCCAGCGCTCGGCTTCGGCGAAGCGCAGGTCGCGCTCGCGCGCGCTGCGGAACACCTTCATCCAGCCGGTGCGCCGGAAGAGGTCCTGTGCGCCCGCGTCGGCGGCGAGCGCCTCGTGCTCGGTGATGCAATGCTCGATCAGCTTCGCGTACAGCCGGGCTATAGCCTGGTGCCGCGCCGGGCGCGAGTACTTCCAGTACTGCCACAGGAACGGCGCGAGGCGCGGGATCGCGGAAGGGTGGTAATGCGCGTCGATCGTGCGGTTCAGGCTGTAGCGGAAGAGCGCGCCGAAGTCGTGCGGGAAGCCGTAGGGATAGACGCCTTCGCGCTGCACCAGCCCTGCGTTGCCGAACGAGGTTTCCTCGGCCGGGCCGCGCCGGTCGACGAGCACCGTCGCGCGCCCGCGCTTCTGCAGGTGAAGCGCAACCGAGACGCCGACGATTCCCGCCCCCAGGACGAGGGCATCTGCGCTTTTCAAGTTATCGAGAAACCGTCTTCTTCAAGGACTCGGCAATGCTGGTCTGCTCGCCGAGCTCGAGCTTGGCGATCTGGTTGCGGTGCACTTCGTCCGGGCCGTCGGCGAAGCGCAAGGTGCGCGCGTGCGCGTAGGAGTGCGCGAGGCCGAAGTCGTCCGACACGCCGCCGCCGCCGTGCACCTGCATCGCCCAGTCGATCACCTGGCAGGCGACGTTGGGGGCGAACACCTTGATCATGGCGATCTCTTTCTTCGCCACCTTGTTGCCCACCGTGTCCATCTTCCACGCCGCGTTCAGCACCATGTAGCGCGCGGCGTCGATCATGATGCGCGATTCGGCGATGCGCTCGCGCGTCACGCCCTGATCCGAGACGGGTCTTCCAAAAGCAACCCTCTCTGTGGCCCGCTTGCACATTTTCTCCAGCGCGCGCTCGGCCTGCCCGATCAGCCGCATGCAGTGGTGGATGCGTCCAGGCCCGAGGCGCCCCTGCGCGATCTCGAAGCCGCGCCCTTCGCCGAGGAGCACGTTGGAAGCGGGCACGCGCACGCCCTTCAGCTCGATCTCCATGTGGCCGTGCGGCGCATCGTCGTAGCCGAACACCGCGAGGTGGCGCAGGATCTTGACCCCCGGCGTACCCGCGGGCACCAGCACCATCGATTGCTGGCTGTGGCGCGAAGCGTTGTCGGGGTCGGTCTTGCCCATCACGATGTAGATCTTGCAGCGCGGGTCGCCGGCGCCGCTCGACCACCACTTGGTGCCGTTGATTACATATTCATTTTTTTCACGAGCAATTCTTGTCTGAATGTTGGTCGCATCGGATGAGGCGACGTTCGGCTCGGTCATGAGGAACGCCGAGCGGATTTTTCCCTCGAGCAGCGGCTCGCACCACTCCTTCACGTGCTCGGGCGTGCCGTACTTGAGGAGCGTCTCCATGTTGCCGGTGTCCGGCGCCGAGCAGTTGAACACCTCGGGCGCCCAGGTGACGCGTCCCATGATCTCGCAAAGCGGCGCGTACTCGAGGTTGGTGAGCGTGCCGCCGTGCGACTTCGGCCGCCACAGGTTCCACAGGCCGGCCGTGCGCGCTTTGAGCTTCAATTCTTCAATCAAGGGAACGGGCTGCCAGCGTTGCTCGCCGCTGACGTGCGCGTGCCACTCGTGCTCGCGCGGATAGACATGCTCGTCCATGAAGGCGGCGACCTTCTTGCGCAGGTCCTGCACCTTGGGCGTGTAATCGAAGTTCAAGCGGCCCTCCTCAGTATCTTCTCCACTTGCTGCCATCCGAGATCGGCGAGCGGAACTGTCTTGCTTGCCGCCTCCTGGGCGAACGTGCTCGCCGCGGTGCCCTCGAGCACGCGCTTGGCGATGCCCTGGCAGATCGCGGCGATGCGAAACAGGTTGTACGCGAGATAGAAGTCCCAGTGCGACGGATCGATGGACTTTCGATGCGTTCTCCTGCAATAGGCGGCCACGTATTCGCTTTCGCCGGGGATTCCCAGCTCCTTCAAGTTCAACCCACCCATGCCGCGGAACTTGTCGGGCGGGATGTGCCAGCTCATGCAGTGATAGGCGAAATCCGCCAGCGGATCGCCGAGCGTCGAGAGCTCCCAGTCGAGCACCGCCAGGATGCGCGGCTCGGTCGCGTGGAAGATCGTGTTGTCGAGGCGGAAGTCGCCGTGCACCACCGAGGTTCCCGCCTCGGGCGGGATGTTCTTCGGCAGCCAGCCGATCAGGCTGTCCATCGCTTCGATGCGCTGCGTCTCGGAGGCGCGGTATTGCTTGCTCCAGCGCTCGACCTGGCGGCCGATGTAGTTTCCGGGCTTACCGAAGTCCTCCAAACCCACCGCGCGATAGTTCACCAGGTGAAGTTGTGAAATCACCCTGTTCTGCTCGTCCCAGATCGCGGCGCGCTCGCCGCGCGTCATGCCGGGAAGCGCCGGATCCCACAGCACTCGGCCCTCGACGTAATCCATGACGTAGAACGCGGTGCCGATCACCGAGTCGTCCTCGCACAGCACGTGCGGCCTTGCGACGGGAAACCCCGTGGGGTGCAGCGCCTTGATCACCTTGTATTCACGCTCGACGGCATGCGCGGAGGGCAGCAGCTTGCCGGGGGGCTTGCGTCGCAGGACAAAACGACCTTCTGGAGAAGAAATCCGGTACGTGGGGTTCGACTGGCCGCCCTTGAATTGCTCGATGCTCGAGATCTTGAAATTGAGGAATTTCTCGAGCGCGGCGAGGTCGATCCGGTGGCGCTCCTCGACCGGCTTTGTACCGATGAACTGCTCGAACATGCCGGCAAAAGCTTACATTAGAATCGTCCGGCGATGCGCTTCAGCGTTTCCCATTCGAAGGGCGCGAGATTCGCGCGCCGCGGGCTGCGCAGCTACTTCGAGTACCGCGACCTCGGCATCAAGCGCGCCACCCGCGGCAAGGTGGTCGCGCACGTGATCCGCGCGCGCGTGGGCAAGGCGCCGCACGGGGAATGGCACGCGCACGATTGCAAGGTGCAGTTCGTGTATGTCCTCAAGGGCTGGGTGCTGTTCGAGTACGAGGGCGTCGGCCGGGTGATGATGAAGGCCGGGAGCTGCTTCTACCAGCCGCCGCGCATCCGCCACCGCGAGATCCGGCACTCGAGGAACCTCGAGATGATCGAGGTGGTCTCGCCTGCCGCCTTCAGGACTTATTCTGCGTCTTCGGCGAAGCCTGCAGCCAGAAAGTCACCGGGCCGTCGTTCACGAGGCTGACCTGCATGTGGGCGCCGAACCGGCCGGTGGCCACGCGCGGCGAGCATTCCTGGATCTTCTCGACGAATCGCCTGAATAGCTTCTCGGCCTCGGCGGGCGTCGCCGCGCTGGAAAAGCTTGGCCGCAGGCCGCTGTTGGTGTCCGCGGCCAGGGTGAACTGCGGCACGGCGAGAATCTCGCCGCGCACGTCCTTCACCGAGAGGTTCATCCTGCCTTCGGCGTCGGCGAAGATGCGGTAGTTCGTCACGCGCTCGGCGAGGCTCAGCGCCTCGGCCTCGGTATCGCCGCGCTCGACGCCGATCAGCGCGACGATGCCGGCGCCGATCGCTCCCACCGGCTCGCCGGCGACCTTCACGTCCGCCCCGGTGACGCGCTGAATTAGGGCGATCAATGCGGCGCTATCAGGCAATGATGTCGGGAATCAGGCGCGCGCGCAGGCGCTGAATCTGGTCTTTCAGCAGGAGCTTGCGCTTCTTCAGGCGTTGCAGTTGGAGCTGGTCGAGCGAGCGGTCGATGACCAGGCGGCCGATGACGTCGTCGAGGTCATGGTGCTCGACCTCGAGCGCGTGCAGGCGCTGGCGGATTTGGGCTTTTTCCTCTTCGGTCAGAGGAGTATCGGTCACAACGTGAAAAACATCATGCCGGTCGTGTGAATCGTATCCCTATACTTGGCCGCGCGAAAGCCCTCTATGCGTCGTAGCGACCGCGACGTAGCCGACTCAATCCAGACCACCGACCCCGCCGCCGTAGGCGACGAGGTGATCCGCCTCGCCAGGCGGCTCTTTCCCGACGCATCCGCGCCCACCCTCGAGCGCGCCTTTACCGACGCCGCTCGCATGTACCGCGGCGAGCACCGCGACTACCTGCCCTGCGACACCGAGTACCACGACATCCAGCATATCCTCGACGTCACGCTCGCCATGGCGCGGCTCATGGACGGCTACCAGCGCGGCAAACGCAACGGCAGCCCCGAGCTCAACAAGGAGCTGTTCCTCGCCGGCGCGCTCGCAGCGTTGTTCCACGATTTCGGGTATCTGCGCCGGCGCAACGATCACACGCACCGCTACGGCGCCGAGTACACGCTGACCCACGTCTCGCGCGGCGCTGCCTTCCTGCGCGGGTATGCGCGCGACCTGGGCGTCGGCGAGCGCCTCGCCCAGGCGGCCTCGACCCTGGTGCACTTCACCGGTTACGAGCGCCCGATCGAAAGCATCCGGCTGAACGACGTGGCGCTGCGCAACCTCGGCCTGATGCTCGGCACCGCGGACATCATCGCGCAGATGTCGGACCGCTGTTACCTCGAGAAATGCCGCGACCGGCTGTATCCCGAGTTCGTATTGGGGCGCATCCCCAACTTCTCCTCGGGTCGCGACCTGGTGATGAAAACGCCGCTCTTCTACGAGGGCGCGTGCAAGCGGCTCGACGACAAGCTCGGCCGGAGCTACGACTACGCCGCGTGCCACTTCGGCGGCCCGAATCTCTACCTCGATGCGATGCGCAAGAACGCCGAATACGCGCTATCGATCTCCGAATCGGGCCAGTTCACGCTGCGGCGCAACCCACCGAAAACGCTGCCGCCAGACGTCGAACCCTATCCGAAGGACTTAATAGGTTCTTGAAGGCCTGAAGTACTCGATGCGGTCGATCGAGCGCACGGTGAGGTCCTTGACGCTCGCCCCCTGGAGCACCTTGAGCGTGATGTTGCTCCCGGCGGCGCCGCGGCCCCAGACCTTGCGGTAGAACTCGGCGAGCGTCGTCACCTCGTCGGCGCCGACCGCGAGCACGATATCGCCGCTCTTCAGCCCGGCGCGCGCCGCCGGCCCGTCGGGCGAAACGCGCCCGACGAACAGACGTCCCCGGTACTCGTCGGTGTTGAGGCCGAGCCACGGGCGCGCCGGGCCGTTGCGCCGGCCCTTCGCGATCAAGTCCTCGAGAATCGGCTTGAGCAAGTGCACCGGAACGAACATGTTGCCCGGCGACTGCGTGCCGGGACCGCCGGCGTCCGGAACGATCAGCGAGCCGATCCCGAGGAGCTCGCCCTTGGCGCCGATCAGCGGCGCGCCCGACCAGTCCATCACCGCCGGGTACGTATAGATCGCGGAATCGAGCAGGTATTCCCAATTGCCCGAGAACGCTCGGCGCGAGACGACGTACACCAGGGTGGGACTGTCTCGCGCCGCCGCGCTCGCGACCATTGCCGGCTCGCGCTCGCCGAGCGCGACCGAGTCGCCGAGCGGAAGGGGTTTCGCTCCCAGGTTTCCCACGATTTTCAACAGGGCAAACCCGCTCGCGTGATCGTAGCCTGCAACCGTCGCTGGCATGGTGCGCCCATCGGCGCCCGTCACCTGGATGGCTTCGGCCTCGATCACGAGGTAGCCGATGGTCAGGACGTAGTCCTTGCGCACCAGCGCGCCGGTGCCGTTCCGCTGCAGGCCCAGAGTCTCGGCGCTGCGAGCGTTGGCCTGGATTTTTGCGCTTACCCCGACCACTGCGCCGAGCGTGTCCTCGGGCTTGTCCTGCGCCGCCGCCGGCAAAGCGGCGAGGCACACAGAGAGAGCAAGGGCGAGCGTTCGCATTGGCTTCTCCTCGACACGCAATAATAGGCCGGTTGAGCGCCTTCTGGCTAAACGAGCTCGCGCGGACCGCGGTGCTTTTCCTGACCGCGTATGGGCTCGGCGTCTGGGTCAAGCGCACCGGCATCCGGGTCAACTACACGCGCAAGATCATGCACTTCGTCATCCTGCTGTTTCCGATGGCGCTCGCCGCGGTTTTTCCCTATGAAGCGAGCCTCTTCACCGTCGTCGCGAGCGGACTGGTTTTCATCGCGAGCCTCGGCCTGTTCACCCGGCCGCTGCGCGAGCGCTCGAGCATCGTCGCGACCGCGTTCGGGTCGTTCGATCGCCCGGAAGACCGGCCGTTCACGCTGCTGTGGCTAAGCACGCAGCTCCTCGCCACCTATGCGGTCCTGGTGGTCATGCTCCTGTGGCTGGGGCGCTACGAGAAAGCGACGCTCATCTACATCACCGTGCTGGTGGCCGGCATCGGCGACGGCCTTGCGGAGCCGGTCGGCGTGCGCTTCGGCCGCCATACCTACAGCACGCGGGCGCTCTTCACCGACCGGCGGTACACGCGCAGCCTCGAAGGAAGCGCGTGCGTGCTCGCGAGCGGCTTTCTGGCGGTGCTACTCCTGCGTCCCCAGCTCGACGAAATGCAGTTCGTCCTGGCGCTCGCGATCATCCCGCTTGCCATGACGCTCGCGGAAGCCCGGTCGCCGCACACTTGGGACGGGCCGTTTCTCTATCTCGCGGGCGGCGCCTCCACCGTCGCGACCTTGGAGTTGTCGCGCCTGTTGCAATAGGGTACGCCGGGACTACTATTCGTTTATCTCATGTTCCTGACCGCGCTCGCCGCTTCGCTTGCTCTGGGCGCAGGCTTGCTTGCCGCGGCGAGCTACAGCGAAGGAACACTCATTGCCCTGAGGACCGCCGCGCAGGCTATTGGATGGCTGTTCATCCTGGCGACGGTGGTCGGCCTCACAGGCTTGCGGCAAGCCAGTTTCGGCAGGCTCGGCGCGGCTACCGTCGCATTCCTCTCCGGCGTAACGATGCTGTACGTGGCGTATTTCCAGTGGGACCAGGCTGTGGAAGCTCCCATCCGCCACGCCGCTGCAGAAACGCTCTCGGCGCGCGAGCCGGCTTACAGGGTGACCTTGACGAGCCTGGAAGCCGTTACGCCCGTTGCGATGAAGGAAGTGCCGCCCGAGAACAAGCCGGTCATGAAAAACGCCGGCGATGCGTGCGCCTCTCTAAAAGGCGTGGAGTCGCTGCAATGCAGCCGTTGCACGGCGAAGTTCGGGGTGGCGTGGATCGTGTGCCAGGAATCGGCACGGCTGGAGTACTGCCGGGGCCGGGAAGACGACGACGCGGCTTGCCCTTCGGCTATTCCGTTTTCGCCGCCCGGCTGAAGCCGCTCATGAAGCGGGATAGCAGATTGCGCGGCTTTGCCGCCACGCGGGGCGTCACCGGCGCGGCGGGCCGAACCACCGGAACGGGACGCGGCTGCGGCCGGGGTTGTGCTACTGTGACCACGCCGATTGCCGTCAATCCGGCATCCGTAATCCGGAATATCTGCGCGCTCAAGTCTTGAATCAGGTCTTTCGCAAGCAGCCCGGCATACGCTCTCTCGTACGCCTGGCAGTGGATCGGCGGCCATTGCGTCCTCAGCGCCTTCAGCTGCTGATCGCGCGCTGCCGCGTAGGAATAGAGAACGCGGATTTGGGCTAGCACCGCTCTTTCGCCGGGAGTGAGATCCATGCGCTATTCCTTTATGTGCACCTTGACCCTAGCCTGCCACAGGCGGGGTCGCGCCCGGACTCCCGCTGAAGATCTTTTGCAGGATGAAAAGCAAGAAAAGGTCATCGCGCCACATGCGCCTGCTTAGCTGGAACGTGCAGTGGTGTCGCGGCCTCGACGGCCGCGTCGATCCCAAGCGCATCGCCGACGAGGCGAAGCGGATCGCCGACCCCGACGTGTTCTGCCTGCAGGAAATCGCCCGCTATTTCCCCGAGATGGAAGGCAGCGCGGGCGAGGATCAGGTCGAGGTCCTGGCGCGCGAATTCCCGGGGTACGAAGCCTTTTTCGCGCCCGGCGTGGACTTGCCCGGAAAGCGCGGGCGCCGGCGCTTCGGCAACCTGGTCCTCACCCGGCTTGCCGTCGGCCGGGTGCTGCGACACCAGCTTCCCTGGCCCTCGGCGTCCGCTGTGCGCAGCATGCCGCGCGCCGCGGTCGAAGTCGTGGTCGAGGCTCCGTTCGGGCTGCTGCGAGTGATGACGACGCACCTCGAGTACTACTCGAAGGACCACCGCACGGCGCAGATCGAGCGCTTGCGCGAGCTTCACGCGGAGGCGTGCGCGGAGCACCTCCCCGTGGACGAGCCCGGCAGCTACGAGTCCCACACGCGCGCGAAGAGCGCGCTCGTCTGCGGCGACTTCAATCTGAAGCCCGACGACCCGGGTCATCGCCAGATGCTCGACGCGGGTTTCGTCGACGCATGGCTGGCGCTGAACCCCGGCAAGCCGCGCCAGGCCACGTTCCACCTGCACGACGGCGAGCCGCCCTATTGCTGCGACTACATGTTCGTCACCCCCGATCTCGTGCCGCGGCTGCGTGCGCTACGCATCGAAACCGAGACGCAGGCTTCGGATCACCAGCCGGTCATTCTCGATCTTGCTTGAGGTCAGAAAACTCGCGGATGCACTGGGTGCCGAAATCGGCAGCCTCGATTTGTCGCTGCCATTGACCGAGCAAACCTTTAGAGAAGTACGTGAAGCGTGGCTCGAGCACCTGGTGATCCGCATCCGCGGCCAGAAGCTGTCCGACCCGGAGCTCCTCGCGTTCAGCCGCAACTTCGGCGAGCTCGACCCGCCGGGCCAGAACCCGCTCGGACGGCCGTTCCTCGCCGACCACCCGGAAATGAACGTGATCTCGAACATCAAGCACGACGGCGTCCCGATCGGCGGGCTGGGCGACGGAGAGGCGATCTGGCACGCGGACATGACCTACGTCGAGCGCCCGCCGATGGCGGCTATCCTGTACGCGATCGAAATCCCGCCGGCGGGCGGCGACACGTACTGGGCCAACATGGTTGCCGCCTATGAAACGCTGCCCGAGGAGCTGAAGCGGCGCATCGAGGACCTCGAGGCAATCCACGACGCCACCTATAACAGCGCCGGCACGATGCGGAAGGGCTACGGCGAGGTCACCGATCCGCGTACCGCGCCCGGCGCGCGCCATCCGCTGGTGCGTACGCATCCGGAAACCGGCCGCCGGAGCCTGTTTCTCGGCCGGCGGCGCAACAGCTACATCGTTGGTCTGGATTTAAGTGAAAGTGAAAACCTGCTCGATACGCTCTGGGCGCACGCCACGCAGCCGCGGTTCACCTTCCGGCAGGAATGGCGCGTCGGCGACGTGCTGGTCTGGGACAACCGCTGCACCCTGCACCGGCGCGACGCCTTCGACCCGCGCGCGCGGCGCCTCCTCCACCGAACGCAGGTCAGGGCCGCCTAGGCTCGAGCAGCCTGCGGATCTTCTCGATTCTCGCGCGGTTGACGCCGAAGTCGCGCCGGCCGAGGCGCGAGGCCGAGCGCACCTGCACCACCGCGCCGTCGAAGAAGAACTCCACGTCGTCGACGAAACCGAGAAGCTTGCTGCGGAATTCCGCGTAGAGGTAGTTCGAGTGCGCGAGCACGATGCGCGTGCGGGGCAGCGCTTCCACGGCTTTCCTCACCTCTTCCATGCTCACTCTGAGGGGCGCTATGTGGTGCTCGCGGTCGGACGGATCGGCCTGCGAGGAAACGCAATTCGGCGAGCGCTTGCAGGGCGCGAGGCGCCCGTTCTTCACGCCGAGATCGGCGGGACGACGAAAGGAAAACGAGACATCGAACATCGCGCCGGATGCTACCATCGCCCGACTCTTCGACGGAGGCGACGATGACGCCACAACAACTCGCCGAGCTTCTTCTCGGCATCGCCCGCGCGCAGGCCGCGATCATCCAGGGGCTGGAGAACGAGATGGCCGGCGTGCGCAGCGGCCGCATCATCCCGGCGCTGCAGAACGTCGCCCACCTGCGCGATCACCCGCAGCCGACGCTGACCGACCTCCCGGTGCGAGTGCTCCTCGGAACGTTGGGGCGCCAGGTGCCCGACGCCGCCGGCCTCGTGCGCGACCTGGAACGCCTCCTCAGCAAACCCGCAGGGTCCGCCTAGCGGGATCGATCTCCACCGTCGCGCCGTGCGGCACCCGCGCCGTGATGTCGCCATCGAAGCCGGCGAGCAGGGTGACGCCGCCGAACGCGGCGCCCTGCGCAAGGATCGGGTTCACGCTGTTGAGGACGATCGCGAGCGGCACCACGCCGCGCGAAGCCATCTCGTGCAGCATCCAGGCGGTCGCGACGCCGCCTTTCGCGGTGTCGAGCACCAGCACCTTCCCGACGTAGGACTGGCCGGCGAGCTTGTGCGCGGGGCGCGAGAACACGCCGCGGATGCGGTCGAGGTCGTAGCGCGCCGAGAAGCCGTCGTGCGCGACCAGGGCCTGCCCGCGCGCCGGGCCGCCGATCGCGTGCCGCGCGGTGAAGATCATCGCGGCAGCCTGCCGCTTTCGGCCGCCTGCACGCAGCGCTCCATCGAGGCGAGCAGCGGCACGTAGCCGTAGCCGCCGAGGATGTTGACGAGCTTCACGCTGTTGGTCGCGAGCCGCTTCCAGCCATTCGCCTCGGCGATCTCGCGCGCATACGACTGGTAGAAGCACATGCCGGAAAGTACGTGACCTCCTGCGTCTTCAATCCTTTTCGTCAAACCCAGCCGATCTGCATCGGGCTTGACCTGGGGGCTGGTCACCGCGAGCAGCGGCCGCGCAAAGCGGCGCCCGTCGCAGAGCGCAGCGAGGCTGCGCAGCTCGTAAAGCGAGAGCTGCGGCGCGGAGAACACCACGACGTCGATCTCGTCCTCGCCGGCGTAGACCGCCTGAAGCGCTTTGACGTCTCCCTCCCCGATCCGGTGCGAAACCTTCAACGGAGAATCAGCCGCCTCGGGCGTGATGCCGGCGAGATGGAACAGCGCAATCGATCCGAAGCTCGCCATCGCCGCGCCGAAGTGCTTGAGCTCATCGGACCCGGGCACGCGCTCGAGGCCCTCGACGTACGGCACTGCCCAGTAGTTGCCGGCCAGACGCCCGACCAGGCCGCCGAGCGCGCCCCAGTCGTTCAAGGTCTGGGGTTGAAAAGAAACCTGGACCCTGAGGGTAGCGCGGCGGCACTCATCCAGATGAAACCCGTAGCGCGGCGTGCGCCCGGTGAGGCCGGCCGCGACCGCGGAAGGCCCGCCCTCGTAGTTGGAGCGCGCCCCGCACACCGAGTTGGCGTAGATCACCACCCCGGTGTCGCCGAACGCGACGCGCTCGCCGCGCGCCGGGGCCTGGATGGTCTGGTAGTTGATGCAGGTATCGGTCATCAGGACGCCGAGCTTCTTGAACGCGTCCACCGTGCGCCGCTCCAGGTCCACGATCCACGCCGGGTGCTTGAGCACGCCTGCCTTCGCGAAGTCGGTGCCGCGCGGGTCGGTGATGGTGGGCACGCGCACGCGCCCTCCCTGTGCGCCGAGAGATTCCACCCAACGCACGCCGGCCTCGCCCAGGCTCTCGGTGTCGGCCATGATGTGCGCTTGCGTCACCGGCACGAAGTCGGCCGCGCCGAAGAACTCGCCGACCTTGACCTGGTGCTCGATCGCGGCCTTCGCCGCGGCGCCGAGCTCGCCCGCCAGCATCGCGCGCTCGAGGTCGTTCAGCCTCACATTAGAAGTCCTTCGGTTCGGCAGGAAATTTCGGCTCGCGCTTCTCGCGCAGCGAGGCGAGGCCTTCCTTCACCTCGGGGCCGGTGAAGCCCAGGATCTCGAACGCGAGCGAGGCGTCGAAGGACGGGCCGGCCAGCCGCAGCCAATTGTTCAAACTGTACTTCGTCCAGCGCAGCGCGGTCTGCGGGCCGGCGGCGAGCTTGCGCGCGACTTCGAGCGCCTTTTCCCGCAGCTGCGACTCTTCGCAGGTCAGGGAAACCAGTCCCAGGCGCTCGGCTTCCTCGCCGCTGATCGTGTCGCAGGTCAGCAGGTAGTACTTCGCCTTCGCCATGCCGCACAGGAGCGGCCAGATGATCGCCGCATGGTCGCCCGCGGCGACGCCGAGGCGCGTATGGCCATCGATGAGCCTTGCATTCCTGGCCGCAATGGAGATGTCGGCCATCAGGCCCGCCGCCAGCCCTGCGCCGACCGCAGGCCCGTGCATCGCCGAGACGATGAGCTTCGAGCAGTTGAGCATGTTGTAGACCAGGTCGCGCGCCTCGCGCCAGACGCGGGCGCGCGCCGCGAAGTCGCGCGTCATCTCGTCCACCATCGCCATGTCGCCGCCGGCCGAGAAGCCCTTGCCCGCGCCGCGCAGGATCGCGACGCGCGTGTCGGGGTCGCGGTCGACGTCGAGCCAGACGCGCGCCATTTCGGCGTGCGCACGCACGGTCGCCACCGCGAGCTTCCCTTCCTCGCCCATCACGATCTCGAGGATCCCGGGCTCGATTCGATGGATTCGCAGATCTTTATACGCGGAGTAGTCCATGAGTCATTCTACAATTCGCGCGTGCGCACCCCGGATGGGAGCTTCGTCGATCTTCCCGGTTTTCCCTACGCTGCGCATTACCTCGAATGGCGCGGCCTGCGCACGCACTACGTGGACGAGGGAAAAGGCGATCGGGTCTATCTGTGCCTGCACGGGGAGCCGACCTGGTGCTATCTGTACCGAAGAATGATTCCCGCGCTGGTCGCTTCCGGAGGGCGCGTCGTCGCGCCGGATTTCGTCGGCTTCGGCCGCTCGGACAAGCCCGGGGACGAAGCGGGTTACACCTTCGACTTTCACCGGGGCTTCCTGCTGGAATTCATCGAGCAGAAGCAGCTGCGAAACATCACCCTGGTCGTGCAGGACTGGGGCGGGCTGCTCGGCCTGACCCTGCCCATGGAGATGCCGGAGCGCTTCGAGCGCCTGCTCGTCATGAACACCACGCTCGGCACCGGCGACGTCGCGCTGCCGGAAGGCTTCGTCGCCTGGCGCGCCTACGTAAGGAAGAATCCCGACCTGGGCTGCGGCAAGCTGCTCGCGCGCACCTGTCCGCACCTGACCGCGGCGGAGGCCGCAGCGTACGACGCGCCCTTCCCTGACGCGCGCAGCAAGGCCGGCGTGCGCCGGTTCCCCGAGCTCGTGCCCGAGCGCTACGACGATCCCGGCGCGGCGATCTCGCGCAAGGCGCGCGACTGGCTGAGCACGTCGTGGAAGGGCGAGAGCTTCATGGCGATCGGAATGAAGGATCCGGTCCTCGGCGAACCGGTGATGCGCGCGCTGCAGCGCTCGATTCGCAACTGCCGCGAGCCTTATCTCGTCGCGCAGGGAGGCCACTTTCTGCAGGAATGGGGAGAAGAGGTTACGCAATGGTTTCTTTCGAAGACATAGCGGCCGCGCACGAGCGCATCAAGCCGCAGGCGAAGCGCACGCCCGTGCTCACCTCGGCCACGGTCGACGCGCTCACCGGGGCGCGCGTGTTCTTCAAGTGCGAGAACTTCCAGCGCATGGGGGCATTCAAGTTCCGCGGAGCCTTCAATGCCTTGTCTCAACTCGGACCCGAACAAAGGCAACGTGGCGTGGTCGCGTTCTCGTCGGGGAACCACGCCCAGGCGGTCGCGCTATCCGGGAAGATCCTCGGCATCAAAACCGTGATCGTGATGCCGCTCGACGCGCCGCGGGTGAAGCTCGAGGCGACACGCGGCTACGGCGCCGAAGTCGTGCAGTACGCCAAGGGCCAGCCGCGCGACGAGCTCGCCGGAAAGCTCGCCACCGAACGAGGTCTCACGCTGGTCCCGCCGTTCGACCATCCGCACATCATCGCCGGCCAGGGCACCGCGGCGAAGGAGCTCGTCGAGGACGCGGGGCCGCTCGACGTGCTGCTCGTGCCCTGCGGCGGCGGCGGGCTGCTTTCGGGCTGCGCGATCGCGGCGAAGCACCTCGCGCCGAAATGCCGCGTGCTCGGCGTCGAGCCGGAGGCCGGGAACGACGCCTCGCAGTCCTTCAACCAGAAGCGGCTGGTTACGATCGCCATTCCCGACACCATCGCCGACGGCGCGCGCACGCCCTCGCTCGGCAAGCTCACCTTCGAAATAGTGATGCGCACCGTGGACGACATGCTCACCGTCACCGACCCGGAGCTGACGCGCGCGATGTTTTTCCTGTGGGAGCGCCTGAAGATCGTGGTCGAGCCTACCGGGGCCTTGGCCTTTGCATCACTCTTTACCGGAAAGTTCTCCGGAAAAGGCCGCCGTATCGGCGTCGTGCTGTCAGGCGGAAACGTCGACCTTCGTTGGGCGGCCGCGCAGCTGGACAAGAACCAGGGTTGACGCACCGATCAGCGTCGCCGCGAGCGTGATGTCGAAGCGCGGCGAAACCGCGGCTATCGCGCAACCGAAGAGCAGGAATCGCAGCGGCCAGGCGATGCGGCGCAAGCCGAAATATCCCTGCAGCGCGAAGGACGCGAACGTGCACATCGCGATGGCGAACACCACGCATTCCAGGATGTAGAGCACTTCGCCCTGCAGGTTGAGCCCCGGATTGAACAGGAAATAGAAGGGCAGGATGAAGCCGCCGATCGCCAGCTTGACCGTGTAGGGGCCGAGCGCCATCGGATTGACGCCGGCGATCGCACCGGCGGCGAAGTTGGCGACCGCCACCGGCGGCGTGATCGCCGACAGGCAGGCGAAATACAGCATGAAGAGGTGCACCTGCATCTCGGGCAGGTTGAACACGCCGCGCAGCACCGGCGCGAGCAGCGCGGCGCCCATGATGTAGACCGCCGGCGTCGGCATGCCCATGCCGAGCAGCACGAGGAACACCGCCGAGAGAAGCAGCGTGGGGATGAGCAGGCCGCCGGAGACCATGTTGATGAGCAGCGTGAACTTGCCGGCGAGCGCGGCGATCTCGATCGCGCCGATCACCACCCCGGCGGCGGCGACCGCGCCGACCAGCGGCACGAGCTGCAGGATGGTGTCGGTGCAGCACTCGACGAAGCGGCGCGGCCCGATCGCCGTCGGCCGGTGGAACCAGGAGAGCACGATCACCGCCGCAGTCGCGCCCGCGGCGACGTAGACCGGCGTGTAGCCGGCCACGAGCAGCGCGATCAGCGCGCCGAGCGGCAGCAGGTGCCGCCAGCCGCTCGCCAGCGCGCGCCGCAAGGGAACGATGTCGGCTTCCGGCAGGCACGGCTCGTTGTGCCGAACCGCTTCGTTGTGCACCAGAAGATAGATCGAGTAGTAGTAGAGCAGCGCCGGCACCACCGATGCCCAGCAAATGGCGGCGTACGAAATGTTGGTGATATCGGACATGATGAAAGCGACCGCGCCCATCACCGGCGGCAGCATCGCGCCGCCGCTCGAGGCGGTGGCTTCGATCGCGCCGGCGCGCGCCGCCGGCACGCCCATCTTCTTCATGATCGGGATGGTGAGCGGGCCGGTGGTGGCGACGTCCGCGGTCGGACTGCCCGAGATCGAGCCGTACAGGCCGCTCGCCGTGACGCACGCCTTGGCGGCGCCGCCGCGCATGCGGCCGGTCACGGCGCTCGCCAGATCGAAGAAGAGCTGCCCGCCTCCCGACTTCTCGTAGAAGCTGCCGAACAGCACGAACAGGAAGGCGTAGGTCGCCGCGACTTCCAGCGGCGCGCCGAACACGCCGTTCTCCATGATCGTCATCATCTCGATGAAGTAGGTGATGCCGAAGTTGTCGTGGTGCAGCGCGCCGGGCAGCCAACGCCCCAAGACGGCCATTGACAGAAGAATCGAAACGAGAGAAGTGAGGCCCCAGCCCACCGAGCGGCGGCAGAGCTCGAGCACCAGCGCGAGCAGCGCGAAGCCCGCGACAAGGTCGGCGGTGTTCGGCTGCGAGAAGCCGCGGTTCCAGTGCAGGAAGCGGTCGTTGAAAAGGATGTAATACAGCGCGACGGCAAGCGAGGCCGCGGCGAGCGCGACGTCGGTCCAGGCGAGCCGCGAGCGCCCGCGGCGCGCGGTGGTGGTCAGGAATGCGATCGGGAAGGTGATCGCGATGAAGATCGAGATGTCGAGGTGGAAGTACGCCGTGAACGCGCGCGCCCACGTGGCGAACGCCACGAGCGGTCCCTCGAGAGCGAATCGGGAAAGCCACAGCGCGGCGTTGCCCGTGATCTGCGCGAGCGCGCCGATCCACAGCACGTAGAGCGCGGCGGCCACCGAGCCGGCCTTGATCAGCACCGCCCAGACGCCGCCCGGGCGGTGGCGGCTCCCCTCCCAGGTGAGTAAACCCACGCCGGCTTACTTCACCAGGCCCTTTTCCTTGTAGTAGCGCAGCGCGCCCGGGTGGTACGGGAGATTCGCCGGATTGACCGACATCTTCTGGGTGGCGAAAGCGGTCTTGAGCGATCCGCCGATGTCCTGCACGCGCTTCTCGTTCTCCGCGATCGCCTTCACGTACTTGTACACGACCTCGTCGGAAACGTGATTACCCGCCACGATGGAGATCCACATGCGCACCGTCGGATAGTCCTTCTCCATGAAGGGATAGGTACCCTTCTCCACCATGTCGGCCTTGAAGTTGAAGGTGTCGGCGGCCTTCTGGATCGTGGCGCGATCGCCGTCGATCCAGAGCAGCGCCCGCTTGCCGGAGACGTCCTTCACCAGCGAGTCGCCCAGGTTGCGCGCGTTCATGAAGACGTCGGCCTTGCCGTCGACGATCGCGTCCAGGCCGATCTGGCTGTTGCCCAGCACGTAGCTGCCGCCCCACTTCTCGATGTCCTGGATGGTGAAGCCGTGCGCCTTCATCACTTCGTAGGGCCCGCCGATGGTGGTCTGCGGGTTGTCGGTGCGGTTGATGGCGAGGCGCATCCTCGGCTTCTTCGCCGCGATGTCCGCCCACGACTTGACGCCGTTCGCGTCCGCCCACTCCTTGGTCATCAGGAAGTGGATGAACTGGTTGTCATAGAGCTGCATCACGTAGCTGAACTTGCCCTTGAGCGGCTTGGTAAAGGGCGCGGTGCCTTCGTTCGCCAGGCGGATCTCGGTGCCGGTCGCGGTCGCGGTGAAATCGGCCTGCCCCTCGGCGACCGCGAGCACGCCGCCGCCGGGCGAGTTCGGCTTGAACGACACTGCGGAGCCGGGATAGGCGTCGCGCACCACCGCGTTCAGGCCTTCCACCATGGTGCGCGGATAGCCGCTCGGCGTCGCGCCGGTCATGGTCGCGTTGATCGGATTCTTGTCGTTGAAATCGGCCAACGCCGGCGCCGCGAGCGCCGCGGCCAATGCCATCAGGACTGCTTTCATCCGTGTTTCCTCCTTTTGGCTTTCTTCGCTTTTTTGGCTTTCGGTTTCGCCTTCCGGTCGGAGCGGCGCCGCTTCAGCTTCGGCTGGGTGCGAGCGCGCTTTCCCGGCTCCGGGAATTTCAGGATGGCGTCCTTGAAGAGCTGCACCAGCCCGAGGACCGCGGCAGCCTGCGAGGCATAGATCGCCTCGGTGCGCACCATGAGCTCCTGCTGGTTGTCGGGGTTGTACAGCTCGGCCAGGTATTTTCCAGTCGCCTGGTCCAGCAGGAACTCGACGCGAAATTGGGCCACGCAAACCTCCTCCGGTTAATTAGTATCGCATGCCATGCGCGCAGTCGAGATCACCAAACCGGGCGGGCCCGAGGTTCTCAAGCCCGCCGACCGTCCGAAGCCCGTTCCCAAGGAAAATGAAATCCTCGTGAAGGTCGCGGCCGCGGGGGTGAACCGCCCCGACGTCCTGCAGCGCAGCGGCAACTATCCCGTTCCCCCCGGTGCTTCGGATCTTCCCGGCCTGGAGATCGCCGGCGAAGTCGTCGGGGGGTCTACAAAGCACTTCAAGCCCGGGGACAAGGTCTGCGCGCTCGTCGCCGGCGGCGGCTATGCCGAGTACTGCGCCGTGCCCGAAGTGCAGGCGCTTCCCGTTCCCAAGGGCCTGACACCTGTGCAGGCCGCGTCGCTGCCCGAAACGTTCTTCACTGTCTGGTCGAACGTCTACGACCGGGCCAAGCTCGCCCCGGGCGAGTCGCTGCTGGTGCAGGGCGGCAGCTCCGGCATCGGCGTCACCGCCATCCAGATGGCCGCGGCGCTCGGCAACCGCGTGTTCGCCACCGCCGGCTCCGACGAGAAATGCGCGGCCTGCCTGCGCCTCGGCGCGGCGGCAGCGTTCAACTACAGGACTCAGGATTTTGAAAAGGAGATTCTCGGGGCGACGGGCGGCAAGGGCGTGAACGTCATCCTCGACATGGTCGGCGGCGACTACGTGCCGAAGGAGCTCAAGTGCCTCGCGGAGGACGGCAGGCTCGTCTTCATCGCGTATCTGCGCGGGCCAAAAGCAGAAGTGAACATAGACACCGTGATGCGCCGTCGGCTCACCATCAGCGGCTCGACGCTGCGCCCGCGGCCGATCGAGTTCAAAGGCGCCATCGCGCACAGCCTGCACGAGAAGATCTGGCCGCTGATCGAATCGGGCCGCATCAAGCCCGAGATCTACAAGACCTTTCCTCTCGAGCAGGCGGCAGAGGCGCACAAGCTCATGGAGAGCTCGCAGCACATCGGCAAAATCGTCCTTACCGTTTAGCGGATTCGGTCTTCAGCCATTCCAGGAAAGCGGCGACCTCCGGCCGTCCTGCCGCATTCCGCGAGACGATCGCGAAATAGGCGCGCGCCGGGTCGGCCTGGCTCTTGAACGGCGCGACGAGCGCTCCCTCGGCAATCAAATCCTTTACCAGCGGGCTGCGGCCGAGGGCGACGCCGTGGCCGGCGACCGCGGCCGGGATGATCTGCTCGTAGCCCGAGAACGAGAGCGTGCCCGCGGGCCTCAGGTCCGCGATGCGCTCGACTTCGAGCCACGTCTTCCAGTGCAGCCAGGGATGGCGCACCTCGGGGTCGTCGTATTGCAGCAGCACGTGGTTTCTCAGGTCCGCGGGCTTTGCCAGCGGCTTCTTCCTGAGGAGCTTGGGGCTGCACACCGGGAAGACTTTCTCGCCGAACAGGCGGATCGCGTTCGGGCCGGCGAGCGACGCCGGGCCGTGGCGCAGCGCGAGGTCGAGCCCGTCGCGCTCCAGGTCCTGCACCTTGGTGTCGGCGGTGATGCGCACGTCGACCCCCGGATGGTCGCGCGTGAAACCCGCGAGGCGCGGGATCAGCCACAGCGCCGCGAACGAATGCGTGGTGGTCACCGAAAGCGCCTTCTTGCCGGCATGCGCGCGCAGCCGGTCGGTGGCGGTACGCATCGTGGAGAGCGCTTGCGCCGCGGCGGCGTAGAACTGGTGGCCGGCCTCGGTGAGCGCGAGCGCGCGGTGGCGGCGCTGGAACAGGACCACCCCGAGCTGGTCCTCGAGTTCCTTGATCTGGCGGCTCACCGCCGACTGCGTGAGATGGAGCTCCTCGCCCGCCTTGGTGAACGACAGGTGGCGCGCCGCCGCCTCGAAGCCGACCAGCAGGTCCAGGGCGGGCAAAGCATTCCGGTTACGCATGCCAGAGCTGAGAATTTACCGTTTGAGAGCCGAAGCGTAAGCATGCATCCTGCGCATACCAAAGGCAAGGAGCCGAACATGAGAATCGAACTGAGGACCGGTGAGTTTCAGCTGCAGCGGGGCCAGACCCTGAAGGTGGTGGACGGCGCGGGCAGCACCATCTGCGCCAGCCAGGCCGCGGTGTGGATCACCGAGGAAAACCGGCCGCGCGACATCGTGGTCGAGCCCGGCGGGTGCTACCGGCTGCGCGAGCGTGGCGTCGCGGTGATCGAGGCGCTCGGCAAAGCCTCGGTGTCGTTCGCGTAAGGGAGATGCCCATGAGATACGACTTCAGCTATGTGCACGCGGCGCAAGCCAGGGCGCGGCAGGAGCGCGCCGAGGCGATCGTCGCCTACGTTCTGTCGCTGTTCCGGAGGACCCGATGAAACTGACCTACGAAGCCATCCTGAACGACCCCGGCCTGCTCGAGCGGCTCGAGAAGCAGGCGCACCGCGAGCGCGCGGCCGCCGTGCACCAGCTGATCGTCGAACCGATCAAGCGCGTCTTCGCCGACCATGCCGCTCGTCCGCATCTCGCTCGCCAAGGGTAAGCCCGAGGCCTACCGGCGCAAGGTGGGCGACGCGGTCCACCGTGCGCTGGTAGAAACCGTCGGCGTGCCCCCGCTCGACCGCTTCCAGCTCCTCACCGAGCACGAGCCCGGCGACCTGGTCTACGACTCGAACTACCTCGGCATCGCGCGCTCGAGCGATCTCGTCATCGTGCAGATCACGCTGAGCGCCGGGCGGACCCTCGCGCAGAAGCGCGCGCTCTACCGGCGCATCGCCGCCAACCTCGCAGCCGCGGTTGGACTGCGGCCGCAAGACGCGTGGATCAACCTGGTCGAGGTGGCGAAGGAGAACTGGTCGTTCGGCAACGGCGCCGCCTCGTACGCACCGGCAGAGGCGCAAGCCGCGTGAGCCCGGCCGCTCAGGTGCTCGAGCAGATCGACGAGGTGCTGCAGTCCCTGGGCGCGAACAAGTCGAATCTGCTGACCGCGCGCGTGCTCCTTTCCGACGCGGAGCTGTTCCCGGACTACGACAACGCGTGGAACAAGTGGCTCGATGCGCTGCGCCGGCCGCTGCGCGTATGGCGGCCCGCGGAGGAAAACCATGTATGACCACATCGGATTGAGAGTGAAGGACCTGAAGGCGGCGGTGCGCTTCTACCAGTCGGCGCTCGAGCCCCTGGGCCACATGCTGGACGACTCGGGCGTGGGCCTCGGGCCGCGGGGACAGCCCGGCCTCTGGCTGCATGCCGACGGGCAACCGGGTGGCGGCGCGCACGTCGCATTTCGCGCCGCCGAACGTCAGGCGGTCGACAGGTTCTACGCCGCGGGCCTCAAGGCGGGCGGGCGCGATAACGGCAAGCCGGGCGTGCGCACCGACTACAGCCCTACTTATTACGCCGCGTTCCTGATCGATCCGGACGGGAACAACGTCGAGGCCGTCTGCGTGAAATAGAATGGGGAGGTGTTCAAGCCCGACCTCCTGAAAGGCAAGCGCATCCTCATTACCGGCGGCGGCACCGGCCTCGGCAAGGAAATCGCCGCCAAATACCTCGAGCTCGGCGCCGAGCTGTGGATCTGCGGCCGCCGCGGCGGGGTTTTGGACCAAACCGCCCGGGAACTGGTCTCCAGGCATCCCGGTTCGATCAAAACCCACGCTATCGACATTCGAGACGCCGCTGCCGTCGACGCGATGGTGCAGCGGATCTGGGATGAAGCCGGTCCGCTTACCGGCCTGGTCAACAACGCAGCCGGCAATTTCATAAGCCCGACGAAGGACCTGACGCCGAACGGCTTCAACGCGATTGCCAACACCGTCTTTCACGGCACGTTCTACGTCACGCACGCGGTCGGCAAGCGCTGGATCGCCGGCGGCAACAAGGGCTCGGTCGTCTCGATCCTCGTCACCTGGGTATGGACCGGTTCGCCGTACGTCGTGCCTTCCGCGATGTCGAAAGCGGGACTGCACATCATGACGAAGTCGCTCGCGGTCGAATGGGGCAAGCACGGCATCCGCCTGAACGCGATCGCGCCGGGACCGTTTCCGACCGAAGGCGCGACGAAGCGCCTGCGCCCGGGCGGAGATTTCGGCGAATCAACCAAGGTCAACCCGATGCGCCGGGTCGGCGAGATGTCGGAGCTGCAGAACCTCGCGACGTTCCTGATGGCCGACGGCTGCGAGTGGCTCTCCGGGGAGACGATCGCGATCGACGGCGCGGGCTACCTCGCGACCGGCGCGTACTTCACCGAGCTCGACAAGCTGTCCGACGCGGACTGGGAGCGCGCGCGCGCCATGATCAAGGCGCAAAACGACAAGGACCGCGCTGGCCGCAGCGCATGACGAGCGCGCCGGGCGCAAAG
>DATBSZ010000267.1:0-14435 GCA_036559525.1 Burkholderiales bacterium
GTTGATTATTCGGCGAAGGTGGCGGAATTGGCAGACGCACCAGACTTAGGATCTGACGCCGCAAGGCATGAGGGTTCGAGTCCCTCCCTTCGCACCAGGACCTAATCGAGAAAATGGCGAACGTGGAAAACCTAGGAACGCTGGAGCGGCGCGTATCGATGGCGCTGGCGGCCGACGATATCGAGCGCAAGATCGACGAGCGGCTGAAGAAGCTCGCGCGCAGCGTGCGCATGCCGGGATTCCGGCCGGGGAAGGTGCCGCTCAAGCTGATCGCGCAGACCTACGGCCCGCAGGTGAGGTCCGAAGTGCTCGGCGACGCAGTGCAGAAGGCGTTCACCGACGCGGTGAAGGAAGCCAACCTGAAGGTGGCAGGCTATCCCAAGATAGAAAAGAAGGATCCGGCTTCGAACACCCTCGAATTCAACGCGACGTTCGAGATTTATCCCGAGGTAAAGGTCGGAGACCTGGCGAACGCGACGATCGAGCGCCCGCAACTCGAGGTCGACGACGCGGCGGTCGACAAGACGATCCAGATCCTGCGCAAGCAGCGCACGCGCTTCGAGCCGGCCGGGCGCCCGGCGCGAGACGAAGACAGGGTGACCGTGGATTTCAAGGGAACGATCGCCGGCGAGGCTTTCCCCGGCGGCGAGGCCAACGACTTCGTGTTCGCGATTGGCGCCGGCCGGATGCTGCCCGAGTTCGAGGCGGCGGCGCGCGGCATGGCGCCCGGCGAGCAAAAGACTTTCGAGCTGACGTTCCCCGCCGACTACCATGGCAAGGAAGTTGCTGGCAAAACAGCGTCGTTCGCCATGACGCTGAAGAAGATCGAGGAGCCGCGCCTCCCCGAAGTCGACGCCGATTTCGCGAAGGCGCTCGGCGTGGTGGACGGCGACACCGGCAAGATGCGGACCGAGGTGCGCGCGAATGTCGAGCGCGAGGTGAAAAAACGCGTCGAGGCGCGGACCAAGGAGCAGGCGCTGCAGGCGCTGCTCACAGCCGCGCCGCTCGAAGTGCCGAAATCGCTCATCGGCATGGAGGCGAGCAGCATGGCCGAGCGCGCGGTGGCAGACCTCAAGGCGCGCGGGGTCAATCCGGAGCAGGTGCCGATCAATCCGCAGGCGTTCGAAGAAGCGGCGCGGCGGCGCGTCGCGCTCGGCCTGGTGATCGCGGAGCTCGCGCGCGCCGAAAGCCTGCAGCCCAAGCCCGCCGAAGTGCGCGCGCTGGTCGAGCAGGAGGCGCAAAGCTACGAGAGTCCGGCCGAGGTAGTAAAATGGTTCTACATGCAGCCGCAGCGGCTTTCAGAGATGGAAGCACTCGCGCTGGAAACCAACGTCGTCAAGTGGGTTTTGACGAAGGCGAAAGTGCTCGACAAGCCGGTAACGTTTGACGAGCTGATGGGGGCGAGCTCGTGAACTGGGAAAAAGGAAGGGCGGAGGGAATCGTCGAACCCTCGAACCTCGGGCTGATCCCGATGGTCATCGAGCAGTCGGGGCGCGGCGAGCGCGCCTACGACATCTATTCCCGGCTGTTGAAGGAAAGGGTGGTGTTCCTGGTGGGGCCGGTGACCGAGATCACCGCCAACCTGATCGTGGCGCAGCTCCTGTTCCTCGAGTCGGAGAATCCCGACAAGGACATTTTCTTCTACATCAATTCGCCCGGCGGTTCGGTGTCGGCGGGCCTGGCCGTCTACGACACCATGCAGTTCATCAAGCCCGACGTGTCGACGCTGTGCGTCGGCCAGGCGGCGAGCATGGGCGCGCTGCTCATGGCCGCCGGGGACGCGGGCAAGCGCTTCTGCCTGCCCAACTCGCGCGTCATGATCCACCAGCCCATGGGCGGATTCCAGGGCCAGGCCACCGACATCGAGATCCACGCCAAGGAGATCCTCTACCTGCGCGAGCGCCTGAACGAGATCCTGGCGCGGCACACGAAGCAGACGATCGAGGTGATCCGGCGCGACACCGAGCGTGACTTTTTCCTCGGGGCCGAAGACGCGGTAAAGTACGGTATCGTGGACAAGGTGCTGGTGTCACGGGAGAACACGTGAAGAAAAGGGGGCTCACGTAGCAATGTCGGAAAAATCCTCCTCGGGGGAAAAGCTTCTCTACTGCTCGTTCTGCGGCAAGAGCCAGCACGAGGTGCGCAAGCTGATCGCCGGCCCGTCGGTGTTCATCTGCGACGAATGCATTGAGCTGTGCAACGACATCATCCGCGAGGAGACCGCCTCCGATAAGGGCGGCAAGGGCGCCAAGTCGGACCTGCCGACGCCGCGCGAGATCCGCAACATCCTGGACAGCTATGTCATCGGCCAGGACCAGGCGAAGAAGATCCTCTCGGTCGCGGTCTACAACCACTACAAGCGGCTCAAGCACCTCTCCAAGAACGACGAGGTCGAGCTCGCGAAATCCAACATCCTGCTGATCGGGCCGACGGGCTCCGGAAAGACGTTGCTCGCCCAAACATTGGCAAGGTTATTGAATGTTCCTTTTGTCATCGCAGACGCGACCACCCTCACCGAGGCGGGCTACGTCGGCGAGGACGTCGAGAACATCATCCAGAAGCTGCTGCAGAACTGCGACTACGACGTCGACAAGGCGAAGCGCGGCATCGTCTACATCGACGAGATCGACAAGATCTCGCGCAAGTCGGACAATCCCTCGATCACGCGCGACGTGTCGGGCGAGGGCGTGCAGCAGGCGCTGCTGAAACTGATCGAGGGCACCATCGCCTCGGTGCCGCCGCAGGGCGGGCGCAAGCACCCGAACCAGGACTTCGTCCAGGTCGACACCACCAACATCCTGTTCGTGTGCGGCGGCGCGTTCGACGGCCTGGAGAAGATCGTGCGCAACCGCACGGAGAAGACCGGCATCGGCTTTGGCGCGGAAGTGAGAAGCCCGAAGAATTCCAAAGCGACCTACGATCTGCTCAAGAACGTCGAGCCCGAGGACCTGATCAAGTACGGGCTGATCCCGGAGTTCGTGGGACGCCTCCCCGTTCTCGCCACGCTGGAAGAGCTCGACGAAAGCGCGCTGATCCAGATCCTGACCGAACCGAAGAACGCGCTCATCAAGCAGTATCAGCGCTTGTTCCACATGGAAGGCGTGGAGCTCGAGGTGCGCACGACGGCGCTCGGCGCCGTGGCGAAGCGCGCCCTGGCACGAAAGACCGGCGCAAGGGGCCTGCGCTCGATCCTCGAGCAGATCCTGCTCGACACGATGTACGAGTTGCCCACCCTCGAGAACGTCAGCAAGGTCGTGGTGGACGAATCGATGGTCAGCGCCGACGGCAAGCCGCTGCTCATCTATTCGGATAACCAGAAGGTCGCCGGCGGCGCTGGTTAGTCGTTTTTCCCCAAATTTCGTCCTAAAGCCCTACATTTAGTAACGCTTTCCGCGTTGCAGCGTAAAGCTGTTGCGTGTACGCTTTTCCTCATTGATTTTTCGGGAGGAACCCGCATATCACCGTGGGGTCCCAACCCATTGAAAGGCTGATCTAAATGTCCGAAACAAAGCCTCCCAGCGCCGAAATCATCCAATACCCGCTGCTGCCGTTGCGGGATGTGGTGGTGTTTCCCCACATGGTGATTCCGCTCTTCGTCGGCCGGCCCAAGTCGATCAAGGCAATGGAGACCGCCATGGAGGCGGGCAAGTCGATCCTGCTGGTGGCGCAGCGCTCCGCGGCCAAGGATGACCCCGGCCCTGAGGACATGTATTCCATCGGGTGCGTGTCGAACATCCTGCAGATGCTCAAGCTGCCCGACGGCACGGTGAAAGTGCTGGTCGAAGGCGGTACCCGCGCGCAGATCCGCGAAGTGGTGGACGTGCGCACGCACTGGGTCGCCGAGGCGACCGCGGTGCCGGCCGATGGCGCGCCGCCGGCCGAAGTCGAGGCGATGCGCCGCGCCCTGCTCTCGGCGTTCGACCAGTACGTCAAGCTGAACAAGAAGATCCCGCCGGAAATCCTCACTTCCCTTTCCGGCATCGACGAGGCCGGCCGCCTTGCCGACACCGTCGCCGCGCACCTGCCGCTCAAGCTCGAGCAGAAGCAGCAGGTGCTGGAGATGTTCGAGGTGAAGCAGCGCCTCGAGCACCTGCTGTCGCAGCTCGAGACCGAGATCGACATCCTGCAGGTGGAGAAGCGCATCCGCGGCCGGGTCAAGCGGCAGATGGAGAAGAGCCAGCGCGAGTACTACCTGAACGAGCAGGTGAAGGCGATCCAGAAGGAGCTCGGCGAGGGCGAGGAGGGCGCGGACCTCGAGGAGATGGAGAAGCGCATCAAGCGCGCGCACATGCCCAAGGACGCGCGCAAGAAGGCAGAGGCCGAGCTGAAGAAGCTCAAGCTCATGTCGCCGATGTCGGCCGAGGCGACCGTGGTGCGCAACTACATCGAGACCATCGTCAACCTGCCGTGGAAGAAGAAGTCGAAGATCTCGAAGGACATCAAGCTCGCGCAGGAGATCCTGGACAAGGACCACTACGGGCTGGAGAAGGTCAAGGAGCGCATCGTCGAGTACCTGGCGGTGCAGACGCGCGTGGACAAGATGAAGGCGCCCATCCTCTGTCTCGTCGGCGCG
Organism: Burkholderiales bacterium; assembly: GCA_036559525.1. Taxonomy (GTDB): domain Bacteria; phylum Pseudomonadota; class Gammaproteobacteria; order Burkholderiales; family SG8-39; genus SCGC-AG-212-J23. The sequence continues at coordinate 4,574 of DATBSZ010000267.1, forward strand.
CCCGGCGTCGGCAAGACTTCGCTCGGCCAGTCGATCGCGAGGGCGACCAACCGCAAGTTCGTGCGCATGTCGCTCGGCGGCGTGAGGGATGAAGCCGAGATCCGCGGCCACCGCAGGACCTACATCGGCTCGATGCCGGGCAAGATCCTGCAGAACATGTCGAAGGTGCAGGTCAAGAACCCGCTGTTCCTGCTCGATGAAGTCGACAAGATGGGCGCCGACTGGCGCGGCGATCCGTCGTCCGCGCTGCTCGAGGTGCTCGACCCGGAGCAGAACAACACTTTCACCGACCACTACATCGAGGTGGAGTACGACCTGTCGGAGGTGATGTTCGTCGCCACCGCTAACACGCTCAACATTCCGCCGCCGCTGCTCGATCGCATGGAAGTGATCCGTCTCTCCGGCTACACGGAGGACGAGAAGATGAACATCGCCGTGCGCTACCTGCTGCCGAAGCAGCTCAAGGCCACCGGGCTCCAGGAAGGTGAGCTGTCCGTGTCCGAGGCGGCGGTGCGCGACATCGTGCGCTATTACACCCGCGAGGCCGGCGTGCGGGCGATGGAGCGCGAGCTCTCGAAGATCTGCCGCAAGGCCGTGAAGCAGCTCCTCACCGAGCGGCAGAGCGCGCCCGCAGGCAAGCCGCACCGCATCACCGTCACGCCCAAGAATCTCGACAAGTTCCTCGGCGTGCGGCGCTACACCTTCGGCATGGCCGAGAAGCAGAACCAGGTCGGCCAGGTGACCGGACTCGCCTGGACCGAGGTCGGCGGCGAGCTCCTCACGATCGAGGCGGTCACCATGCCCGGCAAGGGCAAGACCATCACCACCGGCAAGCTCGGCGACGTGATGCAGGAGTCGATCCAGGCCGCGCTCTCGGTGGTGCGGGCGCGCTCGCGCAAGCTCGGCGTGAAGGAAGACTTCTACCAGAAGAACGACATCCACATTCACCTGCCCGAGGGCGCGACGCCCAAGGACGGCCCGAGCGCGGGCGTCGGCATCGTCACCTCCATGGTGTCGATCCTGTCGGGAATCCCGGTGCGCTCGGACGTCGCCATGACCGGCGAGATCACGCTGCGCGGCGAGGTGCTGCAGATCGGCGGCCTGAAGGAGAAGCTGCTGGCGGCGCACCGCGGCGGCATCAAGACCGTGCTGATCCCGGAGGAGAACGTCAAGGACCTCACCGAGATCCCCGACAACATCAAGAACAAGCTCGAGATCGTGCCGGTGAAGTGGATCGACAAGGTGCTGGAAGTGGCGCTCGAGCGTCAGCCGGAGCCGCTGCCGGAGCACGACGAGTCGGCGCCGATCCCGTCGAAGCCCGACGACCAGGCTGGAGTGGTCCGGCCTCACTAGGGGTTTCTTTTTGAACAAAGCGGACCTGATCGACCAGATCGCGCAGGCGGCCGAGATTTCGAAGTCGGCCGCCGAACGCGCAGTCGATGCGCTGGTCGGCGCCGTGAAATCGAGCCTGCGCAAGGACGAGATGGTGACCCTGGTCGGGTTCGGCACCTTCTACGCCGGCAATCGCGCCGCGCGCACCGGCCGCAACCCGCGCACCAACGAACCGATCGAGATCAGAGCAGCGCGGCTGCCCAAGTTTCGTGCTGGAAAGGCGCTGAAGGACGCTATAAACTAGGCGCCCTTTTTTCAGGAGCGAAGAAGCTCGCTGAAAAGCACGGGTGCTTAGCTCAGCGGTAGAGCGCTGCCCTTACAAGGCAGATGTCGTAGGTTCGACCCCTACAGCACCCACCAGGTCGCTTGCAGCACGGTAAGGAGCGGTAGTTCAGTTGGTTAGAATACCGGCCTGTCACGCCGGGGGTCGCGGGTTCGAGTCCCGTCCGCTCCGCCAACCTCTAGTTCCCAGCAGTTCCCCCTCCGCGTCCGCGGCATTTGTCTCACTCGGCGAACATTAGTTGGCCGAGCGATCATTTTTACCTAACAGTCCTGCACCACCGCGGAGGAAATTAAGGCTGCGGGGTTGCCCCGCGGACTACGAGAGGTGTCTTGTAGCGGGCACTATGGCAGTGGCGGGAAAGAGGCTGAAGACAGTCCTGTTCGCCGAAGTGAGCGGCAGGGATGAATTCGTGCGCGCAGCCGGGCCCGTCATGGGGTGGAACGGTATTTCGGACTGCGTCGACCGCCTGCAGCGAACCGCCCGCTCGTCCGGCGGCAGAGTGGTGAAAGTCATCGGCAGCGAATTGATGATGCTGTTCGAGTCCCCGGATGCGGCTGCAGGAGCGGCCTCCAGGATGCACGCGGCCGTAAATGCGCTGCCCTCGGTGTCCGGAACCAGGCTCTCGGTCAAGGTCGGCTATCACGCCGGTCCGGTGGTCGAGGGGAACGACGATCTTCTCGGCGACACGGTCAAGCTCGTGGCGGCGCTGCTGCGTCAGGCGCAAGCCGGGCAGACGTTGACCACGCACCAGACGGCGCAACTGCTCAACGACCAATCGCGTTCCTATTCGGGACAGGTTTACGCACCATCTCACGCGGCCGGCGGCAACCGCGAGCGGCCGCGTGCCATGCCGGCGCGTTCCTATTCAGGGCAGGCTCACGCAGCACCTCTCGTGGCCGGCGGCACCCGCGAGCGGCCGCGTGCGCAGCGCATGCTGCGCCTCAGCTACGGGAGCGAATCGGTGACCTGCGGGCTAGACAACGAAGCCGTCGTGGTGGGCAGGGACCCCACGTGCCAGCTGGTGGCGGCCACCGCCTTCGCCTCGCGCCGGCACTGTTCGATCCTGTTGCGGCCCGACGGATTCAAGATCCTCGACCACAGCAGCAACGGCACCTTCCTCACCAACGAAGGCGGCGAAGAGATCGAGCTGCTGAACGGACAGGAGGCGCCGCTCGCGAGGCGCGGCTGGGTGTCGCTGGGCTGCTCGCGCGCGTTCGCCATCCGGCTCCTGGAGTTCACCGGCCACTAGCCGGACCCTCCAAGCCTCGTCACTTCAACTCGGGCACGACCCAGTAGTAGACGGCGCTGCTGCCGACCCAATGCGTCTCCAGCGGCCTCCACTCTCCCATGTGGAACGCATGCGAGACGATGCGCGTGCCCGGCCTGAGCTCGGCTAGCAGCTTGGGCCGCAGCTTCAGGTTCACGCTGGACAGCAAGTACATCGTCACTACGGTGGCCTCGCTGAAGTTGGCCGTGAAGAGGTCTTGCTCGCGGAATTCGACGCGATTGGAGACGCCCGCGCGTTTGGCATTGTCCCGTGCTTCCCGGATGCGGTCGGGGTCGATGTCGATGCCGACGCCGCGGGCGCCGCGCTTCTTGGCTGCGGCGATGACGATGCGGCCGTCGCCCGAGCCGAGGTCGTAGACCACGTCGTTGGGGCCGACCTTGGCAACTTCAAGCATCTTTTCCACTACGGCCTCGGGCGTCGGGAGGAACGGCACGTCGCGCGCGAGCGCCGGCGGTACGAAAAGGCAAAGGCCGAGGGAAATCAGGCACGGCAGACGGGGCACGGCGGCTCCTTGAGGAAGCATGAACTCTACTGCCCAGCCGGTCTCCCGTGCATCCTCCGGTAGAATTCCGCCTTCCTCCCAAGGTAGCCGAGCGTGTTCGATCTCGTCCACAAATACCGGCGCGTCGTCCAGGTGATCCTGGCGTTGCTCGTGATTCCCTTCGCGATCTGGGGCGTGGAGTCCTACACGCAGTTCCGCGGCGGGCGCGACGCGGTGGCGACCGTGAACGGGATGGAGATCTCGCAGCGCCAGTTCGGCGAGGAGATGCGCCGCCAGCAGGAGCAGATGCGCCGCATGTTCGGCGGCACGATCGACCCGGCGATGCTCGATTCGCCCGACTCGCGGCGCGCGGTGCTCGAGGGGCTGATCGGCCAGCGCCTGCTCGCCGCCGAGGCGGCGCGCGCGCACATGTTCATGAGCCGCGAGGCGGTGATCGAGGCGATCACCAGCGCGCCCGAGTTCCAGGAGGGCGGCAAGTTCTCGACCGCCAAGTATTCGGCGTATCTCGCGAGCCGCGGCCTTTCCGACCAGGGCAACGTGGCCGAGCTGCAGAGCCAGATCCCGGTCGCGCGCTTCGTCGGCTCGATCTCCGAGACCGCGATCGCGCCGCGCTCGGTCGCCGCGCGCCTCGCCGCGCTCGAGGCGCAGAAGCGCGAGGTGTCGGAGGCGCGCATCGCGGAGCAGCAGTTCCTGCCGCAGGTGAAGATCGACGACGCCCAGGTCAAGGCGCATTACGACGCCAACCAGGCCGACTACCGCACGCCGGAGCGCGTGCGCGCGGAGTACGTCGTGCTGTCGGCTGAGGCACTCGCGCGGCAGGACCCCCCGACCGAAGCCGAGGTCAAGTCCGCGTACGAGGCGCGCGCCAGCCAGTTCCGCGTCGAGGAGCAGCGCCGCGCGAGCCACATCCTGGTGAAGGCGAAGGAGGAGGCCGAGAAGATTTTTCAGGAAGCGAAGAAGGCGCCGGGCCGCTTCGCGGAGCTCGCCAAGAAGCATTCCCAGGACCCGGGCTCGGCGGAGAAGGGCGGCGATCTCGGCTGGTTCGGCCGCGGCATGATGGTGAAGCCGTTCGAGGACGCGGTGTTCAAGCTCGGGCAGAACGAGATGCAGCTGGTGGAAAGCGAATTCGGCTTCCACATCGTGCGCCTGACGGGCGTCCAGGCGGCGAAGGCGCGGCCGTACGAAGAGGCGCGCAAGGAACTCGCCGACGACCTCGCGCGCCAGAAAGGCCAGCGCAGGTTCGCCGAGGCGGCCGAGACGTTCAACAACCTGGTCTATGAGCAGTCGGACAGCCTGAAGCCGGCCGCCGAGCGCTTCAAGCTGCAGATCCAGCAGACCGGCTGGATTGCCAAGACGGCGCGCCAGGAGCTCGGCGCGCTCGACAATCCGAAGCTGCTGGCGGCGCTCTTCTCCACCGATACCCTGAAGAACCGCAGGAATACCGATGCCATCGAGGTGGCGCCCAGCACCCTGGTCGCGGCACGCGTCCTCGAGCACCAGCCGGCGGCGCAGCGCGACTTCGCCGAGATGAAAGGCGCGATCGCCGAGCAGCTGCGCCGGCGCGAGGCCTCAGCGCTTGCCCTCAAGGACGGCATGACCAGGCTCGAAAAGCTGCGCAAAGGGGAGGATGCGGGGGTGAAATGGGGGCTACCGCGGCTGGTTTCGCGGCGCGACGCGCAAGGCCTGCCGATCAACATCCTGCGCCAGGTGGTCTCGGCCGACACCAGCAAGCTGCCCGCCTACGTGGGGATCCCGATCCCTGACGGCGGCTATTCCCTGATCCGCATTTCGAAGGTGATCGAGGAGCCCGCGAAGGAAGGCGATCCCCAGGTTGCGGAGCGCGCCGCGCAGCTCTACGGCGGTGCGCAGTACGAGGCTTTCGTCGAGAGCCTGCGCAGCCGCGCCGAGATCGAAATCAACCGGAAGAATCTGGAGGCGAAGTAGCCCGCTCGGAGGAAATGCCGGCCACCACGTGGCTGAAGCCGGCGTCGACGTACAGGATCTCTCCCGTCACGGCGGCCGCCAGGTCGGACAGCAGGAAGGCCGCGGCATTGCCTACGTCCTCGGTCGTGACATTGCGCCGCAAGGGCGCGTGCTCCTCGACGAACTTGAGGATCTTGCCGAAGCCCGAGATCCCCGCCGCCGCGAGCGTCTTGATCGGCCCTGCGGAGATGCCGTTCACCCGGATCCCCTGCGGCCCGAGGCTCGCCGCGAGGTAGCGCACCGCAGCCTCGAGGCTCGCCTTGGCGAGCCCCATCGTGTTGTAGTTCGGCACGACCCGCGCCGCGCCGAGGTAGGTCAGGGTCAACAGGGAAGAATTCTTGTGGAGGAGAGGTAGCGCTGCCTTTGCGAGCGCGGCGAAGCTGTAGGCCGAGATGTCGTGCGCCTGGCGGAACGCCTCCCGGCTGATTCCCTCGAGGAAGTCGCCGGCGATCGCCTCGCGCGGGGCGAACGCGATGGCGTGGACGAGGCCATCGAGGGTTTGCCACCTCTCACCCAACTGCGCGAATAGATTCCTGATTTCGTCGTCGCTGGTCACCTCGCAAGGCAGCGCGATGCTCGAGCCGAGCTCCTTCGCCATCTCGGTGACGCGATCCTTGAAGCGCTCGTTCTGATAGGTGAGCGCGAGTTCCGCGCCTTCGCGGCGCGCGGCCTTGGCGACCCCGTAAGCGATGGAGCGGTTGCTGAGCACGCCGGTGACGAGGATCTTCTTGCCAGAGAGAAGGGCCATCGTCCGATTATACTTTCCGCGCGTGAGACACCTCGTCGTCGCACTCTCGTTCTGGGTTGCTGGTGCTCAGGCCGCGGATCCCTCCAAGATCCTGCGTATTACCTTCCAGGCGGCGGAAACCGGATTCGATCCGGTCAAGGTCTCCGACTACTACTCCGGCACGGTGATCGAAGCGATCTTCGATCCGCTGCTGACCTACGACTACCTTGCGCGGCCCGCGACGCTGGTGCCGAACACGGCGGTGTCCTTGCCCGAAATTACGGATCAGGGCCGCACCTATACCCTCAGGGTCAAGCCGGGGATCACCTTCGCCGACGATGCGGCGTTCAAGGGCGTGAAGCGCGAGCTTACTGCGGCCGACTACGCCTACTCGATCGGCCGCTTCCTCGATCCGAAGAACCGCTCGCCGTACGCCTTCCTGTACGAGGGCGTGGACAGGCTCGAGGCGCCCGAGCGCTACACCCTGCGCATCCGGCTGAAGAATCCGGATCTCAATTTCGGCCACGTCCTCGCGTTCTCGCTGTCGGGCGCCGTGGCACGCGACGCGATCGAGGCGTACGGCGACGAATCCGCCGCGCACCCGGTCGGCACCGGGCCCTTCCGCCTCAAGCGCTACGTGCGCTCCTCCAAGATCGTGCTCGAGGCAAACCCCGGCTACCGCGAGGTGCTGCGCGAGGGCAAGCGCCTGCCGCTGATCGGCGGCGTGGAGATCAGCATCATGGAGGAGACACAGAGCCGCTGGCTCGCTTTCCAGCGCGGCGAAACCGACATGGAGTACCAGCTCGCCGAGGTCGCGCCGACGTTCATCACGCCCGGTGGCGAGCTCAAGCCCGAGTTCGCGAAGCGCGGCATAAAGCTCGAGAGGAGCGTCGATCCCGAGATCATCTACCTCTACTTCAACATGCAGGACAAGACCGTGGGGGGCCTCTCCAAGGAAAAGATCGCGCTGCGCCGCGCGATCGCCATGGCCTACAAGGTGGAGGACCAGATCCGCATCATCCGCAAAGGCCAGTCGATCCGCGCGCAATACCCCATCCCGCCGGGCGTCGCCGGCCACGACCCGGAGTACCGCTCGAGCATCGCGCACGACCCGCGCGCCGCCAACGCGCTGCTCGACCGCTTCGGCTACAAGAAAGGTCCCGACGGGTACCGGCGCATGCCGAAAGGCGAGCCGCTGGTGATCCGCTACTCCTCCACGCCGAGCGAGCGCGACCGCCAGTTCGACGAGCTGATGAAGCGCTCGCTCGACTCGATCGCCGTGCGTCTCGAGATTCACAAGGACCGCTTCCCCGAGCTGATCAAGCTCGAGAACCAGTGCCGGCTGATGATGCGCGGCGCCGCCTGGATTGCCGACTACCCCGATGGCGACAACTTCATGCAGCTCCTCTACGGGCCGAACAGCGGCCAGAGCAACAACGCGTGCTACCGCTCGGCGGAATACGACAAGCGCTACGAGAAGTCCCGGCTCCTGCCGCACGGCCCGGAGCGCGACCGCCTGTACCGCGAGATGACGCGCATCATGGAAACCGACACCGTCTGGCTCCTCACCGACAGCCGCTACCGAAACGTCCTGCTCCAGCCCCGCGTCAAGGGATTCAAGAAGCACCCGGTGATGCACGCCGAGTGGCTCTACCTCGATCTTGAGTAGTTACGTCGCCCGGAGACTGTGGCAATTCGTGCCGACGCTGCTCGGCGTCGTGCTGCTCGTGTTCTTCCTGTTCAACTGGGTCGGCGGCGACCCTGCGTACATCCTGGCGGGCAAGATCGCCAATCCCGAGAGCATCGAGAACATCCGGCGCAGCCTCGGAGTCGACCAGCCCTATTGGGTGCAGCTCTGGATCTTCATCAAGCAGATCGCGGTCGCCGACTTCGGCGCGAGCTGGTCCACCAACGAGCGGGTCTCGCAGATCTTCGCGACTCGCCTGGGGCCGTCGCTGACGGTGCTTTTGCCTTTGTTGGTAATAAGCACAATTCTTGCCCTGGCAGCCGCCATGCTGGTTGCTTATTACCGCGGCTCGCTCACCGACCGCGCGATCATGATCGGCTGCACCGTCGGGCAGTCCGTCAGCATCCTGGTCTACATCCTCGTCCTCCAGTACCTGCTCGCCTATCAGCTCGGCTGGTTCCCGGTGCAGGGTTGGGGCAGCACGTTCACCGACAGCCTGCTCGTCTACGCCGCGCTGCCGATCCTGGTCGGGGTGGTCGTCTCGCTCGCGCCGGACATCCGCCTCTACCGCAGCTTCTTCCTCGAGGAGATGGGGCAGGACTACGTGCGTACCGCGCGGGCGAAAGGCCTCGGCGAAGGTCGCGTGATGTGGCTCCACGTGCTGCGCAACGCCGCCATCCCGATCGTGACCAACGTCATGACGCAGGTTCCGGGGCTGCTCGCCGGCGCTTTCCTCATCGAGCGATTCTTCTCGATTCCGGGCATCGGCCGCGAGGTGATCCTCGCGGTGGAGCGCAGCGACTTTCCGGTGATCAAGGCGGTCACGGTGTACGTCGCGATCGCCACCATGGTCATCAACCTCGCGGCGGATCTGCTCTACCGCACGCTTGATCCACGGGTACAGCTCAAATGAGCTTCTTCCAATGAGCCTTTGGCGGCTCGCCTGGCGGCGCTTTCTGCGCGACCGCGTCGGTCTGGTGTCTCTCGTGATCGTCATCGCTTTCGTCGCGCTCGCGTGCGCCTCGGCCGCGGGGTGGGTGGCCCGCGACTGGGCCGAGGAGGCGGGCGTCAGCTATGCGCTGCCCCGGTTCCTGGGTTCACAGGTCGAGGAAGCCGCCGCCCAGGGGGCCGCAACGGTAGGACCCCAGGAAACCCATGGGATCCCCGATCCGCTCGCCGAAGAGTTGGCGGAAATACAAAAGGATTTGTTGGGCTTGTCGGGTACCGCGTCCCGGGCGGGAACCCTTGTCTTCGGCGGCGACAAGTGGGGCCGCGACGTGGTGAAGAAGGCGATCAAGGGCACCGAGACTTCGCTGGTCGTGGGGCTCGCCGCCGCGGCGCTCGCCGCATTCCTCGGCACGCTCTTTGGCGCGGCTGCGGGCTACTACGGCCGCTGGGTGGACGATTTCTTCAACTGGCTCTACAGCGTATTTACCTCGATCCCTTATCTGCTGCTGGTGCTGGCGGTCGCCGCGGTGCTGAACCAGAAGGGGACCGTCACCGTGATCCTGATCCTCGGCCTCACCGGCTGGACCGGAATCTTCCGGCTGATCCGCGCCGAGTACCTCAAGCACAAGGTGCGCGAATACGTCCTCGCGGCCGACGCCATCGGAGCCTCGGATGCGCGGCGCATGTTCGCCCACATCCTGCCGAACGTGAGCCACGTCGTCCTGGTGCAGCTCTCGCTGCACGTGGTGCTGTTCATCAAGTCCGAGGTGATCCTGAGCTTCCTCGGCTTCGGCGTCGGGGTGGACACGGTGTCCTGGGGCAGCATGCTGGCGGAAGCGCCGAGCGAGCTGATCCTCGGCATGTGGTGGCAGGTCGCCGCGGCGACGCTCGCCATGGCGCTCGCCGTTACCGCCTTCAGCCTGTTTACCGACTCCGTGCGCGACGCGCTCGATCCGAGGCTGCAATGAGCGTGCTCTCGGTGCGGGACCTGCGAGTCGATTTCGGCACGCTTCAGGCTGTGAAGGGCATCAGCTTCGAGATCCCGGAGCACA
>DATBSZ010000268.1:0-3286 GCA_036559525.1 Burkholderiales bacterium
ATCGTCGAGCGCGTCCTCAAGCGCAAGGACGTCGCGTTTCTCGGCCTGATCGGCTCGGAAACGAAGGCCGCGAAATTCCGCCTTCGCCTTCAACAACGAGGAGTTTCTGCGGAAGGCCTGGTTTGCCCCGTCGGCCTTTTCAAGGCCGGCAAGCATCCGGCCGAGGTCGCGGTGTCGGCGGTCGCGCAGCTGCTAGAGCGGCGCGCGCAGGTGCCAGTCGGTGGCGCGCTGGAAGGCGTGGCCCGCGCGTAAGGCGGTCGCTTCGTCGAGCGGCGGGGCGATGAGCTGCATGCCGATCGGCATGCCCGCCTTCGTGAACCCCGCATTGGCGCACGCCACCGGCAGCCCGAGGTAGCTGATCGGCCGGGTGAGGCGCACGAAGCGCGCGAGCATCTGCGCCGCAGCCTCGCCGGTGGAGAGGTCGGTCTCGGCGACCGTCGGCGTCTGGAACGACACCACCGGCCCATGCACCAGGTCCACCTTCGAGAACACCGACTCGCAGAACGCGGCGATCGCGGGGCCGCGGGCCTGCAGCGCCTTCACGTAGTCGAGCGCGAGCACCGGCCGGCCCTTTTCCAGCCGCTCGCGCACCTGGGCCGAGTAATCCTGCGGCCGGGTCCGGAACCATTCGTCGTGGAACGGGTTCGCCTCGGCGGCGTGAAGCGTCGCGGCGAGCGTGCTCAGCTTGCTGAAATCGGGCAAATCCACGTCCACGACGGCGGCACCGAGCTGGCGAAAAACCTCGAGCGACGCCTCCATCGCCTGAGCGATCTCGGCATCGCAGCCGTCGTAGAAGAGCTGCCGCGGCCGGCCGATGCGCAGCCCTGCAACGGGCTTTTCGAGGTTGCATGCAAACCCGGGGGCGATGACGCTGAGGACAACTGCCGCGTCCTCAACGGTGCGCGTGAGCGGACCCACCGTGTCGAGCGACGGGCAGAGCGGAAGGATGTTCTCGACCGACACCCGGCCGTGCGTCGGCCGCACACCCGAAATGCCGCAGAACGCCGCTGGCAGCCGCACCGAGCCGCCGGTGTCCGAGCCAAGCGCGGCGAAGGCGGCTCGCGCAGCCACCGACGCACCCGAGCCCGACGACGAGCCGCCGGTGATGCGCTCGGGATCCCAGGGATTGCGGCAATGGCCGTAGTGCCAGTTGTGCCCCGTGGGGCCCATGGCGAATTCCGCCATGTTGAGCACGCCGAACTGGATCGCGCCCGCGGCGTCGAGGTGCTCGAGGACCTTCGCCGTCGCCGTGGCCGGGACGTCGCGCAGGATCTTCGAGCCGCAGCTCGAGGCCACGCCGCGGCGGTAGTACATGTCCTTGTGCGCCATCGGCACGCCGTGCAGCGGCCCGCGCACGTAGCCGCGCGCCACCTCGCGGTCGGCAAGATGCGCCGCCGCCAGCGCCGCGTCCTCGTCGATGCGCAGGAAGCAGTTGAGCCGAGGTTGTACACCGCGCGCTCGCTCGAGCACCGCTTCCATCGCCGCAACGCAGGTCGCGCGCCGCTCGCGGATCGCCGCGGCGAGCTCGACACAAGAGAGCGCGGTCAGATCGTTTCGGTTAGCGCGGTCCATGCCCAGATCGCCTCACGCGCCGAGCGGCGCGCCTCGAACACCGTGTAGGGATCAGCGCTCGCGACGTACTTGTCGACGAGGTGCCCAACCCATTTCTCCACCTTGGCGGCGCGGCCGGCCTCGAAACGCAGGTGCTCGAGCGCGCCGGCTTTCACGCCGTAATGCTTCTGCAGGGCTTCGGCGAGCGCGCCCCACAGCCGCGGCAGGTGCTGCTCGAGCATGTAGGCGATCACCGCCGCATGCACCGGGCCGGAGCGCAGGCCGTGCTCGCGCAGCACGTCGACGAGATCCGCCGCCTCGGCTGACGGTTCTGCATCCAATTCACGTTGCGTCGCCCCGAGAGCGAGCAAAGCCTTTTTCCATCCCGCATCGGCGTCGGCCGCGGGGTTCTTCAGCGATTCGTGGAGCTGGAGAAAAAGCTCTTTTCCGTCCTGCGCATCGATCTGCGACACCTTGGCGGCGAACGCGTAGCGGCCCGGCCCGGCGACGACCGGATAGAACGCGACGAGCAGTCTCTTCAGCCGCGGTTTGGGCAGCGTTCCGTCGAGCGCCGCTTTCCACACGGGATGTTCAAGAATCCGGTTCTCGGACTTCGCCGCGTCCAACTGCAGAAGATCGAGCGGCGAAGCGCTCGCCTGGACGTCGAGCTTCATTTCATGTCCTTCAGCGATGCATAGCCGCTCTTCTTCACCACCCAGATCTGGATCTCGCCGTCCGGCAATTTGGTGAAGTTCAGGACATCCCCCGGACCCGCCTTGAGATCGGCGGCCACCTGCGGCGGAACCTCGACCGCGAGCTTCTTGCCGTCCTTGCGGATCAGCACGGGGGCGGACCAGGGCATTCCCTTCGGCGGCATGGCTTTTTTCATTGGATGGCGTCCCAGAAATCGAGCACTGCGGAAGCGACGGCGGCCGGCTGCTCTTCCGGCACGTAGTGATCGGCGCCGGCGATCTCCTGCGCCGGGAGGTCCGGCCGCAGGGCGCACGTCTTGACCCATGCGTGGCGCGACACGAGCTTGCTGTGCTCGCCGCGCAACAGCAGGACCGGCACGCGGATCTCTTTCAGCGTGGAAGAGAGATCATGGCGTAGACCGAAGCATGTTTCGCGCATGGCTGCAGGCGCCGCCAGCGGCCGCCACTTGCCATCGACGCTCTCGTACCCGTGGCGCGCGCGGCGCTCGATCGCATCGGCCGGCAGGCGCGGATATCGCTCTCTCAGGTATTTCCGGATCTCCTCCAGCGAGGCGAAGTCGCGTCCTCCCGCCTCGACCCTTGCCTCGAGAGCGTCGAATACCTCCGGCTCGATGTAGGGCGTGAAGTCGATCGCCACGACTGCGGCAACCTTGTCCGGATAGCTCGCGCCAGCCACGAGGGCGTTTCGCGCGCCGAGAGAGTGGCCGATCAACAAGGTTTTTTCAGAAAGTCTGTCATTGATATCGCGAGCATAGTCCTCGGCCGCATAGCCAATCGCCGGCTTCGCGGCGCGCCCGTGCCCGCGCTGGTCGATGCTGGTGATGCGAAAGCGCGCGGCGAGGAGCTCGGCCATCGGCTCGAACACGTGCGCGTTCGCCGTGATGCCATGCAGGCACAGGGCCGCGGGCCTAGAAGTCGTACTTCTGTCTCAAATAGCGAAGGATGCCGTCGTGCATCTCGCGCCACGCCCACAGCGTGACTGCGGCCGCGCGCCGGCCGCGCACGACGTCGCCGCGGTCCTT
>DATBSZ010000269.1:0-7468 GCA_036559525.1 Burkholderiales bacterium
CGCTGCCTGAGCGAGGCGCCGCACTACGATGCCACGGTGGCCGTGCTGTCCTACGAATTCCCCGCCGATGCGCTGGTCCACGCGCTCAAGTTCCGCGGCGAGCTCGCGCTCGCAGGGCTGCTGGGAGGAATGCTTGCCCAAAGAATCTCGAGCCATGAGATCGACTGCGTGATCCCCGTCCCCCTCTCCGCCGAGCGCCTGCGCACCCGCGGCTACAACCACGCCGCGGAGATCGCGCGCCACCTGCGCACGGCGAAGCTCGACCTCGCGCTCTGCGTGCGCAGCCGCGATACGCCGCCGCAGATGGACCTGCCGTACGACGAGCGCAGGCGCAACGTGCGCGGCGCGTTCCGCTGCACCCGCGCGCTCGCCGGCGAGAGCGTGGCCGTGGTCGACGACGTGATGACCACCGGTGCGACCCTGGACGAGATTGCTTCAGTCCTGAAAACCGCTGGCGCAACCCGCGTGGTCAACTGGGTGGTGGCCCGCACCTTCCCTCGAGACTGATGTTCCACATCGTCCTCGTCCATCCCGAGATCCCGCCGAACACCGGCAACGTGATCCGCCTCGCCGCGAACACCGGCTCGCGCCTGCACCTCGTCGAGCCGCTCGGCTTCACCATGGACGACCGCCAGCTGCGGCGCGCCGGGCTGGATTATCACGAGCTGAGCCACATCGAAGTGCACAAGGAATGGGACGCCTGCAAGAGCGCGCTCGCCGGGCGGCGCATGTTCGCGCTGAGCACGCACGGCACGCGCAATTTCGCCGAGGTCGAGTTCCGCGTCGGCGACGCCTTCGTGTTCGGCCCCGAGACCAAAGGCCTCGGCCAGGAGCGGCTCGAGGAATTTCCCGCCGCCATGCGGCTGCGCCTGCCGATGCTCCCCGGCAACCGCAGCCTCAACCTGTCGAACGCCGTGGCGGTCGTGGTGTTCGAGGCCTGGCGCCAGATCGGCTTTCTCGGCTCGGGCTAGCGCTCCTTTTTTGGATCTCTCGCGAGAAGCTGCTCGACCGCAGCCTTCGGCGCGAGCTTTCCCTCCAGCACCGCATTCACCGCATCGGTGACCGGCATCTCGACGCCGCGCGCCTTGGCGAGCTTCGCGATCTCGCGCGCGGTGTACACGCCTTCCGCGACGTGGCCGAGGTCGTGCAGAATTTTTTCAAGAGAGAGGCCCTGGGCGAGCTGCAATCCCACGCGCCGGTTGCGCGAAAGGTCGCCGGTCGCGGTGAGGATGAGGTCGCCGGCCCCGGTCAGCCCGAAGATCGTTTCGGACTGGCCGCCCATCGCGGCGCCCAGGCGCGCGATTTCCGCCAGGCCGCGCGTGATGAGCGCGGCGCGCGCGTTGTGCCCGAGCCCGAGCCCGTCGGAGATGCCCGCGGCGATCGCCATCACGTTCTTCACTGCGCCACCGATCTCCACTCCGACCAGATCTGCGCTGTAGTACACGCGCATCCTGCCCCCGTGCACCAGCGCCGCGGCCTCGCGCGCGAATCCAGCGTCGAGCGCGGCGAGCGTAAGCGCGCACGGCAGCCCGCGCGCCACTTCCTCGGCGAACGACGGCCCCGACAGCGCGCCGTAGCGCGCGCCGGGACCGAGCGTCCGCTCGACGATCTGGTGAGGAAGAAGGCCGGTGCCCTGCTCGAAGCCCTTGCACAGCCAGACCAGCGCGTTGCAGTTTTGGATTTTTCGAAGGACATCCCTCAACCCCGAGACGGGAGTGGCGGCGAGCACGAGTTCGGCGCGCGATGCGTCATCCAAGTTGGAAGTGACCTTCACCGCGGCCGGAATCTCGATCCCACGCAGATAGCGCTCGTTCCTGCGCGTGTGCGCGAGCGCCTCGGCCTGCGCCGGATCGCGCGCCCACAGCGTCACGTCCAGGCGCGCCGCCAGCACGCACGCCATCGAGGTGCCCCAGGCGCCCGCGCCGAGCACCCCGACGCGCTTCACCGCGCGACTTCGATCCTGGGGCCTTCCGGCGAAGCGCCTCCCGGGGCTGCGGACTGCTCCTGCTGCAGCCGCTGCACGTAGAGGGCTTCGAACGAGACCGGCGCGAGCAGGACCGGCGGGAATCCGCCGCGGATCACGAGATCGGAGATCGTCTCGCGCAGGTAGGGAAAGAGGATCGTCGGGCAGGCGATGCCGAGCAGCGGCTTGAGATCGTCCGGCGGCACGTTGCGCATCTGGAAGATGCCCGCCTGCACTGCTTCGGCGAGGAACAGCGTCTTGTCGCCGAC
Organism: Burkholderiales bacterium; assembly: GCA_036559525.1. Taxonomy (GTDB): domain Bacteria; phylum Pseudomonadota; class Gammaproteobacteria; order Burkholderiales; family SG8-39; genus SCGC-AG-212-J23. The sequence goes on from DATBSZ010000269.1 coordinate 2,233, forward strand.
CTTGGCGGTGACCGTCGCGCTGACCGAAGCCTCGAAGTAGCCCTCGGAGAACGGCGCCGCGCCGGTGTCGATGCGCACCTCGAGCTGCGGCTGCGCCTGCTGCATGAAGATCTGCGGCGCGTTCGGGATCTCGAGCGAAACGTCCTTCACGTAGATCTTCTCGATCTGGAACGTCGCCTGCGTTTGGGGTTCGCTCATGGGTCGTTTCTCATTTGGCTTTAAGCAGCGGGTCGAGTCGTCCCTCGCGATCGAGGGCGTAGAGGTCGTCGCAGCCGCCGATGTGGCGCTCGCCGATCCAGATCTGCGGCACCGTGTGCCGGCCGCTCTTCTTCGTCATCTCGGCGCGGCGCTCGGGCTCGAGGTCGACGCGGATCTTCTCGATCTGCGCGCCCTTGGCGACGAGCAGGCGCTCGGCCGATTGGCAGAACGGGCACGCCGCGGTGGCATACATCAGAACCCGACTCATTGCTTTTCAATGGGCAGGCCGGCTTGCTGCCAAGCCTTGAGACCGCCCGAAAGGTTCACCACCCGCGTGAAGCCCTGCTTTTTCAGGGCCGAGACGGCTTTCGAGGAGCGCTCGCTGCCGTCGCAGTAGACGATCACCGGACGCTCCTTGCGCTTCGCGAGGTCGCCTTCGTCGAGGCGCGACACCGGCACGTTTTTCGCCCCCAGGATGTGGCCGGCGCCGTATTCGCCCGCGTCGCGCACGTCGACGACCAGCGCATCCTCGCGGTTGATGAGATGCGTTGCTTCGGCGGTGTTCACCCACGGGCCGCCGGTCGTGCGCCGGAAAAGCGGCCAGAGCAGCATCGCGCCCGAGACGAGGGCGACGGCGAAGAGGAGGAGGTTATTGCGGACGAAATCCACCGAGCCGGTCATTATAATGAAGGCCGATGCGCAAGCTCGTGCTTCTGCGCCACGGCGAGTCGGACTGGAACCGCGAAAATCGCTTCACCGGCTGGACCGACGTCGACCTCTCCGAGAAGGGCACCGGCGAAGCCCGCGCCGCCGGGAAGCTCCTCAAGGCCGAGGGCTACGCCTTCGATCTCGCCCATACCTCGGTCCTGCGGCGCGCCATCCGCACGCTGTGGCTCGCGCTCGACGAGCTCGGCCAGATGTGGCTGCCGGTGGAGAAGAGCTGGCGGCTGAACGAGCGCCACTACGGCGCGCTGCAGGGGCTCAATAAGGCCGAGATGGCGGCGAAGTTCGGCGAGCAGCAGGTCCTGGTCTGGCGGCGCAGCTACGACACGCCGCCACCGGAGCTCGATCGCGCAGATCCGCGGTACGAGGGTAACGACGCCCGGTACGCCGGAGTCAAGGTTCCCCTGACCGAGTGCCTCAAGGACACCGTCGCGCGGGTGGTGCCGTACTGGCAGTCGAGCATCGCGCCCGCGGTGCGCGCCGGCAAGCGGGTGCTGATCGCGGCGCACGGCAACTCGCTGCGCGCGCTGGTGAAGCATCTCGACGGCATCTCGGACGAAAAGATCGTCGAGAAAAACATCCCGACCGGCATTCCGCTCGTGTACGAGCTCGACCATGCGCTCAAGCCTGCCCGGAGCTACTACCTCGGGGATGCGGACGAAGTCGCGCGGCGCGTCGCCTCGGTCGCCGCTCAAGGGAAAGCGAAGGTCTGAAGGGCGTCGTCTTCGTGGTTTTCGGTTTGGTCGCCGGCGCGGCCTGGGGTGCAAGTCAAGAAGAAAATCTGAAGGCGCTGCGCGGCCGCATCGAGGCGCTCAACCGGGACCTGGAGAAAAAAGAAGGTTCGCAGCGCGAGGCGCGCGACGCGCTGCGCGATTCCGAGCGCGCGATCTCCAACGCGAACCGCGCGCTCGCGCAGCTCGCCGCGGAGGCGCGCCAGGTGCGCGCCGAGGCCGCGCGCGTCGCCGAGCGGCGCCGCTCGGTGCAAGCGCAGGTGTCCCACCGGGAAGCGGCGATCGAGCGGATGCTCGTCGCCTGGGCGGCCGGCGGCGCCCCTGACGCGCTGCGCGTCGCGCTTTCCGGCAGCGATCCCGCGGACATCGGCCGGCGCCTGCATTACTTCGGCCATCTCTCGCGCGCGGCGGCGAGCCTGCTCGCCGAGCAGCGCGCCGCCCTCGAGGAGCTCGAGCGCCTGGCAAACGAGGCAAGAGGCCGCGCCGAGCGCCTGCGCGCGATCGAGCAGGCGAGCCGCGCCGATCGCGACCGGGTGATCAGGGAGCGGCGCGAGCGCAGCCGGGTGCTGCAGTCGCTGGCGGTCGATATCCGCAAGAACCGTAAGGAAATCCGCGTGCTGCGGGCCGACGAGGCGCGCCTCGCGCGGCTCGTCGAGGCGGTCGGCCGCGGCGATTTTGCATCATTTAAAGATCCGTTCTCCGCGCTTCGCGGGAAACTTCGCCTGCCGGTGCGGGGGGAACTGACGCGGCGCTTCGGCGCTCCAAGGGGAGCGGCGGGAACGGAGGCAAAAGGCGTGTTTATCCGCGCTCCCGGGGGGCAGCCGGTGCGCGCGATCGCCAAGGGCCAGGTGGTCTATGCCGACTGGATGCGCGGGTTCGGCAACCTGCTGATCGTGGACCATGGTGAGAACTATCTCTCGATTTACGCCAACAACGAGTCGCTGCTGAAGGAATTGGGCGACGCGGTGGCGCCGGGAGAGCCGATCGCCACCACCGGTTCGAGCGGTGGCAACGAGGAAACGGGTTTATACTTTGAAATGCGGCACTTGGGCCGCGCCTTTGACCCGCTGTCGTGGGTCAAGCCGAAATAAAGCGAGCATCATGCACACCAGGCTTCGCAACATCGGATTCATGGTCGTCGGCGCCGTCGCCGGGGTTCTGATCAGCCTGAACTTCCAGGCGATCGCCGACCGCGCCACGCGCACTTCGCTACCGATCGAGGAGCTGCGCGCGTTCACCGAGGTCTTCGGCGCGATCAAGACCAACTACGTCGAGCCGGTGGAGGACAAGAAGCTCATCACCGAGGCGATCAACGGCATGCTGACCGGCCTCGACCCGCATTCGTCGTATCTCGACGCGGAAGCGTTTCGCGAGCTGCAGGTCGGCACCCAGGGCCAGTTCGGCGGCCTGGGCATCGAGGTGGGCATGGAAGACGGCTTCGTCAAGGTGATCTCGCCGATCGAGGACACCCCGGCACACAAGGCCGGCATCAAGCCCGGCGACCTGATCATCAAGCTCGACGACACGCCGGTGAAGGGCATGACGCTCAACGACGCCGTGAAGAAGATGCGCGGCAAGCAGGGCACCCAGATCACGCTCACCATCACGCGCAAGGGCGAGACCGCGCCGCTGACCGTCACCATCACGCGCGCCATCATCCGCGTGCAGAGCGTGAAGTCGAAGATGATCGAGCCCGGCTTCGCCTGGATCCGCGTGTCGCAGTTCCAGGAAGCGACCGCCGAGCACCTGGTGAAGCACCTCGAAGGCCTGTTCAAGCAGGGACAGGTGAAGGGCCTGGTCCTCGACCTGCGCAACGATCCCGGCGGCCTGCTGCACGGCGCGGTCGCGATCTCGTCCGCGTTCCTGCCGGCGAAGTCGCTGGTCGTGTCGACCGACGGCCGCGCGGAGGACGCGCGCAAGAAGTTCTACGCCAGCCCAGAGGACTATGCGCGGCGCGGCGACGACGTCTTGAGGAACCTGCCGGCCGCGGTCAAGAGCGTGCCGATGGTGGTGCTGGTGAACGGCGGCTCCGCCTCGGCTTCCGAGATCGTCGCCGGCGCGCTGCAGGACCACAAGCGCGCCAAGGTGATGGGCACGCAAACCTTCGGCAAGGGCTCGGTGCAGACCATCATGCCGCTCGGTAACAACACCGCGATCAAGCTCACCACCGCGCGCTACTACACGCCCGGCGGGCGCTCGATCCAGGCGCTCGGCGTCACGCCCGACATCATGGTCGAAGACCCGAGCGACACCCTGGTGCGCGTGCGCGAAGCCGACCTGCAGCGCCACCTCGAGAACGGCCGCCAGCCGGAGAAGAAGGACAGCAAAGATGCCGCGCAGCCGCGCGTCAAGCCGGCGCCGGGCGCTGCCACCTCGACCGACGCCAAGCCGGTCGAGCTCGGCTCGAAGGAAGACTTCCAGCTTTCCCAGGCGCTCGCCTTCCTCAAAGGCGAGCCGGTGAAGAACCAGTCACCCACGGTCGCCCAGACCGACGCGCCGAAGCAGCAAGTCAAACCCACTAACTGAACGATCAGCAGCTTCTCCGGTACAGCCGGCACATCCTGCTCCCCGAGATCGGGATCGAGGGGCAGGAGAAGCTGCGCGCCGCGCGCGCGCTGATCGTCGGCGCAGGCGGCCTCGGATGCCCGGCGGCGCTCTACCTCGCCGCCAGCGGCGTCGGCCGCCTCACGCTCGCCGATGCAGACAAGGTCGACCTCACCAACCTGCAGCGGCAGATCCTCTACCGCACGGAATCGGTCGGCGCGGTCAAAGTCGAGGCGGCGCGCTCAGCGCTTAACGCGATCAATCCCGATGTCGCCGTCGTCTCATTGCAGAAGAGAGTCGTGGATTTCTCCGAGCTCGTCGCCCAGGCCGACGTGGTCCTCGACTGCACCGACAACTTCGCCACGCGCCATGCGATCAACCGAGCGTGCGTGCAGCACCGCAAGCCGCTGGTTTCCGGAGCAGCCATCCGCTTCGACGCGCAGCTCATGGTGTTCGACCTGAGGAGCCGGGAATCGGCTTGCTACGCTTGCCTGTTCCCCGAGGACGCCGCGGTCGAGGAAGTGCAGTGCTCGACGATGGGCGTGTTCGCGCCGCTCACCGGCGTGATCGGGGCCATGCAGTCGATGGAGGCGCTCAAGCTCGTCGCGGGTGTCGGCGTGTCGCTGAACGGAAAGCTCCAGGTGTTCGATGCGAAGAGCGCCGAGTGGCGCACCGTGCGGGTGAAGAAAGACCCCGGATGCAGCGTCTGCAGCAAGAGATAATCTAGCGAACTCCCAGCCCAGCGGGCATCCCACAAAAACGTCATAAAACGCTCAATTTCGGGCTGATGGGCGATACCCCCTACTAAGGATAGGAAAATTCCTTCGCGTCCGTGCCGCGAAATGCCCGCGGTTGCGGCGTGTTTCGGGTCGGTGAGCGGTGCTTCTCGCCCTGATCGATCTGGCCGCGGTGGGCGGATTGAATTTCCTATGTAGAGGCAGCGCCCGCGCGACCGTCCTTCACTTCAGCAGACGATAATCACTCAAGCGGAACCACTTGCGGGAAAGGATGAACCCGGTCACCGGTTCCGGGGAGAGGCT
>DATBSZ010000270.1:0-12226 GCA_036559525.1 Burkholderiales bacterium
CGTGGCGTAGACCATGCCTTCGCGCCCCATGAAGCCGATGCAGCGCGCTTCATCGACCAGCACGTCTTTCGCGAACGAAAGACCTTTCTGCAGCGACCCCTTCACGGCGCCTTGTAGCCGGCGCGCTCGACCGCTTTCTTCATCTGCCCGACGTCGACTTTCGCCGGGTCATAGGTCACTTTCGCGCTCGCCTGCGCGAGCGAGACGTCGGCCTTGGCCACGCCGGCCAGGCCCGACAGCATGCGGGTCACGCTCTTCACGCAGCCCTCGCAGTCCATTCCTTCGACCTTCAGCTCGACGGTTTCCATCGGTTCAGCCATAGAGAGTTGCTGACCACCGAGACCGAGCTCAGCGCCATCGCGGCGCCGGCGATCATCGGGTTCAGCATGCCCGCCGCGGCGAGCGGGATGCCGAGCACATTGTAGATGAAGGCGAAGAACAGGTTCTGCCGGATTTTCGCGAGCGTGGCGCGCGACAGGCGGATCGCGTCGGCGATCCCGGCGAGGTCGTTCTTCATCAGCGTGACGTCGGCGGCCTCGAGCGCGGCGCCGCTGCCGGCGGCGAGCGCGAAGCTGACGTCGGCCGCGGCGAGCGCGGGCGCGTCGTTCACGCCGTCGCCGGCCATGCCGACGCGGCGGTTCTCGCGCTTGAGCTTCTCGATCTCGAGCAGCTTCTCCTCCGGCAGCACGCCCGCCTTCCAGCGCGCGATGCCCAGGCGCTCGGCGACCGCCTTCACCGCCTCGGCGCTGTCCCCCGAGACGATGACCGGCTCGATCCCCATGCGCGCGAGGCGCGCCACCGCCTGCGCCGAGGTCGCTCGCAGCTCGTCGCCGAGCGCGATCCAGCCGAGGAAGCGCCCGTCCCATTCCACGCCGACGACGCTCTTGCCTTCGACGGACTTCTCTCTTCCCAGGAACGCAGGCGAGCCCAGGCGCGCCGGCTTTCCGCCGACGACGCCGCTGACCCCGCGCCCGCCGTGCGCGCGGAACTCGGCCACGGGCTGCGGCGCGCCGCCGAACCTAACGACGATCGCGCGCGCGAGCGGGTGCCCGGACCGGCTTTCGAGCGCCGCCGCCACGCGTAGAAGTTCATCAGGATTGCTGGAAAAAACATCGGTGACCGCAGGCTCACCGCGCGTCAGCGTGCCGGTCTTGTCGAGCACCAGCGTGTCGAGCGCCCCCGCGCCTTCGAGCGCCGCGGCGTTGCGGATCAGGATGCCGGCGCGCGCCGCGCGGCCCACGCCGACGATTAGCGCAGTGGGCGTTGCTAACCCGAGCGCGCACGGGCAGGCGATGACGAGCACGGCGACCGCGGGGAGGATGGCAATCGCAAAGCCGCCGAGCCACCACCAGAAGAGAAGCGTCAGCACCGAAACGCCCATGACGACCGGCACAAACACCGCCGAGACCCGGTCGACCAGGCGCTGCACCGGCGGCTTGGAAGCCTGCGCCGCAGCGACCAGGCGGATGATGCCGGCGAGCATCGTGGCCTTGCCGGTCGCGGTCGCGACGCATTTGAGCAGGCCCTCGCCGTTGATCGTGCCGGCAAAGACCGCGTCGCCGATGCGCTTTTCCTTGGGCACGGACTCGCCCGTGAGCATCGACTCGTCGACCGCGGAGCTGCCGTCCACCACCCGGGCGTCGAGCGCCACGGCGTCGCCCGGGCGCACGACGAACGCGTCGCCGGCATTCAGGGCCGCGATGTCGACCTCGACGAGCGCGTTATTCCGCTCGACGAACGTCGTTTTCGGTTGCAGCCGGATCAGGGAGTCGAGCGCCTGCACGGCCTTCGCCTTGGCGCGCGCCTCGAGGTACTTGCCGAGCAGTACGAGCGCGATCACCACCGCCCCTGCCTCGAAGTAGAGCTGCTCGTTCAACTGAAAAAACAGGACCACAGCGGAAAAGCCGTACGCCGCGCTCGTGCCGAGCCCGACCAGCACGTCCATGTTCGCGGTGCCGCCGCGCAGCGCGTTCCACGCGCCGCGGTAGAAGCGCCGGCCGCTCCAGAGCTGCACCGGCGTGGCGAGGATGCACTGCGCCCAGCCGGGGACAAACCCGTGCAGGAGCAGCGGCGCCGTGAGGACGGCGGCAAGCACGAACTCGTTTCTCGCCTTGCGGTGCTCGGCGGAGTGGTCGCGCAGCTCGCCCTCGCGCGCGACCCGGGCGTCGTAACCGGTGTCGCGGATCCTCTGAATAATGGATTCAACCTCGAGCTTCGAATCGAAGCGCACCGTGGCCTTGTCGGTGGCGAGGCTGACGCTCGCCTCCACGCCCTCGAGCCTGTTCAGGTTCTTCTCGATGCGCGCCGCGCAGGCGGCGCAGGTCATGCCCTCGATGTCGAGCTGGACCACGTTCATGCGGCGATCTTACTCACAGCCAGCGGCCGGCGCGCTGCGCCGCACGCAGGCCCTCCACCGTGTCGACGCCCTGGCGCTTCGCCTCGGCGAGCGCGACGAGCAGGAGCTGCGCGGTGGAGAACGCGTCGCCGAGCGCATCGTGGCGCTCGTGCACAGCAATGCCGAATTCGGCGAGCCAGTCGTCCAGCGCCTTCGCTTTTCGCCCGGGAAAGAGCGCCGGCGCGAGCGCCGCCAGGTCGAGCCAGCGGCGGCGCGCGAAGCCGTGCCGGCGCAGCACCGTCGCATCGAAATCCGCGTGAAAGCCGACCGGGATCGCATCATCGACGTGCGCGACTAGTTTCTGGATCACTTGCAGCAGAGGCAAGCCGGCCAGTTGCGCATCGCCGCCGATGCCGTGGATGAGGATGTTGTCCGCGGTGCTGGGCGCGCGCTGTTTTACCCGGGCCTCGAAGCAATCCGAGAGATCGATGCGAGCATCCCTCACCGCGACGGCGCCGACCGAAAGCAGCCGGTCGCGTGCGGCGTCCAGGCCGCTGGTCTCGCAGTCGATCGCCACCCAGCGCGCCGCCGCGATCGGCGTGCGGCGAAACCAGCTCACAGGGCGAAATCGAGCCGCAAGCGCTGCTGCAGCATGGCTGCCTGGCGGAACGCCTCCTTCAGCACGCGCCGGTCGATGTCGTTCAGCTCGGCGCGCAGGATGAGGTTGCGCGCATGCCGCAGCCGCAGCGTCTGGACGAAATGGAAGGCCTCGATCGCGTTTTTCTCGCCCGCGGCCCGCAGGCGAGCCGCGGTGCCGGTCTCCGGCGACCCGGCGGCAAGCGCGAGCACGCGCGCGGCATCGACGAACGGCCGCGCGCCGAGCGCCTTGAGGTCGAGCTCGTCGGCGGAGAAGTCGGCGAGCAGCCCGAGCGGCGGCCGCGTCTGCAGCGCCGTCTCGGCGAGCGCGCGGCAGAACGCGCGGTGCGCGCGGGTCTGCGCGAGGATTCCCGAGCGCAGCGCGCCCGCCAGGCGCGCATCGCCCGCCAGCGCCCGGAAATCGAAGAACACGCTCGCGTTGAGCAGCGCCTGGGGATCGTGGTTGCGGATCCAGTCGTCGAACTTCTCGCGCCACTCCTGGAGCGTGAGGCACCAGCGCGGATTGCGCGCCATGATGTCGCCCTTGCACAGCGGGAAGCCGCAGGCGTCGAGGTCGCGGTTCACCTGGTCGGCGAACGCGAGGAACGCCTCCTTTTCGCCTTCCATGATGAGCGCGTTGTCCTGGTCCGTCACCAGCGTCTGCTCCATCCGGCCCTCGCTGCCCAGCGCGAGCCAGCACCACGCGGGCGCGAGCGGGTGCCGCGCCTGGGCGAGCTCGATCACGCGGCGCGTCAGGCTGTCGTTGAGCGCGCTGATCATTTCGGTGAGCGGCCCGGCCGCCACGCCCTGAGCGAGCAGCTGGCGCGCGAGGCTTCGGATGTCGCGCGCGGCCTCCACCAGCGGTTCGAGCCGGCCCGCGCCGCGGATGCGCTCGGCGGTGCGCCGCAAGCCCAGGCGCTGCAGCGCGAACAGATCGCGCTCCGACACCACCCCCGCGAGCTTGCCGTCGCGCGTCACCACGATATGGCGAAAACCGTGCCGCGCCATCGCGAGCGCGGCGTCGGCGAGCGTCGCCTCCTCCTCCAGCGCGAACGGCCGCGGCGTCATGTGCTGCGCGATGCCGGCGTCAAGCGGAGTCCCGGCCGCTGCGCTCGCCAGCAGGTCGACGGTGGTGAAGATGCCCACGGGCACGGCGTGGTCGTCGACGATCGCGATCGAACCCACGTGCTCGGCATGCATGCGCCGGATCGCCTCGCCGAGGGTCGTGTCCCGCGGGCAGCTGACCGGCTCGCGCCGCAACACGCTCCTCAGCGGCGCGAGCATTCCGGCGCCGTCGAGCGCGGACTCGGCGGCCTCGGCCCGCAGCGCGCGCTGCGAGCGCTCGGCGAGCTGCGCGAGGTGCTGCGTGGAGAAGGCGCGAAACCGGGCGCTGCGCTCCACGAGCTCGTGGAAACGCTCCGCCGGCAGCTCCCAGCAGAAGCTGTCCTTCTCGGCGCGGTAGGAATAGACCGTCGCGCGCCGGCCCGCCAGCGCACCGAGCGGAAAGCACTCGCCCGGGCCGAGCAGCACGTCGGCAGCGCCCCCGCTGCCGCGAACGCTGCCCTGCTTCACGATGTAGAGGCGCGCGACGGCGCCGCTCTCCGGCCCGACCACCAGCTCGCCGCGCGGGTAGTAGCCGACCGCGAGATGGCCGGCGAGGAACTGGAGCGCCGCAGGCTCCATCTCGTCGAACGGGGGGTGCGCGCGCAGCGGCGCGATCAGGTCTGCCACGCCGGCAGATTAAGCTAGGCTTGGGCCGCCTGCCTGCGCGCCGCCATGCGCTCTCCCAGCGCCGCCCGCTGCGCGGGCCCGATCGCCTGGCGCGCGTACGGCAGCAGCAGGTCGCCCTCCATGCGCATGTGGCGGCGGTGGATCCAGGCGAAGCGCGCCACGAGCTCGGCATCGAGCCGTGCGGATTCTCCAACGGCGATCGCCTGCAGCTCGGCGCGTACCTGCGCATACAGGCGGTCCATGCTTTGATGCTCGCGCTGCAGCTCGTAGAGCGTCGCGCAGATCTCGTCGCGGCCGTCGCGCGCGGCGGCCTCGCGCAACAGCGGAAACAGATCCTCGTCCTCGTCGCGGTGATGGGCGGCGGCGACGGTGTCGAAGTAGCGCATCACCGCGCTCGCCGCGCTGCGGGCCGCTTCGTCGCTGCCACGGGCGGCAAGGTGGGCCGCGAAGTTCTCGAGCACGCCAAGCTCGAACTCGATCCCCTGGTGGCAGGCCTGCAGCGTGTCCAGCGGCTCGTCCATGCTCAAGCTGCCGCGGCTGCAATGCGGCGCGCGGCGCCTTCGAGGTCGCTGCGCTCGGCTTGCGAGAGGACGAAGCAGCCCTGTGGCGCAACGCCCTCGCGCGCGAGCCACGCCCGCGCGCAGGCCTTTTCGCAGGCGTCCAGGCAAAAGACCGGGAATCGAGATTTCGCCTTCGCGCGCGCAGCCGCCGGTTCAGCGGCTCCGCCGAGCCACGCCGGCTCGCCGAAGCCCAGGCGGTCGAGGCGCAGCGCCACGTCCCGCGCCGCCTGGCCGAATTCGGCGCATCCCTGGCAGGCGACGAGCACCGGAAACGGCCTGAGGACGACCGCGGAAGGCGACCGGGCGCTCACCGGTAGACGAGCGTCGGAATCGTCGAATGCGACAGCACGTCGCGCGTCGCGCTGCCGAGGAACAGCGCCGGCAGGACCTTGCGTCCGTGCGACGACATGAAGATGAGATCGCAGCCGTGGCGCGTCGCCGCCGCGATGATCGCCTCGTAGGGCTGGTTGCTCTGCGCGTAGTCGATCGCGCAGGTAATCCCGGCCGCGCGCGCCTTGCGCGCCGGCTCCGCCAGGATCTTCTCCGCCAGCGCGCGCGAGCGGTTGTTGTGCGCTTCGAGCGATATGTCGTGCCTCTTGCTCAACAACTCGCCTTCGCCCGGCACCTCGTATTCGGGCACCGCGGTGAACCAGGTGACCCGTGCGTTCGCGTCCCGGGCGAACGCGATGCCCGCCTCGACCGCCTTCTCGGCGGTTTCCGATCCATCGGTGGGAATGAGAATGTGCTTATACATCGATCGCTCCTTTCTGCTGTGCCGCCCGCTTCCCTTCGAAAACCTCTTCCCAGTCCACGTTCGGGTCGGGCGTGCGCTCGAGCAGGCGTTCCACCAGCCGGACGTGCTCCTGTTCTTCGGCCGCCATCTCTCTTGCCAGGGCGCGCAGCGCGGGATCGTCCGCGGTGATGAGGACCCGCTCGAAAAAGGCCTGCGCGCGCTTCTCGCCCGCCAGCGCGATCTCGAGCGCGTGCCGCGGCGTCATCAGGCGGAAGACCAGCTCGCGCGCCGCCGTTTCCGGCGCCGCCGCATCGAGCCACTGGTAGGCGGTCGTGGACGGGTGCGGCAGGGCCACGCCCCGCGTTCGCCGCAGCAGCGAGTCCAAGTGCTCCGCCTCGATCTCCGCCAGCCGGCCGAACAGCTCGGCGAGCGCAACGTTCCCCAGGTCGTTCATGCGCTCGGCGAACTCGGCATAACGCTCGGCCGCCTCGCGCTCGATGGCGATGGCGTGCGCGTAAAGCTCGGGCGCGGTTCGGATGGGTGTCATGGATTCAATGTACGGCGCGCGGCAGGAGCCGGCTTGACCCAGATCAAATCACGGCCCGGGCAACGGCGTAGCTTCGGCCCCATGCACTATCACTATCTGACGATCGAGCAGCGCGAGTACCTGGAGAAGCTGATCCGCTCCCGCGTGCGCGGAGCATCGCAGCTCGAGACCGCGCTCGAAAAGCTGCGTCAGCCGGACTACGGCACCTGCATCGAATGCGGAAAGGACGTCGACTACGCCCGGCTTCAAATCGAGCCCTTCGCCCTGCACTGCCTTGCGTGCAGCCGGCTGCCGATCCCGGCCGGAACCTGAAGATGGATCGAGCCATGCCCTATCCGCTCGACTACCAGCTCTCGCTCGAGCGCACGCTTCGCATACGGCTCGATGCGGTGCGCGCCGCCGGCCGCGCATTTGAGACATGCATCCTCGAAGAGACCCTGGCACGGCTGCGCAGCGCGGAGTTCGGCACCTGCCTCAGGTGCGGCGGCGTCATTCCGTTCCTGGAAATGGCCGCGGACCCGACGCGGCAGACCTGCCGTTCGTGCACGCGCTAACGAAGATCCCGGTCCTCGTCACCCGCTAGCGCCCTGCTACACGCGCTTCCAGGGCTCACCGAGCCCGACCGGCGCCGGCGCCAGGTTGGCGATGCGCGAAAACAGCTTCTCGAAATTGCGCTCCTGCACCTCGGCGATCGGGTCGGCGTTGGCCGCAAACGCCGCGTCGATCGCCTTCCAGTCCACGGCCGTGAGGTGGCGCTGCGCGAGCGGCAGCAGCTCGCTCTCCTCCTTGCGCATGTGCTTCCAGTGGAACTCGGCGTAAGCATCCACCGCCGCTAGGAATTCGCGCGCGCCGGCGGGCCAGCCCTCCTCGAGGAACACCAGCGCGCGCTCGAGCTCGCGGATGAGCCGCGCGCCTTCCTCGTGCTCAGCCTGCAGCTCGTTCACCAGCGGCCGCGTCTCGGGCGCGCGCGCCACCAGGCGCGCGAAGAGATGCTCGTCCTCCTTCGGGTGGTGCAGCTTCTCGGGATATTCGTCGATGTAGCGCAGCATGCTGCGCAGCACCTCGAAGCGCGGCCGCACCCGGGCGTCCTGCGCCATGCGGGCCAGCTCTTTCAGGCCCAGCAGCACCGCCGAGATCGAGCGATGCTCGCTCTTCATGATCGTGATCGCGTCTTTCATGTCGTTCTCCCTTGCTCATATCACTTTGGAATAGCTCGCGCGCTCGCGCGCTTCGCGCAGGTAGCGGTCGAACAGCATGCAGATCGCGCGCACCAGGAGGCGCCCCTTCGGCGTCACCCCGATCCAGTCGGGCGTGAGCTCCACCAGGCCGTCATCGGCGAGCTTTTTGAGCTGCAGCAGCTCGACCGCGAAATAGCGCCGGAAATCGACGAGATGCGCGAGCTCGATCGACTCGATCGACAGGCGGAAATGGCACATCAGGCCCTGGATCACCGCGCGCCGCACCAGGTCGTCCGCGGTGAGCTCGAGGCCGCGCAAGACCGGCAGCCGGCCGGCATCGAGCTCGGCGTAGTAGCGCTCGAGGTCCTTCGCGTTCTGGTAGTAGGCCGGGCCGATCTGGCCGATCGACGACATGCCCAGCCCGAGCAGATCCCCGGCCTGCGTGGAGTAGCCCTGGAAGCTGCGCGCGAGCTGGCCGAGCGTCTGCGCCGCCGCGAGCTCGTCGTCGGGCCTCGCGAAATGGTCCATGCCGATGTAGAGGTAGCCCGCGCGCGTCAGGCGTCCGATGGCGAGCGTCATCAGCTGCAGCTTGCGCTCGGCCGACGGCAGCTCGGACTCGGCGATGCGCCGCTGCGGCTTGAACAGCTTCGGCAGGTGCGCGTAGTTGTAGAGCGCGATGCGCTCGGGGTCGAGGAGCAGCACCTCGTCGAGGGTGCGGTTGAAGCTGTCGAGCGTCTGCTTCGGCAGCCCGTAGATCAGGTCCAGGTTCACCGAGCGGAAGCCGCTCGCGCGCGCCTCGGCCATCACGCGCCGGGTCGTCTCCACGCTCTGCAGCCGGTGCACCGCCTTCTGCACCGCCGCGTCGAAATCCTGCACGCCGAGCGACACCCGGTTGAAGCCGAGCCCGGCGAGAAACGCCATGCGGCCGGGCTCGGCGCTGCGCGGGTCGACCTCGATCGAGTACTCGGCTTTCGGATTGCGCGCGAACCTGGATTCGATGGCGCGCACGAGCGCGCTCGATTCGTCGCGCGTGAGAAACGTAGGCGTACCGCCACCCCAGTGCATCGCCTGGATCGGACAGGACTCGCCCAGCAGCGGCGCAAGCAGCGCCAGTTCCTTCTCCAAGTACTTGATATACTTGGCCGATCTGCCGTGGTCGCGAGTGACCACCTTGTTGCAGGCGCAGTAGTAGCAGACGTTCTCGCAGAACGGCAGGTGGACGTAGAGGGAGAGCGGCTGGCTGAAGCCGCCGATGTTGCGCTTGGCGAGCCACTGCCGGAGCTGCGGCTCGCCGAACGCCTCAACGAAGCGGTCCGCCGTAGGGTACGAGGTGTAGCGCGGACCGCTCACGTCGTACTTGCGGATGAGCACCGGATCGATGACCAGCTCGGAGGCGGGGTAGTGCATTGGGAGCACTATGAAGGTTGAGGGCCCGGGGGCTTTGACCTCGGTCAAACGAAGCGTCTTCCGCCACCCGGCGGTGGTGGCGATGGGGTCGGCCGCGCTAGTCGCGCTCCTCGTGCTGAACGGGCTTGCGTTCGTGCGCGGCCTGGAGTCGCCCTGGCTGCTCGGCGGCGTGATCATCTCCGACATGGTGGTGATCGGCCTCAGCGTCCTGGTTGCGGCGCGCGAGGTGCTGCTTGCAGACGAGCGCACCGAGGCGAGCAAGACGCAGCTCGAGGCGATCGTCGACTCGGCGATGGACGCGATCATCACGGTCGACGAGGCGCAGAACATCGTGCTGTTCAACCGCGCCGCCGAGCAGGTGTTCCGCGTGCGCCGCGAGGAGATGCTCGGCACGCCGCTCGACCGGCTGCTGCCGACGCGCTTTCGCGGTGCGCACCGCGACCACATCGAGGGCTTCGGCCGCACCGGCGTCACCAGCCGCCGGATGGGCGACGTCACCACCCTGTGGGCCCTGCGCGCCGGCAGCGACGAGGAGTTCCCGATCGAGGCTTCGATCTCGCAGGCGGCGGAGGGTGGCAAGCGCTTCTACACCGTGATCCTGCGCGACATCACGCTGCGCAAGCAGGCCGAGGACTCGCTGAAGGAGTCGCAGCGGGAATTGCGCGAGCTTTCTGCAAGGGTTTTGGAAGCCAGGGAAGAAGAAAAGGCGCACATCGCGCGCGAGCTGCACGACGAGCTCGGCCAGCTCCTGACGGCGCTGAAGATGGATCTGGGCTGGGTGCGAGAGCGGCTGCCCGCCGATTCGGAGCTCGCGCCGCGCGTGGCCGAGATGGGAACGCTGCTCGACCGCACGGTCGGCGCGACGCGGCGCATCTCGGCCGACCTGCGCCCGCTGATGCTCGACGACCTCGGCCTGGCGGACGCCGCGGCCTGGCTGATCGACGATTTCGCCAAGCGCTCGGGCGTGACCTGCAAGGTCGACATCGCCGAAGAGCTGCCCGACCTTTCCAAGGCCGTCGCCACGGCGGTGTACCGCGCGGTCCAGGAGTCGCTCACCAACATCGCGCGCCATGCCGGGGCAAGGAGCGCCTGGGTGGTGCTCGCGGTGGAGGACGACGCGCTCTACGTCGAAGTAGAGGACGACGGCCGCGGCATCGCGCCCGAGGACCTCGCCAAGGCGCGCTCGGTCGGTCTCAAGGGCATGCGCGAGCGCATCGCGTTCCTCGGCGGCACGTTCGAGATCGCACGCGCGCCGCGCGGCGGCACGCGCCTGCGGCTGCGGGTGCCGCTGCGTGGGTTGCAGGAGGCAGCCTGATCCGCGTTCTGATCGCCGACGATCACAGCATCGTGCGCGACGGCCTCAAGCGCATCCTCGCCGCGACCACCGACCTGCAGGTCACCGGCGAAGCGGCGAGCGGCGACCAAGCGCTCGCGCTGGCGAAGGCGAACGACTACGACGTCGTGATGCTCGACATGTCGATGCCCGGCCTCGCCGGCATCGACCTCATCAAACGCCTGAAGCTCGAGAAGCCGAAGCTGCGCATCCTGGTCCTGTCGATGCACGGCGAGAGCCAGTACGCCGCGCGCGCGCTCAAGGCCGGCGCCGCGGGCTACCTCAGCAAGGACAGCGCCGCCGAGGTGCTGCTGGGCACGCTGCGCAAGATCGCCGCGGGCGGCGTGCACATCGGCGAGGCCGCGGCCGCGGCCTTGCTTCAAACGAATGACAGATTGCCGCACGAAGCCCTGTCGGACCGCGAGTTCGAGGTGATGCGGCTCCTGGTGGAGGGCCTCGGCCCGACCGAGATCGGCGAGCGGCTGCACCTCTCGGTCAAGACCGTCAGCACGCACAAGACCCGCATCCTCGAGAAGCTCAACCTCGGCAGCACCGCCGAGCTCGTCCGCTACGCCCTCGAGCACCGGCTCGCCTAGGGAAACCTAGGTTGATGTAGATCAATCGGATGGCGCGATTGCCGCTTATGCTCGTCGGGCAGGCTTTCCTTGATGAACCAGGTCTATGCCGCGGTCATCCTGATCCTCGCCCTTTGCCTTGTGGCGCTGGTGGCCCGATTCTTCGGCATCCTGTAGTCGGAAAATTCCTACCCGTTATCGCGGCGGCGGACTACAGACCGCCAAGCAGGCCGTCGGGATACTCCCAGGGGTAATGAAAGTATTCCTGGTGGAGGATGCGCCGCTCTTGCGCGAGCGGCTGGAGGCGCTGATCGCCTCGATTCCGGGCACGGTCGTCGTCGGTCATGCGGACGGCGCGCAGGGAGCGCTGCGCGGCATCCTCGCCGAGCGGCCCGACGTCGTGGTGCTCGACATCCACCTCGCCGACGGCAACGGCTTCGACGTGCTGCGCGGGCTGCGCGCGGCGAAATTCGCGCCCGAGATCCACGTGCTCACCAATTACCCGCTCGACGGCTACCGCCAGACCGCCGAGCGGCTCGGCGCGCGCGGCTTCTTCGACAAAAGCACCGAGATCGACGCGTTGCGCGCCGCGCTCGCCGCGCGCGCGGCGAGCGAATAGGAAAGCGCCTACCCTGATTATCAGCCGCCGCCGATAGGGCGCGCGGCGGGCGGCCGGCACACTGCCGGCATGGAAATTTTTCTGGTTGAAGATTCACCGGCCGTGCGGGGGCGGCTTGCCGAGCTGCTCGAGGCCGTGCCGGGCGCGAGCGTCGTGGGCCAAGCCGGGCGTGCCGACACCGCGATCCGCGACATTCTTTCGCTCAGGCCCGACGTGGTGCTGCTCGACATCAACCTCGCCGAAGGCAGCGGCTTCGACGTGCTGCGCGCGGTGTGCCGCCAGGCGCCCGAAATCGACTTCTACATGCTGTCCAATTTCACCGCCGACCCCTACCGCCAGCTTGCCGAGCGGCTCGGAGCGCGCGAGTTCTTCGACAAAAGCAGGGAAATCGAGCGCGTACGCGAGATCGTCGCCCAGCGCGCCGCCGTCCACCCGTGAAGGGAGCCGCCATGACCGCCGCCGTGATCGCCCTCAAGCCGACCTTCAAGCCCATGAACAACCACAAGTTCGAAGTGAGTTGCGCGAGCTGCAACCTGCGCGAGATCTGCCTGCCGGCGGGGCTGTGCCTCGAC
>DATBSZ010000271.1:0-5977 GCA_036559525.1 Burkholderiales bacterium
CGGGGTCTCAAGCCCGTCACCGTGAGGCACACGCCTTGCACGCAGATCGAGTCGCCGACCGCCACGCCGGCAAGCTCGAGGCTGCCCGAGTCGACTTCGAGCGGATGGGTGCGCACGATGCGGCCGACCGCCTGCACGATGCCCGTGAACATGGCGCCGAAGCCTACCCCAAAACCGATTGTCTAAAGCCTGACGACCCGCTTGTGCAGAAGCCTGCCGAGATGCTTATCCAGCGCCAGCGCCGACACCGCCAGCGCGGATACGCAACCGCCGACCAGCACCGAGTTGGCGCTCCCCATCGCGGAGCTGGTGAACTCCAGGACGAAAGGTGCGCAGATCAGCCAGACGCCCGCGGCGAGGTTCATCCACTCCGCGGGCATCTCGTCGCAGGCGACGCATTCGAAATGCGAGCACAGCGCCAGGGCAAGCCCGACAAAGATGGCGTTCGCGGTCGCCGCCTCATGCTCCACGTACCCTGCGAGCCAGGGCGAGAGCGCGAGCCAAAGACCGAGCACAAAGCTCGCCCAGTCCTGCCATTTCGCCACCATCGCGCTCTCCTTGACGCGCGCCCGATGCGCGCTCCACGATTGGACACCGATGGCGTTGCGCCCGTTCTATTCCGGGCGTAGTCCTTCCCGGGTACAGCGTGTCACGATGAAACTACAGATCGAACTGATCGGCGCAGCATGGGGCCTGGGCGGCGCGGATCCGGGCTGCGCCGAGGCGCCGCGGGTCCTTGCGCCGCTGCTCGAGCAGCGGCTTGCCGAATGCGGCGCACCCCCGGTCCTCGGGCCGATCCTCGAGCCGGCGGCGGGCGAGCGACGCAAGCAGTTCGCGGTGAGCAGGCTGTGCGCGGAGCTGGCCGCTGCGGTCGCCGCGGCGCGCCGCCGCGACCGGCTGCCCTGTGTCATCGGCGGGGACCACAGCTGCGCCGGCGGCACCTGGACCGGCGTGGCGCGCACGCTGCGAGGAAGCCTCGGCCTGCTCTGGATCGACGCGCACATGGACAGCCATACGCCCGCCACCAGCCACACGGGTCGCCTGCACGGCATGCCGCTTGCCTGGCTGCTCGGCCAGGACGACGACCCGCTTTACGGGCTTTCCTCCGGCGTGCTCGAGCCGCAGCACGTCTGCCTCGTCGGCGTGCGCAGCTACGAGCCCGAGGAAGACGAGCGTCTGCGGCGCCTCGGCGTGCGGGTCGTGTTCATGGACGAGATCGCGAGCCGCGGCATCGACGCGGTGCTCGACGAAGCGCTCGATATCGTCACCGCGGGAACCGGCGGCTTCGGCGTCAGCATCGACCTCGACGTCGTCACGCCCGAGGAAGCGCCGAACGTCGGCACGCCGGCGAAGGGCGGCGTGAGCAGCGCCGAGCTCGCGCGCGCGCTCGAGAGGATCCCGCTCCGTCCCGGCCTGGCCGCGGTGGAGCTGGTCGAGTACAGCCCGCGCCTCGATCGCGACGGGCGCACCGCGCGGGTGGCGATCGAGCTCCTGAGCGCCGCCCTATGCGGGCCGCGCCACGATGCGCAGGTCCTCGCCGAAGCGATCCAGCGATAGGACTCTCAGCTTCAGTTTCTTTTCGAGTGAGTCAAAGGCCGGGAGGTCGAGCATGCCTTGCGCCCCATCGCCGAGGAAGCTCGGATTGAGATAAACCAGGTATTCGTCGACGCAGCCTTCGCGCGCGAGCGAGCCGTTCAGGCGAAAGCCCGCCTCCACATGCAGCTCGTTCACCCCGCGCCGTGCCAGCTCCTCCAGCATCTTCGGCAGCTCGACTTTTTGGTTCGCATTGGGCAGCACGACCACCTCGGCGCCGCGGGGCGCGCTTCCTGGCTTGCCCGAAAAAATCAGCACGTTGCCGCCGTCCAGGATGCGCGCCGCTGGCGGCGTCTCTAGCCGGCTATCCACGATGACGCGGAGCGGCTGGCGCGGCGTCTCGACTTCGCGCACGGTGAGGCGCGGATCGTCGGCGCGCACGGTGCCGATACCGGTCAGGATCGCGCACGCGCGCGCGCGCCAGCGGTGACCGTCGCGGCGGGCCTCGGCGCCCGTGATCCATTGCGATTGCCCGTCGCGCAGGGCCGTGCGGCCGTCGAGCGTCGCCGCGACCTTAAGCCGCACCCAGGGCCGGCCGCGCGTCATGCGCGAGACGAAGCCGATGTTCAGCTCGCGCGCCTCGTCCTCCATCAGGCCGTGCTCGAAGCGGATGCCGGCCGCCTCGAGCGCCTTTCCGCCCTCCGACGCCTTCGGGTTCGGATCGCGCATCGCCGCGACCACTCGCTTCACTTTTGCTTTTTTCAGAGCGTCCACACAAGGCGGCGTGCGGCCACGATGGTTGCACGGCTCCAGGCTCACGTACGCCGTGGCGCCCACTGCCGCGCTTCCCGCCTTTTCGAGCGCCACAACTTCGGCATGCGGCCCGCCGGCGCGCTCGTGCCAGCCTTCGCCGACGATTTTTTCTTCCCGGGTGATTACGCAGCCGACACGCGGGTTCGGCGTCGTGGTGTAGAGGCCCGTCTCCGCCAATTCGAGCGCGCGCCGCATCATCGCGTGGTCGAACGCCGAAAACCGGGTCACTGAGTCTCTTATTTCCTTCTTCGTTTTCCCGCCTTCACTTCCTGGACCGCCTCGCGGAAGTCGTCCGGGCTCTCGAAGCTGCGGTAGACCGACGCGAAGCGGATGTAGGCGATCTTGTCGAGCTTGGCGAGCTCGCGCATCACGAAGTCGCCGACGCGGTTGGTCGGCACCTCGCGCTCGCCGAGCGAGCGCAAGCGCTCGATGACCCGGTCGACCGCGCCCTCGACCTCGTCGGTCGCCACCGGGCGCTTGCGCAGCGCGAGCATCATGCTGCCCATCAGCTTGTCGCGGTCGAAGTCGGTGCGGCTGCCGTCCTTCTTCACCAGGCGCGGCATCTTGAGATCGACCCGCTCGTAGGTGGTAAAGCGCTTCTCGCAGGCGACGCATTTGCGCCGCCGCCGCACGGTGTTCGCCTCGAGGTTGGCGCGGGTATCGACGACCTGGGTGTCGTCCGATCCGCAGAAGGGGCACTTCATGCGTAGACCGGAAAGCGCTGGCAGAGCGCCTTGATCTCCGCCGCCACGCGCCGCGCGGTGCCGTCCCCGGTCGGGTCATCGAGCACCTCGGCGATGAGGTGCCCGAGCGTCTCGGCCTCCGTCTCGCCGAAGCCGCGCGTGGTCATCGCCGGCGTGCCGATGCGGATGCCGGAGGTGACCGTGGGCTTCTGCGGATCGTTCGGGATCGCGTTCTTGTTGAGCGTGATCCCAACGCGGCCGAGAGCCTCTTCGGCGTCCTTGCCGGTAATCTGCTTCGCGCGCAGGTCGACGAGAAACAGGTGGCACTCGGTGCGGCCGGAGACGATGCGCAGCCCGCGCTTTTTCAGGATCTCGACCATCACTTGGGCGTTGTGGATGACCCGCTGTTGGTAATCCCTGAACTCGGGCTTGAGCGCCTCGCCGAAGGCCACCGCCTTCGCGGCGATCACGTGCATCAGCGGCCCGCCCTGGATCCCCGGGAACACGGCCGAGTTGAGCGCGCGCTCGTGCTCCGGCTCGGCGAGGATCATGCCGCCGCGCGGCCCGCGCAGCGTCTTGTGCGTGGTGCTGGTGACCACGTCGGCGATCCCCACCGGCGTCGGATAGAGGCCCGCCGCGATCAGGCCGGCGTAATGCGCGATGTCGGCCATCAGCACCGCATCGATCTCGTCGGCGATGTGGCGCAGCCGCTGCCAGTCGATCGCGAGCGAATAGGCCGAGGCGCCTGCGACGATGACGCGCGGATTGTGCTCGAGCGCGAGCCGCCTGACCTCCGCGTAGTCGAGCACCTCTTCGCGGTCGAGGCCGTAGGACACGGCGTGGTAGAGCTTGCCGCTCGCATTGACCGCGGCGCCGTGCGTGAGATGCCCGCCGTGGGCGAGCGACATCCCGAGGATCGTGTCCCCGGGCTTGAGGAAGGCGAGGTACGCCGCCTGGTTCGCCTGCGAGCCCGAGTGCGGCTGCACGTTGGCGTACTGCGCGCCGAAGAGCCGCTTCGCGCGCTCGATGGCGAGGTGCTCGGCGACGTCGACGAAAGCGCAGCCGCCGTAGTAGCGCTTGCCGGGATAGCCCTCGGCGTACTTGTTGGTGAGCGCCGTGCCCTGCGCCGCGAGCACCGCGACGCTCGCGTAGTTCTCCGAGGCGATCAGCTCGACGTGCTCCTCCTGGCGCTGGTACTCGAGCCGGATCGCGTTCCAGACTTCGGGATCGGACTGCGCCAGCCGGTCGGGAGCGAGCATTTTTTGAGGGCGGGAAAAGACGCCGATTCTAAGGCTTGCGGTTCTCGAGCCGGTAGCGCACCACGTGATCGCCCTGTTTCGAGGCCGAGTCTCCGAGGCCGATGTAGCCTCGTTCGCCGAGCACTGCTTCGTCGCGCCGCAGCTGCAGCTCGCGGGTATGGCCGTCGATCAGCACGAAGGTGCCGTTGGAGGACTGGTCGGTGATGACGAAGTGCGCGCCGCGGCCGTGGACGCGAGCGTGCACCCGTGAGGCGTGGGTGCTGTTCACGACCATGTCGTTGCCCTTGTCGCGCCCGATGCTGATCGAGGCGCCCGGCTCGACCACGACGCTGTCGCCGCCATAGCTGAGCTTGAGGGCCCACTCGCCGCGCGGGCGCGTGCGCATCATGCCGGAGCGGCTCAGGCCCGCGGTCTGGTCGAGGTCGTCGTCGCGCCACTGGACGTCGCACACGTTCACGTCGCTCACCCGGCCTTTGACCTTCATGGGGTAGAGCTGACGGCAGCGGCTGCGCAGCGGCTCCGAGAGCGCGTCGACCGCTTCCTGCGTAGTCAGCACCTGCGCCGGGCCGGCCACCGAGACGAGGCGCGCGCAGACGTTCACGGTGTCGCCGAAGATATCGCCGGCCTTGGTCACCACCGGGCCCCAGGTGAACCCGACCTTGATCGAGAGCTTCGGCTCTGCGCCTTCCGACATCGCCGCCGCCCACTCCTGCATCTGGCACGCGGCGTGGAAGGCGGAGTCGGCATCCTTGAAATGGCACACCAGGCCGTCGCCGAGCGTCTTCACCACGGTGCCGGCGCTCGCCTTGACCGCTTCGTCGAGCCGCGCGAGCAGCCGCGTGATCAGCGCATGCGCGCGCGTGTCGCCGATCGCTTCGTAGATCGTCGTGCTGTCGCAAACGTCGCCGAAGAGGACCGCGACCCGCTTGCTTGCCATCGTCAGATTCTAAGGGGTGGCGCGAGATCGTCGGGCGTGTCGATGTCGCGGATCACCCCGGGATCGCCGACCGGAATCTTGACCAGCGCGCGCTCGTTCTCGGCGACGAGCTGCTTCGCGCCCTCGTCGCCTTTCAGGGCAAGCAGCTGCCCCAGAAACTTCCTTGACAGCGCGACCGGATGTCCCCTGCGCGCGCGAAAATAAGGCGCGGCGAGCGGCGCGCCGGCGACGAGCGCGTCGCGCACCGCCGCGATTGTCGTGGGCCGCACGTACGGCATGTCGGCGAGCGCGATGAGAACCCCGTCAGCTTCTTGCGCGGCGCCGGCGGCGCACGCGAGGCTGGCACCCATGCCGTCGGCAGCGTTCTTGCACACCACAACCTCGCAGCCTTCGTTTTTCAGCGCCTGAGCGAGCTCGTCGCTGCCGGGACGCACGACCGCCACGACCTTCGGGATCTCCATCTTCAGATGCCGTGCGGCCTGGACGGCGATCGAGACGCCGTGCGGCAGCGCGTGCCGGAGCTTGTCGGAGCCGAAACGGCTCGCCGCCCCCGCGGCGAGGAGCAGCCCGACGATCTTCAGGCTTGCTTGACTTCGCAGGCGGAGGGGTCAAAGCGCCGCTCGGGCTTCGCCGCCCACGAGGGCTCCCTCACGCCGTGGCGCACCGCGGTCATCTCGGCGAGGATCGCGAGCGCGATCTCCGGCGGGGTCTTGGAGCCGATGTAGAGCCCGACCGGGCCGCGCAGGCGCGCG
>DATBSZ010000272.1:0-4409 GCA_036559525.1 Burkholderiales bacterium
CACCACCACGAGGTCGGCGCGATGGGCCAGAACGAGATCGGCACGCGCTTCGCGCCGCTCGTGCAGCGCGCCGACTGGATGCAGATCCTCAAGTACACGGTGTGGAACACCGCCGCGTCCTACGGCAAGACGGCGACCTTCATGCCGAAGCCGGTAGTCGGCGACAACGGTTCGGGCATGCACGTCCACCAATCGATCTGGAAGGGCGGCAAGAACCTCTTCGCCGGCAACGGCTACTCGGGGCTTTCCGACCTGGCGCTGCACTACATCGGCGGCATCATCAAGCATGCCAAGGCGCTGAACGCGATCACCAATCCCGGCACCAACTCGTACAAGCGTCTGGTGCCGGGCTTCGAGGCGCCGATCAACCTCGCTTACTCCGCACGCAACCGCTCGGCGGCGTGCCGCATCCCATACGTGTCGAGCCCGAACGGCCGACGCGTCGAAGTGCGCTTTCCCGATCCGACGGCCAATTCCTACCTGGCGTTCGCCGCGATGCTGATGGCAGGGCTCGATGGCGTGCAGAACAAAATCCACCCCGGCGACCCGGTGGACAAGGACCTCTACCACCTGCCGCCGGAAGAGGCGAAGAAGGTGCCGAATGTCTGCGCGTCGCTGGAGCAGGCGCTCGGTTGCCTGCGCGACGACCACGCGTTCCTCACGCGCGGCGGCGTGTTCTCGGAGGATTTCCTCGACTCGTACATCGAGCTCAAGGAAACCGAGCTCACGCGCTTCCGCATGACCACGCACCCGGTCGAGTTCGACATGTATTACTCGGCCTGATTGTGCAGATGCACAGGAAAAGGGGCGGTGCGAGGTAACCCGTGGCGCCGCCCCTTTTGTTTTGTTTTGATAGACTTAGCTCATGTACCGGTCATGGGCATTCGGCGTCGTTCTCGTCTGCGGGACGGCGCACGCCCAGCAAGCCACCACCGAGATCTGGCGCTGCATCGATGCCGACGGCCGCCGGCACTACACCAACGCCAAGAAAGAGACCGCCGGCATGAAGTGCGAGCTGGTGACGAGCCAGATCAACGTCGCGCCGCCGCTGTCGCAGCCGAAGGCGGGGCGCACGTCGCCGGGATTTCCGCGCGAGACCCCGCAGCAGAGCGTGAGCGCGCGCGAGCGCCAGCGCGAGATCCTCGAGGGCGAGCTCGCCGCGGAGCGCGAATCGCTGAACCAGGCCAAGCAGGCGCTCGAGGCGCAGGAGGCGGTCCGCAGCGGCGACGAACGCAACTACGCGCGTGTCCAGGAACGACTGCAACCGTTCAAGGACGCGATCCAGAACCACGAGAAAAACATCCAAGCGCTCCAGCGCGAGCTCGGCAACCTGAAATAACAAGTCCGTGGCCGCCTCGTTCGCCGGCCTCGACCTGCTGGCCACGGCAGTGGTGGTGCTCGACGATGAGTTCGTGGTGCGCTACGCCAACCCAGCGGCCGAAAACCTGCTCACTACGGGTGCGCGCAGCCTGATCGGCCAGCCTTTCCTGGGCTTTTTCGCCGAGCGTACCGAGCTCGAGCGCTCGCTCGAGGACGCGCGCGTCATCCATTGGGATTACTCCGCGCGCAACGTCACCTACGTACGCGTTGGGCGCCAGCCGGTGCCGCTTTCCTGCACCGTGACGCGCATCGACTCCTTCGGCATGGCGCTGCTCGCCGAGCTGCGCCCCATCAGCGAGCAACTCCGGATCGAGCGTGAGGCGCGCATGGAGTCGGAGCAGCAGGCGAACCGCGAGCTGATCCGCAACCTTGCGCACGAGATCAAGAACCCGCTCGGCGGGCTGCGCGGCTCGGCGCAGCTCCTCGAGCGCGAGCTCGAGCGCCCTGAGCTGCGCGAATACACCCAGGTGATCATCAAAGAAGCCGACCGGCTGCAGACGCTGATGGACCGCATGCTCACGCCGCATCGCGCGCCGCGCCTCGAGCCCCTCGGCCTGCACGAGGTGCTCGAGCGCGTAAGGAGCCTGGTGCGCGCCGAGTTCGGCATCGAGATCGTGCGCGACTACGACCCGAGCCTGCCCGACATCCTCGGCGACCGCGAGCAGCTCATCCAGGCGGTGCTCAACATCGCGCGCAACGCGGCGCAGGTCGGAAGCGGCAGCGTCACCTTCAGGACGCGCGTGCTGCGGCAGATCACGATCCTGAAGAAGCGCTACAAGCTGGCATTAGAATTGCAAGTCATCGACGATGGCCCGGGCGTGCCGGAGGAGATCCAGGACAGGATCTTCAATCCGCTGGTCTCGGGCAGGGAAGGCGGCACCGGGTTGGGGCTCTCGCTCGCGCAGACGTTCGTGCACTACCACCACGGCGTCATCGAGTTCGAGTCGCGGCCGGGCCGAACCATATTCAGGATTCTGCTGCCGATCAGATGAAACCGGTCTGGATCGTCGACGACGACCGCTCCATCCGCTGGGTGATCGAGAAAGCCCTCAGCCGGGAGGGCATCGCGTACAACTCGTTCTCCTCGGCGCAGGAGGCGCTCGATGCGCTCTCGGTCGATGCGCCCGAGGTTCTCGTGTCCGACATCCGCATGCCGGGGCGCTCGGGGCTCGAGTTGCTGCAGGCCGTCAAGCAACGCCATCCCGCGGTGCCGGTGATCGTCATGACGGCTTACTCCGATCTCGACAGCGCCGTGGCCGCGTTCCAGGGCGGAGCCTACGAGTACCTGCCCAAGCCCTTCGACATCGACCAGGCGGTCGATCTCATCCGGCGCGCCCTTGACGAGAGAAAGAGGGAATCCGAGGCGGCGGAGCCGCCCGCCGCGACGCCGGAAATCCTCGGCCAGGCGCCGGCGATGCAGGAAGTGTTCCGCGCCATCGGCAGGCTCTCGCAGTCGAGCGCCACGGTCCTCATCACCGGCGAATCCGGAACCGGAAAAGAGCTCGTCGCGCGCGCCCTGCACCGGCACAGTGCACGCGCGCGGCAACCCTTCGTCGCGATCAACACCGCGGCGATGCCGAAGGACCTCCTCGAGTCCGAGCTCTTCGGCCACGAGCGCGGCTCGTTCACCGGCGCGCAGCAACAGCGCCGCGGCCGCTTCGAGCAGGCCGAGGGCGGCACGCTGTTCCTCGACGAGATCGGCGACATGCCCTCGGAGCTGCAGACGCGGCTATTGCGCGTCCTGTCGGATGGCACGTTCTATCGCGTCGGCGGCCACCAGCAGATCAAGGTAAACGTCCGGGTGATCGCGGCCACGCACCAGAACCTCGAGCAGCGCGTTCGCGAGGGCACTTTCCGCGAGGATCTCTACCACCGGCTGAACGTCATCCGCCTGCGCCTGCCGAGCCTGCGCGAGCGCTCGGAGGACATCCCGCTTCTGGCGAAGCATTTCCTCGCTTCCAGCGCGAAGCAGCTTGGCGTCGAGCCCAAGCGCATCGCCGACGATGCGCTCGCGCACCTCGCGCGCCTCGAATTTCCCGGCAACGTGCGCCAGCTCGAAAATCTGTGCCACTGGCTCACCGTGATGGCGCCCGGCCAGGTGATCGACCTCGGCAACCTGCCGCCCGAATTCCGCGCTCAGGTTCCTGGCGAAAGCGTGACCGCGGCCTCCGACTGGCTAGCCGCGCTCGAGCAGGAAGCCGAGCGCCGCCTCGCGCGCGGCGACACTGGCATCCTCGACGCGCTCGGACGTCAGTTCGAGCGCGCCCTTATCGTCAAGGCCCTCGCGCGCACCGGCGGACGTCGCATCGACGCCGCGAATCTACTGGGAATGGGCCGGAATACGATTACGAGAAAGATTCAGGAACTGGGGATAGAAGACAAGGGCGGGCAGGACGAAACTTGAGGTCGCAAACCTAATTCGGGGTCAGGGTCGCGACTCGTCTTACGTATTCGGACCCTGACCCCGAATTCTGCTACGCGGCTTTTTTCCGATTGGCTTCGAGCTTGGCGTCGACGAGACCGACCACCTCATCGAGCACCGGCAACTGCAGGCCTTTCTGCTTTGCGATCGCCTGGACAAGCCGGTCGACTCGCTCGATATACGGCGCCCCGGCATAGAGAGCGCGCGCGGCTGACGAAGGGCTGCCGAGGCTCTGCGCCGCGGCCGCATATTTGTCGAACGGCACGAGGTCGCTTTCCTTCGCGCCGAGCAGAAGGCACAGATTCACCACCCATTGGTACGTGGCGCGCGAAGCGTTGATGTCGGAGTGCACGGCGTCCTTGATGGCGCGCGGGCCTTCCCTGGTGATGCAGCGGTAGTTGCCCGCGATCAGCATCGCCCACTTGGCGAGCGGCACGAATACCGACTCATGCACCTTCAGCTTCACCGGCAGCTCCATCTTGTCGAAACGAGCCGCTTCGATGTCCGCTTCGAGCTGCTTGAGGATCGCGGTGTGCGCGTCGCCGGGAAAGCGCGCCGACTTGAAGTTGGTCGGCAGTCGGACCTGCAGCACGTTGATCTTCTCTTC
>DATBSZ010000273.1:0-64843 GCA_036559525.1 Burkholderiales bacterium
GATGCCGCCGCCAGTACGGATCTTCTGGTTCTGGAAATCGGCCAGCGACTTGATCTGCTTCTTGGTGAACATCTGGCCGGGACCGTGGGTCCAGACCGCCAGCAGCTTGACGCCCTTGTACTCGCCGACCTTCTGGAAATGCTTCCAGTGGATGCGCGAGAAGGCCACCGAGTTGATCTCGGCGGTCTCGCCGGCGCCCGGCAGCTCGGCCATCAGCGGCAGGATGTGGCGCGCCGGCGTGTAGCTCGCCGTCACATAGGAGAGATCCACCAGGCCGTCGCGCACCGCGTCGAAGGTGCCCGGCGCGGCCGCTGGATGCTTCGGCAGCGACTGGAACTTGACGCGCCCGCCGGTCGCCTTCTCGACGTCCGCGGCCCAGTTGGCCTGCCAGATGGTGAGGTGGTGCGTGGGCGGAACCCAGCTCGAGAACGTGAGCGGGGCTTGCGCGTGCGCGGGTAGGGCGAGCGCGATGAGCGCCAATGCCAGTGACCTGATCATGCAACCTCCTCCTTGAGGTGTCGTAATCATAAATGTTTGTCCTGCGGCGTGTGCAAATTCACGACACCCGGCGACGCGCGCGTTGTATTTCGATTTTGGTTTGGATACGATTCCGTGCTCGCGGTTGGGGATGAAAGTCAGGGGAGAGCGCATGCCACACGTGGTTACCAAGTCCGATCTGGTCCAGGTTGCGGCAAAAGCGGGGAACGTCAGCAAGGTGGCGGCAAACGAAGCGGTGAATGCGGTGTTCGAGGCGATCGTTTCCAACGTCGCGAAGGGCAAGCGCGTGACCGTGGTCGGTTTCGGCACCTTTCTTCCGCGCACCAGAAAGGCGCGGGCCGGGCGCAGCCCGGTGAACGGGAAGGAGATCAAGATCTCTGCGAAAACAATTCCGGCGTTCGCCGCGGGCCAGGGCTTCAAGGAAGCAGTCGGCAAGTAGAGCCTTACATGATCCGCAAGGGGCTGAGCATTGCATGCCAGCCCCTTGTTTTTTTTGGCATTGCCAAGCAGAATCCTCGGCAAGCATGAATCTTGCGCATGGATAAGCCGCTCATTCTTTCGCTCGACGCGCACGGCGTCCCGCACCGCTGGATCAGCTGGCAGCAGGCGTGCTTCTACTACGCGAAGGACCTGGTCGCGTGGACGCTCGGCGAGGAGAAGTTCACCTACTACGGCGGCATCTGCCGCCGTACCGGCGAGCGCTCGAGCATCACCGCGCATTCCATCGTCGCGATCAAGGGCAAGGCGCTGGCGGCGAAAGGCTTCAACCAGGTGCCGCCGCTCAACAACCGGGAACTGTTCCGCCGCGACCGCCACATGTGCGCCTATTGCGGCGGCGAGTTCAGCTATTTCCGCCTGACGCGCGACCACATCACGCCGCTGTCGCGCGGCGGCCGCGATACGTGGATGAACGTGGTTACCACCTGCCGGCACTGCAACGGCCACAAGCGCAACCGCCTGCCGCAGGAATGCGGCCTCGAGCTGCTCTATGCGCCGTACGTGCCGAACAAGGCGGAGTACCTGATCCTCACCAACCGCCGCATCCTCGCCGACCAGATGGAGTTCCTGAAGCAGCATGTCGCGAGCCACTCGCGGCTTGTCCTAGCCCCTGCGTAGCTTGTCTGCCTGAGTTTTGGCGCAATAGCGGTTTTCACCTTCTGAAGCGGGATCCGGCCGGTCGATTGACCGTCACCGACGATTTCCTGCGCGCCTACTACCTGCGGCCGGAGATCCACCCGGTCGAGGAATCCGGCGACGCCGAGCTCAGGCTGCACTCGTCGCTGATGAACGCGCCGCGAAGAAGCGTCGGCGAAAAGGAGCTCGAGGCGATCGAGGATGCCGATGCGCGCGACAACTACCGCGTCATCCTGAAGTTCAGGCAGAAGCTGCTCGATGCGGGCACGGTCGAGGGCTGCTACAGGGGCCTCTTCAAGACCGGCGTCGACGTGCCGCCGATGTTCGTCGACCAGCTCGTGCATGTCATCCTGCGCAACGTTCTCGACGGCTGCGACGACCCGCTGAAGCTGCGCGCGGCGGAGCTTTTCTTCCGGGAGCAGAAGGCCACCATCCAGGAAGGCCACGCCCTGCTCGCCGACCTGGAGACCGTCGAGATGCACGCCAGCGGCAACCGCTACGGAGCGATCGGCAAGCTGATCGTCGAGGCGCAGGGCGACCTCGGAAAAGTCGACCTCGATGTCCTCGACCGCGCCAATGCCGCGCTCTACTGGGAGCGCGACTCGCGCCACGACACGGTGATCAGCCTCACCTACGGCCGGCCGGCGCTGGATGCGCTTTGCCGG
Source organism: Burkholderiales bacterium (assembly GCA_036559525.1). Taxonomy (GTDB): domain Bacteria; phylum Pseudomonadota; class Gammaproteobacteria; order Burkholderiales; family SG8-39; genus SCGC-AG-212-J23. Next base: position 2,298 of record DATBSZ010000273.1, read on the forward strand.
GTGATGGAAGCCTGGGTGTCTCATTTTCTGAAAACCAAAGTCCAGGTGAAACCCATTCGAAAGATCGACGAGGCGCCCTGGGCGTGGCACGTCGGGCTCGACGCCGAGTCGACTGCGATCCTGAACGAGCTGTGGTCGGGCGCGCAGATCGAGCAGGGCCGGATGCGCAACATCCTCGCCATCTTCGGCCTGCAGTTCGACGACCCGGCGGCCATGCGAACCGACCTCCGCGGCAGGACGATCTACCTCGCGCTGTCGTGCGAGGACGGGGTGGTGCGGATGAAGCCGCAGAACCTGCTGACGAATCTTCCGCTGCATGAAGCCTGATTACTGGGATCGCGCGAAGCGCGCCCTTTCCAGGAACGATGCGGTCATGAAGGAAATCATGCGCAGCCGGCGGGGCGTCCACCTGGTGCGTCGCGGCGAGCCCTTCCTCACCCTGGCGCGCGCGATCTGCGGGCAGCAGATCTCGGTCAAGGCCGCGCAGAGCGTATGGGACAGGGTCTGCATTTGCCTGGACCAAAAAATCACTCCTGAGGCGGTTATTGCCAAAGACAGAAAGGTCCTGCGCGCCTGCGGGCTTTCCGACCGCAAGACCGAGTACATCGCCGACCTCGCCCAGCACTTCGCCGACGGCAGCATCCACGTCCACCGCTGGCCGCAGATGCCGGACGAGGAGATCATCGCCGAGCTGGTCGAGGTGCGCGGCATCGGCCGCTGGACCGCGGAGATGTTCCTGATCTTCAACCTGCTGCGTCCCGACGTGCTCCCGCTCGACGACCTGGGCTTGCAGAAGGCGATCCGGCTTTTGTATTTTCGAAAAAGACCCGTTTCCCTGCGGACTATGCGCAAGCTTGGCGAAAGCTGGCGGCCGTGGCGCTCGGTGGCGACCTGGTACCTCTGGCGCTCGCTCGATCCAGTCCCGGTAGAATACTGACCCCGTTGAAGACCACCTTCCTCGAATTCGAGCAGCCGATCGCGGAGCTCGAGACCCGCATCGAGGAGCTGCGCTTCGTCCAGGACGACTCGGCGGTCGACATCTCGGAAGAGATCCAGCGCCTCACCAAGCGCAGCCAGTCGCTCACCAAGGACATCTACGGCAAGTTGAGCCCCTGGCAGGTGGCCCAGGTGGCGCGCCACCCGCAGCGCCCGTTCACGCTCGACTACGTCCAGGCGCTGTTCACGCACTTCGAGGAGCTGCACGGCGACCGCACGTTCTCCGACGATGCCTCGATCGTCGGCGGGCTCGCGCGCTTCAACGGCACGGCGTGCATGGTGATCGGGCACCAGAAGGGCCGCGACACCAAGGAAAAGATCCTGCGCAACTTCGGCATGCCCAAGCCCGAGGGCTACCGCAAGGCGCTCAGGCTCATGAAGCTGGCCGAGAAATTCGCGCTGCCGGTGTTCACGTTCGTCGATACGCCGGGTGCTTTTCCCGGCATCGATGCCGAGGAGCGCGGCCAGTCGGAGGCCATCGGCAGGAATCTGTTCGAGATGGCGCGCCTGCGCTCGCCGATCATCGTCACCATCATCGGCGAGGGTGGCTCGGGCGGCGCGCTCGCCATCGCCGTCGGCGACATCATGCTGATGATGCAGTACGCCACCTACTCGGTGATCTCGCCCGAGGGCTGCGCCTCGATCCTGTGGCGCAGCGCCGACATGGCGCCCGATGCGGCCGACGCGCTGGGCATCACCGCTAGTCGCCTGAAGACCCTCGGCCTGATCGACAAGATCGTGCCCGAGCCCCTCGGCGGCGCGCACCGCGACCCGCAGGTCGCGGCGCAGGCGCTGAAGAAAGCGCTCGCCGAAGCGCTCAAGCAGCTCCAGGAGAAAAAGCCCAAGGAGCTGGTCGAGACCCGGCTCGAGCGGCTGATGGCCCATGGCAAGTTCAAGGAAGCGGCCGAGCGGTAGGGGCATTGCGGTCGCCCTGTCGGGCGGCGTCGACTCTGTAGTTCTGCTTCACAGGCTAAGGAACGAGCCGGGCCTGCGCGCGATTCACGTCCACCACGGGCTAAGCCCGAACGCCGATGCATGGGCCGCCTTCTGCCGGCGCCTGTGCAAGCGCCTCGGCGTGCCTCTCGTCGTCAAGAAGGTGAAAGTGGTGAAGCAAGGCGAGGGACTCGAAGCCGCGGCGCGCGCGGCCCGGTATGAGGTGTTCAGGAAAATTCCCGCCGAGGCGGTGGTTCTGGCCCATCACCTCGATGATCAGGCCGAGACGGTCCTCATGAACCTGCTGCGCGGGGCGGGACGGCGCGGGGCGAGCGGCATGCCGCGCGAGTCGCGGTTCCATGGGAAGCGGCTGCTGCGGCCGCTGCTGGATGTGCCGCGCGAGGCGATCGTCGCCTACGCGCGCGAGCACGGCCTGACCTGGATCGAGGACGAGAGCAATGCGGACGAATCGCTGACGCGCAATTTCGTCCGGCGGCGGCTGGCACCCCTGATGCAGCAGAAATATCCGAAGTGGCGTGAAAACCTGGCGCGGGCGGCGCGGCACTTTTCGCGCCAGGAAGCCGGCGCGCAAGACCTGCTGCGGAAATTCCTGCAAGCGAAGGGCCTGCGCGCGCCGAGCGAGGCGAAGCTGGTCGAGATGCTGAAGCAGCTCACGTCGCAGGGCAGCAAGACCCTGATCGAGCACGACGGCGCGCGCCTGCGCGTATACAGGGGAAAGATCATGGAAGATCGGGGCGCGGGCTCGTTCAGCCCGATTCCATGGAAGGGCGAGCCGAAGCTCCCGATTCCCGAGCTCGGCGGCGAGCTGCGCTTCCGCGCGGTGCGCGGTAAGGGCTTTTCCAAGAACCTGTTCAAGAAGACCCTCAGCATCCGGTTGCGCGCCGGCGGCGAGCGCCTGCAGCCGGACCCGCGGCGGCCGCGGCGCACGCTGAAAAATCTGTTCCAGGAAGCGGGCGTGCCGCCGTGGGAGCGCGACCGGCTCCCGCTTCTCACCAGCGGCGACGACGTGGTGTGGGTCCCCGGGCTCGGCGTGGATGTGAAATACCGCGCGGCGAAAAATGCGTCCGGCATCCTGCCGGAATGGCGTAAAATGCCGGGTTAATGCGTTGATTTCCCAAGGAGAATGCAGTCAATGGCCGTGGAGCAGACCCTCTCGATCATCAAGCCCGACGCGGTCAAGAAAAACGTCATCGGGAAGATCCTGGCGCGCTTCGAGGCCGCTGGCCTGCGCATCGTCGCCGCGCGCATGGCGCATCTGTCGCGCAAGGAAGCCGAAGGCTTCTACGCAGTTCACCGCGAACGTCCGTTCTTCAAGGATCTGGTCGAGTTCATGATTTCGGGGCCGGTGATGATCCAGGTGCTCGAAGGCGAGAGCGCGATCGCGCGCAACCGCGAGCTGATGGGCGCCACGGACCCGAAAAAGGCCGCCAAGGGGACGATCCGCGCCGACTTCGCCGATTCGATCGACGCCAACGCGGTGCACGGCTCCGACGGGCCTGAGACCGCGCGCAAGGAAATCGCCTACTTCTTTCCGAAGGTCGATGAGAGAAAACCTGCTCGGGCTTGACGCGGCCGGCCTCGAGCGCTTCTTCGAAGCGCAGGGCGAGAAGCCGTTCCGCGCGCGCCAGCTCCTGCGCTGGATTCACCAGCGCGGCGAGGGCGACTTCGCAGGCATGAGCGACCTCGCCCGAGCGCTGCGCGAGCGGCTGCCGTCTATCGCGGGCGTGGAGGCGCCGGTGATCGTCGGCGACACCGCGGCGGCAGACGGCACTCGCAAGTGGCTGCTCAAGGTCGATCGGGCGAACGCGGTCGAGGCGGTGTTCATCCCCGAGACGCGGCGCGGCACTCTGTGCGTCTCGAGCCAGGCCGGTTGCGTCCTCGATTGCGCCTTCTGCTCGACCGGCAAGCAGGGCTTCAACCGTAACCTCTCCACCGCCGAGATCGTCGGCCAGCTCTGGCTCGCGAACCGCCTGTTGAAGGGTGATAATCACGGCGAAAGACCTGTGACCAACGTGGTCATGATGGGAATGGGGGAGCCGCTCCTGAACCTGGACAACGTGATCCCGGCGCTGCGGCTGATGCTCGACGACAACGCCTACGGACTTTCGCGCCGCCGCGTGACGGTCTCGACCGCCGGCGTGATCCCGGGGATCGAGCGCCTGCGCGACGAATGCCCGGTGGCGCTCGCGGTCTCGCTGCACGCGCCCAACGACGAGCTGCGCGACCGCCTGGTGCCGGTGAACCGCAAGTATCCGCTCGCCGAGCTGGTGAAGGCGTGCAAGCGCTATCTCGACAAGGCGCCGCGCGATTTCATCACTTTCGAGTACGTGATGCTCGAGGGCGTGAACGACGGCGACGCGCACGCCCGCGAGCTGGTGGCGCTCGCGGCGAAGGTGCGCAGCAAGTTCAATCTCATCCCGTTCAACCCGTTCGCGAATTCCGGCTTCAAGCGCTCCTCGCCCGAGCGCATCCGGAGCTTCGCCGAGATCCTGCAGCGCGCCGGGCTGACGGTCACGATACGCAAGACGCGCGGCGACGATATCGCTGCCGCCTGCGGCCAGCTGGCCGGCGATGTCACGGACCGCACGCGCAGGAGCCTTGCCCTCAAGGAGCTGCGCGCTTGAAACGGCTTCTTCTTGTCATGCTTCTGGCCGGCTGCGCCGCGAAGGACACCGGTCCTTCGCAGGAGAGCGTGTCGATCATCGGCGAGGCGGCGGACCCGCGCAACCGGGCGAAGCTGCACACCGACCTCGCTTCGCTCTACTTCGGCGCCGGCAACTTCGGGGTCGCGCTGGAGGAGCTGCGCCTGGCCCAGTCGGCCGATTCGAACTACGCGCCGACGCACGGGATGTTCGGCCTGCTGTACATGGAGCTGAAGGAGAACGCTCGCGCCGAGGAGAGCTTCGAGCGCGCGCTGCGCCTTGCGCCGAACGACTCCGACATCAACCACAACTACGGCTGGTTCCTGTGCCAGACCGGGCGCGAGCCGGCGTCGATCAAGTACTTCCTGGTCGCGGTCCGCAACCCGCTCTACACGACGCCGTGGCGCTCGTATTCGGCGGCCGGGGTCTGCACGCTGAAGCTCGACGAGTCCAAGTCCAAATCGAAGGAGAAGGACGCCGAGGCGTTCTTCGAGCGCGCGCTGCGGCTCGAGCCGGACGAGCCCGCGTCGCTGCTGCAGCTCGGTCAGATCCGTTACCGGCAGGGCAATATCGCCGATGCGCGCAAGCTGGTCGCGCGCTACAACAAGGTCGCCAACCCGAGCGCCGAGTCGCTGTGGCTCGCGGTGCGCATCGAGCGCCGGCTGGGCGAGCGCCTCCAGGAGCAGGCTTACGCCAACCAGCTGCGGCGGCGCTACCCGGCTTCGGCGGAAAACCAGTCTTTGCAGCGCGGGCGATATGACTGAAGCCCAAGCTGCGGAGATGCGCACTGGCGTAGGGCAGGAGCTCGCGGCGGCGAGGGAGGCGCGCGGGCTTGCGCTCTCCGACGTCGCGCAGCAGCTCAAGTTCGCGCCGCGCCAGCTCGAGGCGCTCGAGCAGGAGCATCTCGACGAGCTGCCGGGCGCGACCTTCGCGCGCGGCATGGTGCGCAGCTACGCGCGCCTGCTCAAGCTCGACCCCGAGCCCCTGGTGCAGCGCATCGCCGGGCGCTTCGAGGTTCCGGACTCCAACCGGCTCGCGGCGCGCTACCACCAGCCGGTGCCGTTCTCCGACGGCGCGCGGCGCTCGACTTTCGTCTATCTCGCGATGTCGCTCGGCGTGCTGGTGCTGGTCGGCGCAGTCGCCTACGAGTGGCACCAGGAGCGCACCGCGGCTGCGCGCAGTACCACCCTTGGGGCAACCAGCGTCGCCAAGGCAACGCCCGCGCCGCGCGAGGAAAAGCCGCACGCGGCCCCGATCGCCCCCGTGCCGGTGCAGCAGGCCACGGCACCGGCGCCGGCGGCGACCGAAAAGACTCCGAAGACGGTGGAAAAGCCGCCGAAGACCATCGAAAAAGCACCCCTAGCCGCCGTCCCGGCGACTGCATCCGGGACGGGTGCCAATCGCCTGGTGGTGCGCACCGAGGGTGAAGCCTGGATCGAGATCAGGGATTCCGCCGACCGCATGCTCATATCCTCGCTGAATCCCCCGGGTAGCGAGCGCGTAGTGCGCGGCAAGCCTCCGTATAGCCTGGTCATCGGCAATGCGTCCCAGGTGAGCATCACCTACGACAACAAGCCGGTGGACCTCACGCCGCACACCCGGCAGGACGTGGCGCGCCTGACCGTTCCCTGAGAGCCATGCAACGACGAACTTCGCGGCAGGTCGCCGTCGGCGGCGTGCGCATCGGCGGCGGAGCGCCGATCGTGGTGCAGTCGATGACCAACACCGACACCGAAGACGCCGGTGCGACCGCGCGCCAGGTCGAGGCGCTCGCGCGCGCCGGCTCGGAGCTGGTGCGCATCACGGTCAACACACCTAAAGCTGCCATCCAAGTGCCGCGCATTCGGGAGTTGCTGGATTCGGTGGGCTGCGCGGTGCCGCTGATCGGCGACTTCCACTACAACGGCCACAAGCTGCTCACGCAATACCCCGACTGCGCGCGGGCGCTGGCGAAGTACCGCATCAACCCGGGCAACGTCGGCAAGGGCGCGAAGCGCGACGAGCAATTCGCCACCCTCATCGAATGCGCGCTGCGCTACGACAAGCCGGTGCGCATCGGCGTCAACTGGGGCAGCCTCGACCAGGTGCTCCTGGCGCAGTTGATGGATGAAAATGCAAAAAAATCGATTCCTTCGGATGCGAGCGAAGTGATGAAGGAAGCGGTCATCCGTTCTGCCTTGGAATCGGCAGGACAGGCCGAAGCCTGGGGCCTGCCCGCCGAGCGCATCGTGATCTCGTGCAAGATGAGCCAGGTCCAGGACCTGATCGCGGTCTACCGCGCGCTCGCCGCACGCTGCGAATATGCGCTGCACCTCGGCCTGACCGAGGCCGGCATGGGCTCGAAGGGCATCGTCGCCTCGACCGCCGCGCTCTCGGTGCTGCTGCAGGAAGGCATCGGCGACACCATCCGCATTTCCCTCACGCCGGAGCCCGGCGGCGATCGCGCGCGCGAGGTGCAGGTCGCCCAGGAGATCCTGCAGACGATGGGGCTGCGCGCCTTTACCCCGATGGTCAGCGCCTGCCCCGGCTGCGGGCGGACAACCAGCACCGTTTTTCAGGAACTCGCGAAAAACATAGAAGGCTTCTTGAGGGAGCAGATGCCAGTCTGGAAAAGCCAGTATCCCGGCGTCGAAGAGATGCGCGTCGCGGTGATGGGCTGCGTGGTCAACGGCCCGGGGGAGTCCAAGCACGCCGATATCGGCATCAGCCTTCCGGGCACCGGCGAAGTGCCGGTCGCGCCGGTCTACGTGGATGGGAAGAAGACCGTGACCCTCAAGGGCGAGCGCATCGCGGAGGAATTCCAGGCGATCGTCGAGGACTACGTCAGGAAGAAATACGGGAAGCGCATCCCTATCAAGGCGATCTGACGTGCAGAAGGTAAAACCTGCCTTGCTGCGCGGCTTCGACCAGGAGTACCTGCCGCACGATCAGCTCCACTTCAACCGGCTGATCGACATCATCCGGCGCAACTTCGAGCTCTACGGCTTCCTGCCGATCGAGACCCCGTCGGCCGAGCGCCGCGAGGTGCTCACCTCCAAGGGCGGCGTCGAGAAGGAGATCTACGCGCTGACGCGGCTGGCGGAGGCCGACGACGACGAGGCCGCGACCAAGGGCGCGCTGCGCTTCGACCTGACGGTGCCGCTCGCGCGCTACGTAGCGATGCGCGAGCGCGAGCTCGCGTTTCCGTTCCGCCGCTACCAGATCCAGCGCGTCTGGCGCGGCGAAACGCCGCAGGCGCGCAAGGGGCGCTTTCGCGAGTTCTATCAGTGCGACATCGACATCATCAACCGCGACAAGCTCTCGTACCTCGCCGAGGCCGAGATCCCGAGCGTGATCTACAGCGTGTTCCGCGAGATGGCGATCGGCGAGTTCCGCATCCGCATCAACAACCGCAAGGTGCTCAAGGGTCTGCTGCAAAGCTTCGACATACCGGAGCGCAGCTCCGGCGCGGTTCTGCGAACCTTGGACAAGATCGAGAAGGAAGAGGCGGCGAAGATCCGCGCCGACCTCGAGCGCGAAGGCCTTTCGCGCGATGCCGCCGGCGAGCTGCTCGACATGATCTCGACCCGGCGGGACACGAAGGCCACCCTGGAAGCGCTCGCCCGGATCAAGAACGAGACCGCGGCGCAGGGACTCGACGAGCTGCGCAAGATCGTGGAGGCGATCGGCCAGTTCGGCGTGCCGGACTCGGCGTTCGCCGTCGACCTCGGCGTGGTGCGCGGGCTCGACTACTACACCGGCACGATCTACGAGACCACGCTCGCCGGCGCCCCCGAGCTCGGCAGCATCTGCTCGGGCGGGCGCTACGACGACCTGGCGAGCTATTTCACCGATACGAAGCTTCCGGGCGTGGGGATCTCGATTGGCCTCACCCGGCTGTTCTCGAAGCTGAAGGAAGCCGGCCTGCTCCAGCCGCTGCCCAGGAGCCCGGCGGAGGTCCTGGTGACGACCATGGACCCGCGCTACCTCGACAAGTATTTCGCTCTCGGCCGCGTGCTGAGAGAGGCGGGCATCAATACCGAGGTCTATCTCGAGACCGCCAAGCTCGGCAACCAGCTCACCTACGCTGACCGCAAGGGCTTCCGGGTTGCGATAATCGCGGGCGAGAACGAGTTCGCCAAGGACGCGGTCCAGATCAAGGATCTGCGCGCGAAAACAGCCCGCGATGTGGCGCTTGCCGAAATCGTTCCGTCGGTTCAAGCCACGTTGGGTGGCAGTGATTGAGGTTCAACTGGGACTTGGCGAAGGCCGAGGAGAACTTGGCCAAGCACGGAGAGGTTCGTAATCTTCGGACTCTCCAGCAGTGGCCGTCTGATGGTCGTCGCTCACGCTGAGCACAACGATACAATTCGCATCATCAGTGCCCGACTCGCGACGGCGGGCGAAAGGACCATCTATGAAGAAGGCTAGCGGCAAGTCCGACGAAGCGCTGCGACCGGAGTACAAGCGCTCCGATTTCGGTACATTGGTGCGCGGGAAATACGCGCGCAGAGTCGCCGAAGCGACCAACGTCGTCGTGCTGGAACCGCAGGTCGCGCAGGCCTTTCCGAACGACTACGCGGTGAACAAGGCATTGAAAGGCCTTCTGCGCGGACGCCGGCAAAGCGCACGGCCGACGGCACGTGCACGGACGCGCCGCGAACGGCGCACCGACTAACACGACTCGAAGAGCCAATGCCCCTCGATCTCGAAGAACAGGAACAGGTCGCCGAGCTGAAAGCCTGGTGGCGGCAGCACGGCAATCTCATCGTCTCGGCGGTGCTCGCCGCCGCGCTCGCCTTCGCCGGGTGGCAGGGCTGGCGCTGGTACAGCGCGAGCCAGGCGGCGCACGCCGCGGCGCAGTTCGAGGCGCTCGCCAAGGCGGCGCAGGCGGGCGACGCGAAGGCGCTGCGCGATGCCGCGGGCACGCTGATCGAGAGCTATCCGCGCACGCTCTACGCTTCGATGGGCGCGCTGGTCGCGGCGCGCTTCCACTTCGACCGCAACGATCTCAAGGCGGCCAAAACCCAGCTCCAATGGGTGGTCGAGAGCGCGCCGTCGGAGGATTTCCGCGACCTCGCGCGCCTGCGGCTCGCCGCCATCCTGCTCGACGAGAAGGCGCACGACGAGGCGCTGAAGGCCCTGGACGCAAGACATTCGGCGGCCTACGACTCGCAGTTCGCCGCGTTGCGCGGTGACGTGCTGGTGGCCAAGAGCCAGCCGGCCGAGGCGCGCGCCGCCTACCAGCTCGCGCTGGACAAGGCCGGCAAGGAGCAGAACGCATTCCGCGAGAGCGTGCGCATGCGGCTCGAGGCGCTCGGGGGCTGAACGTGAAGTGGAAGGCAGGGATGGTCATGACCGGGATCGTCTTCGCCGGCTGCGCGAGCGACCCGGGTCCGAAGCCGGCCGAGCCGCCGCGCATCGAGAAGGCCCAACGCGTGCGCACCCTGTGGTCGGCGAGCGTCGGCGGCGGGCAGGGCTTCACTTTCCAGCCCGCGCTCGCCGCCGGATCGGTATACGCCGCGGCACGCGACGGCACGGTGATGCGTTTCGACGAGAAGACGGGCGACACGCGCTGGCGAGCCGAGCTCGAGCTCAAGCTTTCCGGCGGCGTCGGCGCCGACGAGCTCACCGTGGCCGTGGCGAGCGAAGAGGGCGAGGTCGTGGCGCTCGACGCGCAGACCGGCAAAGTGCGCTGGCGCGCGCGCGTCTCGAGCGAGGTGCTGGCCGCGCCGGCCATCGGCGCCGGGCTCGTGCTGGTGCGCAGCATCGACAACCGCGTGTTCGCCTTCGGCGCGGATGACGGCAAGCGCCGCTGGGTCTACCAGCGGGCGCCGTCGGCGCTCCTGGTGCGCGCGCCGGCGGGCATCACGATCGACGGCGGGCTCGCTTTTGCCGGCTTTCCGGGCGGCAAGCTCGCCGCGCTGGCGTTGGAGAGCGGCGCGGTGCGCTGGGAAGCCACCGTAGCGGTACCCAAGGGCACGACCGAGCTCGAGCGCGTCACCGACGTCATCGGTAGCCCCGCGGCGCAGGGGCGCGAGGTATGCGCCGCGGCGTACCGCAGCAGGCTCGCCTGCTACGACGTCGCCACCGGCAGGCAGGTCTGGGCGCGCGAGCTCACGTCGCTTTCCGGGGTCAGCCTGGACGCGCGCTATGCCTTCGTGGCCGACGACCGCGGCACGGTACATGCGCTCGACCGCAGCAACGGGCAGTCCGTGTGGAAGCAGGACAAGCTCGCGTACCGCCAGCTTTCGACGCCGCTCGCAGGCGGCGAGTCGATCGCGGTCGGCGACTTCGAGGGGTACATTCACTTCCTCGCCCGCGATACCGGCGTATTCGTCGCGCGCGGCGAGACCAGCGGCCGCGCGGTGCGCGCGACGCCGCTGCGCCTCGGCGCCGGGCTGCTGGTCCAGACCGAAGACGGCGGCTTGTTTGCCCTCTCGCTGTGAAGCCGGTCATCGCATTGGTGGGCCGGCCCAACGTCGGCAAGTCCACCCTCTTTAACCGCCTCACGCGCAGCCGCGACGCGATCGTGCACGACGTGCCCGGCGTGACGCGCGACCGCCACTACGGCGAAGGACGGCTCGGCTCGCGCGCGTTCATCGCCATCGACACCGGCGGCTTCGAGCCACGCTCGCCCCAGGGCATCTTCGTCCAGATGGCGCGCCAGGCCGAGCAGGCGATGGTGGAGGCCGACGCGATCGTTTTCCTGGTCGACGGGCGCGCCGGCCTTACGCCTTCTGACCGGGAAATTGCACAAAAATTACGCAAACTGAAAACCCCGGCGTTTGTCGCCGTCAACAAGACCGAGGGGATGCAATCCGACATCGCGGTCGCCGAGTTCCACGAGCTCGGCCTGGGCGCGCCCGCCGCGATCTCGGGCGCGCACGGCGAGGGCGTGCGCGAATTGATGGATCTCGTCCTGGAGAAATTTCCGGAGGACACCGAACCGGACGAAGAAGAAAAAGGCCATCCCCGAGTCGCGGTGGTCGGCCGCCCCAACGTCGGCAAGTCGACGCTCGTCAACGCGCTGGTCGGCGAGGAGCGCGTCATCGCCTTCGACCAGCCCGGCACCACGCGCGACCCGATCGAGGTGCCGTTCGAGCGCGGCGGGCGGCGCTACACGCTGATCGACACCGCGGGGCTGCGCCGGCGCGGCAAGACCGGCGAGCCGGTCGAATTCTTCTCGATCGTCAAGGCGCTGCAGGCAATCGAGGCGGCGAACGTCGCGATCCTGCTCCTCGACGCCTCCACCGGCATCACCGAGCAGGACGCGCACGTCGCGGGCTACGTGCTCGAGCGAGGGCGCGCGGTGGTGCTGGCGGTGAACAAGTGGGACGCAGCCGACAAGGAGCTGCGCGAGCGGATGAAGCAGGAGCTCGCCTGGAAGCTCGAGTTCCTCGGTTTCGCGGAAACGCATTTCGTCTCCGCGACGAAAGGCAAGGGCCTCGGCCCGTTGATGCGCTCGGTCGACGCCGCGCACGGCGCGGCGATGGCCAGGCTCGCCACGCCCAAGCTCACGCGCGCCATGATCGCCGCGGTCGAGCGCCAGTCGCCGCCGAAGACCGGGCGGGTGCGTCCCAAGCTGCGCTACGCGCACCAGGGCGGCATCAACCCGCCGCGCATCATCATCCACGGCAACGCGCTCGACCGCGTGCCGGAGACCTACAAGCGCTACCTGGAAAACTACTTCAGGAATGCCTTCAAGCTGGCCGGGACTCCGCTGCGGATCGAGTTCCGCACCGGGCGCAACCCCTACGTCAAGTCCCGCGCCGCGCGAGGATGAGGCTGCGCACGAGCGCCGGCAGGTCGAAGCCGCGCGAGAGGAGCTTCCAGAAGATCATGCGCGCGATGCGCGCCGTGTCGACGGTCGAGCGATAGTGGCTTGGGCGCGCGTCCGGCGGATAGAGGGCGGCGATCGGCACGGCGGCGCTACGCACGCCGGCGCGGCCGGCTTCGATCAGGATCTCGCTCTCGAAGGCGAAGCGGGCGTTGGGGCCGTGGAAGAGCTGGATTTCGCGCAGGACGCTGGCGGGATACAGGCGAAACCCGGACTGGCTGTCGGCGACGGGGAAGCCCGCCGCCCAGGCCACCCAGAAGTTGGCGAAGCGGTTGCCGAGGTAGCGCAAAGGCGGCACTTTCTCCCGGTCCCAGAGCCGCGCGCCGATGATGATGCGGTCCGGGTGCGCGCGCGCCGCGTCGATGAGGCGCGGGATGTCCTCGGGGTCGTGCTGCGCGTCGCCGTCGAGCGTGACCACGGCGTCCGCGCCGTCGGCCAGCGCGAGCGCGAAGCCGCGCCACAGGCTGGCGCCCTTGCCGTAGTTGACCGGGTTCGAGATGACCGTGACGCGCAGGCCGTCGAGCGCGGCGGCGGTGGCGTCGGTCGAGCCGTCGTTCACCACGATCACGTCGGGCACGAGGCGCAGCGTCCGGGTGGCGACCTCGCGGATGGTCGGTGCCTCGTTGTAGGCGGGAATGACGGCGACGAGCTTCATGTCATGCCGCCATCGATCGAGATGACCTGGCCGGAGATGTAGCCGGCTTCGTCGGAGGCAAGGAAGCCCACCAGCGCCGCGACCTCGTCGGGCTGGCCGGCGCGCTTCATCGGCACCAGCGCGTCGATGGCGCTCTTGGTGAACGCCTGTGCGGTCATGGGCGAGTCGATGATCCCCGGCGCCACCGCGTTCACCGTGACGCCGCGCGAGGCGAGCTCGAGCGCGAGCGAGCGCGTGGCGCCGTGCAGGCCGGACTTCGCCGCGGCGTAGTTCGCCTGTCCGCGGTTGCCGCGCAGCGCGGCGACCGAGGACAGGCTGACGATGCGTCCCCAGCGCGTGCCGATCATCGGCAGCAGGAGCGGCCGCGTGACGTTGAAGAACCCGTGGAGCGAGACGTCGACCACGCTCCTCCACTGCTCTCCCGACATCCCGGCCATCGGCGCATCGGCATGCACTCCCGCGTTGTTCACCACGATCTGCACCGGCCCGTCGGCGAGCAGGTGCTCGAGCGCAGCCGCTGTTGCTTTCTCATCTGTGACATCAAAAGAAATCGCGTCGGCGGCACCGCCCGCAGCGCGGATATTCTGCGCCACGCGCTCGGCTTCGGCCAAATTGCGGTTCGCGTGCACGGCGACGTGCCGCCCCGCGGCGGCGAGCCGGCGGCAGATCGCGGCGCCGATGGTCCCGCTGCCGCCGGTCACGAGGGCCCTGATCATCCGGAGAGCACGACGGCGGCCTTGCCGCGCAGGATCTCGACGCCGCCGCAGGACAGCGCAAACCGGTAGAGCGCCCGCTCGCCGTCGCCGGCAAGCCGCTCGGCATCGATTACCAGCTCGTGCTCGAGATCGTCCAGGCGAGCGGCGCTGCAGACGACGTCGCTGACGCTCGCGAGATAGCCCGCGTGCGGCGTTTCCCGGACCGCGGCGGACAAGCGCCCATGCACCGCCATGGCTTGCGCCGCGTACTCGATGCCGCACAGCGCCGGCAGCTCGGCCCCGGCGCGCAGCGGATTGTCGCCGTCGCGGTGGCTGCGGCTGGTGCATCGAATCGCAGCTTCGCTCCATTCCAATACCTCGTGCAGCAGACACATCCGCCCCGCATGGGGAATCATGCCCGCGATCTCTGCCTTGCTTACGGGCATGGCGTGACTCGCGCGCGCAGCTGCGTCCCCGCGACATAGTTCAGGACGACGTCCCCGGCGACGCCGCGCGCGAGCACGGCGAGCAAGGCGAGGCTGCGCGCCGCCGGGTTGCCTTGCCTCGCGGCCTCGAGGGCCGGGTCGGCGAGCCGGGTCTCGGCGCCATCCGCAGGCCGAAGCTCGAGGTCGATGGCGGCGACGCTGTGGCGCGTTTCTTCGGGAACCAGGATGAGAGCGACGCCGAACACGCTCGCGATCGGGCGCGCGGCGTGCAAAGGCTCGGGATACGGCTGGTCGTGGCTGACGAGGGCCACGGGCCTGCGGTCCACGGCGACCTGGGCCGCGCACTCGAGGAGGCCCGCGGCGAAGCTGGCGTCGAAGCAGCACAGGCTGGTCGAGGGCTCGCGCGAGCGGGTCGCGATGCTCCAGTAGCCGGCCGCGGCGTTGTGCACCGAGTTCATGAATTTCGTGGGCGACACTTCGCGCTCGGCGGTGGCCAGCGTCTCGCACATCTCGTGCAGGATCTCGCCGTCGCTCGACGAGGAGGTGAAGACGGTTGGCGTGACTGCCGCATCGTGTCCGGCGGCCGCGAAGGCCTCGCGGCCCACTGCCAGCGCGAGCTTGACCGGGATGCCGGCGCGGCGCCGCTCGGCCGGCGGCAGCAGCTCGCTCGGGGGAATCGCCGTGCGCGCGGGGCGATAGGGCTCGGCGCCCGCGAGCACCGCGCGAGCGGCCGGCCAGCCGCTCAGGCCGGGGCCGAGGACGCCGATGCCTTCAATGAACGCGCGCATCGCCGATGACGAGGCTGCAGTTGCTGCCGCCGAAGCCGAAGGAATTGGTGAGCACGCGCCGCAGGCGCGCCTCCCGGGTCTCGAGAACGTAGTTGCTCTTCAGCGCAGGGTCGACGTTGCGGGTGTGGGCGCTGCCCGGAAGGAGGCCGTGCCGCAGGGCCAGCGTCGAAATGATCGCCTCGGTGATCCCGGCGGCGCCCAGCAGGTGCCCGGTAGCGCCCTTGGTCGAGCTGGCGGGCGTTTTCCGACCGAACAGATCGACGACGGCCGTGTCCTCGGCGGCGTCGTTCGAGGGCGTCGCCGTGCCGTGGAGATTGATGTAGTCGATGTCGGCCGCACCGAGCCGCGCCGAGGCGAGCGCGCGCTGCATGGCCAGCTTCGCGCCCGCGCCCTCGGGGTGCGGCGCCGACATGTGGTACGCATCGGAGCTTTCGCCCACGCCGAGGAGTATCGGGGCGTCGGCGCTCGCGCCGGCATGCGGCTTCTCGAGCAGGGCAAAGCCCGCGCCTTCTCCGAGCGAGATGCCATCGCGCTCGCGGTCGAACGGCCGGCACGGGCGGCGCGAAGTGAGCTCGAGGGAGCGAAAGCCGTACAGCGTCGTGAGGCACAGCGAATCCGCGCCGCCGACCACCGCGGCATCGCAGGCGCCGGCCGCGATCATGCGCGCGGCGTTGCCGAAGACCTTGGCGGTGGAGGAGCAAGCGGAGGAGACGACGAACGAAGGTCCCGCCAGGCCGAGATAGCGCCCGACGAAATCGCCGAGCGAGTAGGTGTTGGCGGTCGCGTGGTAGCGGAAGCCGCGCGGCAGGGACCCGCTCGCCGGATCGCGCCGCTGGTAGGCGAGCTCGGCCTCGAGGATGCCGGAGGTGCTGGTGCCGATGAACACACCGATGCGGCTCGCGCCATAGCGGCCGCGCGCCGCCGCTACGGCAGCGGCGAAGCCGTCCGCCTCGAGGGCCATCTGCGCAATGCGGTTGCTGCGGCAGTCGTAAGCTTCGAGGCCGCGCCGGATGCCCGCGTCCTTGAGACCAGGCACGCTTCCGACCCAGGTGTCGATCGAAGTAGTCTCGAATTCGCAAGGCGTGAGCCCGGAGCGCTTCGTGCGCAGCGCATCGAGCACCGCCGCGCTCCCGGTGCCGAGGCAGTTGACGATGGAGAACCTCGTGATCAGGAGAGGCTGCATGCCGCGGGAAGGGAAACGCACTTGAGGCCGCGCGCGGCGAGCTGCTCGAGCAGGGCGGGCAGGACGGCGAGCGAAAGCGGCTCGCTGTCGTGCAGCAGGAGCACGTCGCCCGCCGCGAGCCCGGCGGTGAGGCGCCCGAGCACCCTGGCGGGGTCGCGCGCAACCGTGTCCAGGCCGCGGCGCGTCCACGAGACGTAGCGCAGTCCCATCGGCGGGAGGACGAGGCCGAGGAACGGGCTGCGGAAGCCGGCCGGCGCGCGGAAGAACTGCGGCGCTTGCCCGGTGATGGCGGCGACGGTGGCCTGCGCGCGCTCGACCTCGCGCCGCAGGAGGGAGATGCCGTAGAACGCGAAGGCGTGAGAATGGCGGTCGCTGTGGTTCTCGACGCTGTGGCCGCGGCGCACGATCTCGCGCACGATCTCCGGATGCGCCCGCGCCCTTTCCCCGACGCAGAAAAAGCTCGCCTTGGCCTGGTAGCGCTCGAGGAGCTCGAGGACGCGAGGTGTCAGCTCCGGATGCGGGCCGTCGTCGAACGTCAGGCACACGTGCCGGTGCGCGGCGGCGGCGGCCGGGAGCCGGCTCAGGTTCGGCCCGAGCAGGCGGCCGCGCACGTGAAACACTCCGGCGGCGATCACGAGATGATTGGCGATGAGCGCCGCGCCAACCCAGGGCCACATCCCGGGCGCGAGCGCGAGGACGATCACGCCGGCTGCGTGCACCAGGATGGAAACGCGGATCACGGGCGTCATGCCGGCTTCGGGAAGAGCGGCTTTTCAAGCACGGCCCGCCACAATTGAATCCAGGTCGGCCAATCGTGCGCGCCCGGCATCCTGATCACGCGCTCGGCCGGCAGCTGGCGGGCAAGCATCTCGCTCGCCGCCGCGTAGCGGTCGCCGGTACCGAAGCCGAGATAGGCGGCGGGAAACCACTTTGCGTCGGCCGGTTCGAGCGCGTCGGGGCCGCGCGAGCCGAGAAACGGCGCGAGCAGGATCATCGCCTCGAGCTCGGCCGCGCGCCGGCGCGCAAGAGAGATGCAGCCATAGCCGCCGAGCGAGATCCCCATGAGCCAGATGCGAGCGTAGCCGTTGGCGCGCATCGGCGCGATGACGTCTGCCGCAAGGCGCTCGCCGACGCTGCCCTCGAGGTAGTAGTCCGCGTCGGCATCCATGACCGCGACATCGAGCGGCGATCCCCGCTCGCGAAGCGCGGCCACGAAGCCCCGGTCCACCAGGTCTTGCGCGCAAGCCTTGGCGGGCGGCAGCATGACGAGCAGATTGCCGCTCGCGCCCGGCGCGCGGTCATGAAGCGCGCGCATAGGCCCCTTCGGCGCCGGATGGCCTGCTCAGGATCGCTGAGAACACCAGCGCCATCGCCGCGCCGAGGCCCACGGTGGAGCCGATGGCGTTCAGCACCGGCACGGAGGAGAACGCGAGCAGGCCGAACCCGATCACGGTGGTGACGGCGGCGAACACGAGGGACAGGATGGTGCGGCCGCGGTCCTGGACAGGCGCCGCGCGATCGAAGAACAGCGAATAATTCGACCCGACCGCCACCACGAGCAGCAGCCCGACGAGGTGGAAAATGGAAAGCTCGTGGCCGCCCAGCGCGAGCAGCCCGCAGGTCACGAGCGCCGCGGCGGCGAGCGGCGCCAGCACGTCGAACACGCGCCGCGGCGAGCGCAGCGCAGCGAGCAGGAGCGCGACGATCGCGGCGGCGCCCAGCAGCGAATTGATCTGCGCCTCGCGCAGATAGCCGCGATAGAGCTCGTCCAATTCCTGCCGCAGGTCGAGAAGCACGCCGGCCGAAGTTCCCGCCACGGCGCCGGCGATGGCCTTGGCGTCACTCACCCCGCGCAGCGGCAGCATCGCCGCCCAGCCAGTGGGCCGCTTCACGAGCAGCGCATCCAGCCTGAGCGCGAGGCTCGTACCCTGCAGGCTCGCACGGTCGAGCAGCGGCATGGTGCGCGCGGCGCCGACGTCGCGCACGAAGGGCTCGAACACGTTCGGGCGGAAGGCGAGCCCTTTCTGAGCCTCCTGCAGGTTTTGCCGCAGCGTCGGCGGCGGCGGTAGCGCCGCCTGGCGCTCGCGTTGCGCCGCTTCGCTCGGCAGGTAGGCGGCGGGCGAATCGAAGCCCTGCAGCCAGCCTTTGGCCACCGCATCGCGCAATGCCAGCGCGGCCCGCTCGGCTGCCTGCAGCGCGGCCTGCTCGTCCGCGGCGTGCACGACGACGAGATAGCGCGGGTCCGGGGCGCCGAGGTCCTGGCGCAGCTCGCGGTCGAGCGCTTGCTCGCGCGGCGAGATCGGGCTCAAGCTCGCAGCCGAGCCGCTCCACAGGGGCTGCGGGCGCAGCAGGAGGAATGCGGCTGCGGCCGCGATCAAGACAACCAGCGGATAGCGCAGCCGGGGCGCCGCGCGCGCGAGCGCCATGACCCTCGGCGCGAATCCCGCTACGGCGGCGACGGCGAATCCGCGCGGCAGCCACGCAGGCAGGGCCCACCGCGTAACGGCGGCGGCGACGACGAGCCCGGCAATGGAGAACAGGCCGAGCTGCGCAAGACCGGTGAAGCCTGAAAAGAGCATTGCGCTGAACCCGCAGATCGACGTAGCCAGCCCGAGCCGCAACGTCGGCCAGATGCGCTCGAAAGTGCTCTGCGCCGTCGCGCCGGGCGCGTTCTGCGTGAAGAGATAGATCGCGTAGTCCACGGCCTCGCCGATCAGCGTCACGCCGAAAGCGAGCGTGATGCCGTGCACCGAGCCGAACGCGAGGCTGACGGCGGCGACGCCGGCGAGCGCGCCGCTCGCCACCGGCAGCAGCCCGAGGCCGAGGACGCGCACCGAGCGGTAAAGCGCGATCAGCATGGCGGCGATGAGCACCGTCGCGATGAGCGAGAACCGCCACGCGTCGGCGCGGATCTTGTCGCGGCTCGCGACCGAAAAGACGCCCGGCCCGGTCACCTGCAGCCGGGCGCCGGCGCCGGCGGCCGCGGCCGCGAACGAATCCTGGATCAGTCCCAGCGCGCGCTTTTGCGCATCGATGTCCGAGGCCGCGGCGCGTGTCTGCGCGACGAGGAGCGCGCGGCGGCTATCCTCCGAGAACCATACGCCCCCGTGCAGCCGCGGGCGCGTCGCCGGCGCGAGCTCTTCGAGCAGGCGCAGCAGCTCGCCGCCGGGATCCGAAGCCGACAGTCGCTGCAACAGCACGCCCGCAGGCGACGCGAGTTGTGCGAGAAGCTCTTCCAGGCTCGCCCGCAGGCCCGCCGCCGAGAAGCGCTCGGCCTTGACCGCGGGGCTAAGAAGGTAGCGGTGGCGCCAGACGAGATCGCGGTCCTTCTCGAAGCCCGCCTCCTCGCCGTTGTTCACCGCGGCGAATTCGCGCGAGGCGCGCAGTGAAGCCGCGAGGCGCTTGCTGACCTCCGCGAGCCGATCGGGGGAGTCCCCCTGCACCCCGATCAGGGTCAGCCGCGACACCACGCCGTCGCGCAGCTGCTCGACCAGCGCCTGCTGGACGGGGGAGGGCGATCGCGGCAGAAAGGCCGACAGGTCGGTGCTGAACTCGGTGCGCGCGATGACCGCGGCGCACGCCGCGGCGCCTGCGATCCACGCCGCAAGCGCCCAGCGCGCGGCCGGGCTCACCCGGCCTCCCGGGTAACCTCGGTCACCGAGCGGTCGCCGCCGGCTTCGTCGATCTCGATCCGGTTCACCCAGGTGCCGCTGCCGCCGACGCGGATCTCGCTCGCCGCCTGCCGCATGCGCGGCTCCTTCGGCCTGAGCCGCAGGCGCCACGCGCCCGCGTCACCCTCCAGGCGCACTTCGTAGAATCGCTGCAAGGTCGCGAGGTCCCCGTTGAGCGTGGAACGCATGCTTTCCACGAAGGCCCACAGTACCGGGTGCTCCTGCAGCGGGAAAGTGCGGCGCTGTCCCTTGTCCTTGCGCTCGACGATCAGTCGGTCGCCCTCCAGGATCAGGCTCTCCTGCCGTGGCGACGTCATGTGCTTCTCGAGCCTGCCCGGCGCGACGTAAACCAGGGTGCCCGAGGATTCGAGCGGCGCGTTGAGCATCGCGAAGTGCTTGCGCTCGACGAACCTGCCGCGCGCGCTCTTGACCTGCGCGAGGTCTTTCATCAGCCGCTCGAGCACGAGCGTCGGCTTGTCCTGCGCTTGGGCGAGCGCGGGCGCAAGGCACCCCAGGGCCAGGACCACAGCCGCGAGCCTATGCCCAGTAGTCATAGAAGTTGAACCAGTTGTACGGGGCCTCGCGGCAGTGGTGCTCCAGGCGCTTCGCGTAGCGCTCGACCCAGGGCCGCACCGACTCTTCGCGGTTGCGCCGCTCGAGCGGAATTGCATCGGCGAAGGTCTCCAAGTGGATCTCGTAACGCCGGCCGCCACGGTAGATGCCAAAGAACAGGACCACCGGCGCCTGCACCAGCCCCGCGAGCAGCAGCGGGCCGAGCGGAAAGCGGGCTTCGCCGCCCAGGAACTCGCAGCGGTAGGTGCGCTCGCTCCTCCATGCCCGGTCGCCGAGTATGCCGACGATCTCTCCGCGCGCGAGGCATTCGTGCACGCGCAGCAGCGCGTCCGGGCTGCCGAGCGGGATTACGCGCGCCTCGGCGCCCGGCGCAAGCGGGCGCAGCACGCTGTTCAGCTTCCCGGCGTTGTCCACGTACATCAGGATGTTGATCGGCGGCACGCCTTCGCCGGGTCCGCACGCCCGCAGCACCTCGAAGCTGCCGAGGTGCGATCCGAGAAGGATGCAGCCGCGGCCGTCGCGCAGCAGCGCCTGCGTTTGCAAGCCAGCGTGGATTTGCACGTCGTAGGAAGAGATCCTGCCCGCCAGGAAATAGACGCGATCCTGGATGGTCGAGGCGAAGGTGTAGTAGTGGCGAAACACGTCGCCGAGCGTCGCGCGCCGGCCGAGAACGCGCCGCAGGTAGCCTGCCGAAGCGCTGCGCGCGTGCGACGAGAACAGAACGAAGTAGGCGCAGATCGGAACCAGCAGGATCCGGCCGAGCGGTCGGCCGAGCGCCAGCATCAGCCAGACCGCCAGGCGCATCGCGAGCACGCTGCCGCGCTCGGGGTGCTCGACCCAGTCCGGAGGCGCAGCTACTCGGCCGGGCTGGCGGAGCATTCGACTTCGCCCACGAGCACGGTGTTGCCCTTTACCGCGCACTCGAACTTGATGGAGCCCAAGCCGTCGCTGAACTCGATGAGAACCTCGTCGCCGGGCCGCGCGGGAGAGGGAAACTTGGCGCGCCGGATGCGATACGGCGCGAGGCTTACGCCGAGGTCGGCTTCGATCAGCCGCACCGCCTCGCTTAGCAGGACCGCGCCCGGGATGACCGGGTTGCCGGGAAAGTGGCCTTGCGCGGCGGGATGCTCAGCGCTCAGCCGCTGCCGAATTGTCGCCACGTCAGCCGACTTTCGCCACGAGGCTGTCGAGCTCGGCGCGCGGCAGCTTTCCCGTCTCCGTGCGCGGCAGCGACTCCACGATGCACAGCGGCCGCGGAAGGAACGCGGGATCGATACGCTGCCGCAGCGCCGCCAGGATGGTCTCGGCGGTGAGCCCCGGGGCGACCGCGAAAGCGGCCAGCCGGGTGACGCCGCCCGGGTCGTCGGCTGGCACGACGAACGCGCCGTCGCGCACGCCGGGAATCGAGGTCAGGTGATGGTTGAGGCTGGCGAGCGAGGTGCGCTTGCCGGCGACGTTGACGAGATCCGCGGTCCTGCCATGCAGCAAAAAGCGGCCGCGGGTCTGCAGCTCGATGACGTCGCTCAGCAGGAACTCCATGGGCGCCTGCCCGCCCTTCACCCAGGTGCCTTTCTCGTCCTGGCGCATCGTGAGGTGGGGGAAGAGCTGCCATTCGGCCGATTCGCTCGGGCGCCGGGTCGCCACCAGTCCCGCCTCCGTGCAGCCGTAAATCTCGTGCAGCGGAGCGCCCAGGCGCGCCTCGGCTTCGACAGCGAGCGGCGTCGGCAGCGGCGCGGTGGAGGACAGGAGGAAATCCAGTGACGGCAGGGCGGTTGCGTCCGCCAGCAGCGCACGCAGGTGTACCGGCGTGGTCACCAGGCCGCGCGGCCTTGGCAGCGCCTCGAGCTCGGCGCAGATATCCGCCGGAAAAAACGGGCGCCCGCCATGCAGCACGAGCGCGCCCTGGAGCGGCAGGAGCACCGTGGATTCCAGGCCGTACAGGTGCTGCGGCGGCACGGTGCCGAGGATCGCCATGCCCGGGAAGTCGCGGATGCGCAGGCGCTCGATTTCGGCGATCGCCGTCGCCACCAGAGCGCCCCAGGACTTGGGATGCGGCACGGGATCGCCGGTCGAGCCGGAGGTAAATACGATGGCGGCGATGCGCTCCTCCGGTATCGCCGGGACCGCGGGCGACGGGACGCCGCGTCCACCGTCGGCCGCTGCGAAGTCGTCGTCGAGGCAATAGAGATCCGGGTAGTCGCGAACCAGCCTCTCGATCACGTCGGGCGTGTGGGTGGGCGGCATGAGGCTGATCTGGCCGCGCACCAGCGCCGCCGCAAAGCCGGCGGTGAAGCGAAAACGGTCCGTGCAGAGGTTGATGACGTATCGGCGATCCGGAAGCGCCTCGGCGAGGCGCGCGACCTCGGCGAGAAATTCGCCGGCGCGCACGAGCTCGCCTTGCCGCTGCGCGAAAAGCGCATCCGGATCGTGGCGAACGAGGGGCTGAGCGGCCATCGGCGACGCCTCAGCGCGACAGCAAGCTCGACGCGCGGTCCTTCGCGTAAGCCTGTATCGCGGTGGCAATCGACGACTGCGGCAGGTGGCGGTAGCGGATCACGCGGTACAGGTAGTCGAGCGCGAACATCAGCCCGACGAGCGGGAAGCTGAGCACGTTGATGAACAACGACCAGCTCTCGAGCGATCCATAGGCGAGGAGAAGCGCGGAGCCCGCGAGCTGCGCCGCGAAGAACACGCACCACGCGGCCGTGAGCCTGCGCGTGTAGCGTTCCATGGCCGGCGGCAACGTAGCGCCGTGCGCTTGGCGCGCGAGGCGCGCCAAGCGGGTAATGATGGCTTCCCGCCCGGGGAGCAGCGTGCGGCCAAACAGCCACAGCATGAAGGAATACGCCGCGGCGTGAGGCACGCCGTAGAGCACCGTGGTTCCCAGCCCCGTGCCGTGCGCGAGCAGCCACGTGGCGCCGGCGGCGCCGGCGACGATGAGGAGCCACAGCATCCGCTTCTGCGAGCGCGCGATGAGCCAGCAACCCAGCGCCGCCATCGGCGCCATCACCAGGAGGGTTCGCGCCGGATCGCCGGCGCTGCCGGCGAGCCCGACATGGATCAGGATCGGGTAGCCGACGATGGCGGCGGCGGCCAGCACCTTCCAGGCGATGGCGGCCGGGCGCGCCATTTCAGGGCGCCCGGTGCGCCTGGATGTGCTGGCTGAGACTGCGCAGGGAACTGAAGATGCTTGCGTTGTTCTTGTTGTCGGACCGCAGCTTGACGCCGTAGGCCTTGGAGATCGCGAGCGCGATCTCCAGCACGTCGATCGAGTCGAGGCCCAGCCCGTCGCCGTACAAGGGCGCGGTCGGGCTGACTTCCGCCGGCTCCATTTCCAGCTTGAGGGTGGCGACGATGACGCGGGCCAATTCCAGCTCTTCCGCGGTCAGCGCGTCCGTCTGCGGAGCAATCTCTGTGGTGACGATGCTCATGTTTCGCTCCAATGGCCGTTGGGCTCTTTGATCGGATTATACGGGCGATTCAGCGGGCGATTCAGAGTGCGCCTACAATACCAAAGCCAAAGCAGATCATATGGTTAATCACCGCTGCGACGTGCTGGTGATCGGCGCGGGTCCTGCCGGGTCGACCGTGGCTGCGCTGCTCGCCGAACGCGGGCGCGAGGTCGTGATCCTGGAAAAAGAGCGCCACCCGCGCTTTCACATCGGCGAGTCGCTGCTGCCGCTCAACCTGCCGCTGTTCGAGCGGCTGGGGGTCGCCGCGGAGATCCAGCGCATCGGCATGCCGAAGCTCGGCGCGGAGTTCGTCTCTCCCTGGCACAAGCAGCCGGTGACCTTCGACTTTGCCCACGCGCTGGACAAATCCTTTCCTTCCGCTTACCAGGTGCGCCGCTCCGAATTCGATGAGATCCTCTTCAAGAACGCGGTGCGCAAGGGGGCACGCGCGCTCGAGGCCTGCCGCGTGACGACCGTGGAATTCACGCCGCAGGGCGCCGCGGTGGCTGCGCGGCTGGAAGACGGAGCCGAGCAGCGCTGGGACACCCGGTTCGTAGTGGACGCGTCCGGCCGCGACACTTTTCTCGCCAGCAAGATGGGGATCAAGCGGCGCAACCGGAAGCACAACAGCGCGGCCATCTACGGTCACTTCACCGGCGCGAAGCGGCTGCCGGGCAAGGCCGAAGGAAACCTGACCGTGTTCTGGTTCGAGCATGGCTGGCAGTGGTTCATTCCGCTTGCCGACGGCACGACCAGCGTCGGCGCGGTGTGCTGGCCGTACTACATGAAGACGCGCAAGACCGGCACCGACCAGTTCTTCCTCGACACGATTGCGCTGTGCCCCGCGCTCGCGGAACGGCTGCGCGACGCGCAGCTCACGGCGCCGGTCACCGCCACCGGCAACTACTCCTACGTTGCCGAGCGCACCATGGGCCGAAACTACGTGATGCTGGGCGATGCCTATACCTTCATCGACCCGGTGTTCTCCACCGGCGTGCTGCTCGCGATGCAAAGCGCCTTCGCCGGCGCGGACACCATCGAAACCTGCCTCGACCATCCGGCGAAGGCCGGCGCCGCGCTTCGGCGCTTCGACGCGATGATGCGGCGCGGCCCCGGGGTCTTCTCCTGGCTCATCTACCGGGTCACGACGCCGGCATTGCGGGAGCTGTTCATGAAGCCGTCCAACCGGTTCCGCGTGCAGGAGTCGCTGATTTCCGTGCTGGCCGGCGATATCTACCGCGACACGCCGGTGCGCGCGAGGATGCTTCTGTTCCGTGCCATCTACTACCTGAAGAGCCTGTCCCTGCTGCGCCAGAGCGTGTCGGCCTGGCTCAGGCGCCGGCGCGCGATTCAGTCAGCGTAGCCACGATCGCCTGAAGTAGACAGTGGCCACATAAGTGTGCGAGGATGTGGTCAATGGCAACATATCATCACGGCGATCTGAGGACAGCGGTGCTGGCCGCGGCCGGCAAGCTGATCGAGAAAGAGGGGCTCGGCGGGCTCAGCGTCCGCGAAGCCGCGCGGCGGGCGGGGGTGTCGCATAACGCCCCTTACCGCCACTTCCCGGACCGCGACGCGCTCCTCGCCGCGCTCGCGGCGCAAGGGTTCAGCCAGCTGGGGAAGGCGCTGGAAGGCCGTTCCGGACGCGAGCTCGGCGAAGCCTATGTGCGCTTCGCCCTGGGGCATCCGCAGCGGTTCCGGCTCATGTTCGGCGGGCAGCTCGCGCTCGACCGGTACCCGGAATTACGCACGCAGGCCGAGGCGACGCACGGGCGCCTGACGGCGGCGTTCGCCGGACTGGGCGCCGAAGCGAAGTTCGCTGCCGCAGCCGCCTGGTCGCTGGTGCACGGCCTCGCGCAGTTGATTCTCGACGGGCACTTCGAGAACGATGAGGGTTTCGTGACGAAAGTGATCGGCGCGATCCGCTTCGCCGTGGGACCTCAGCGCTCGGCGTAGGAGGCGAAGGCCTCAGCGCACGTGGCAAGCTCCGCATGGCAGCGCAGCAGGCGGAAAGCCGGCCGCGCGGCGCGCGTGCCCGAGCCGTAGGTCTTCCAGAGCTCGAGCGCTTTCCCCTTGTCGCCGCTCGCGACGTAGCCGGTCAGCGCCACCAGCAAGAGGTATTCGCGCGCATCGGCGATCAGCGGCTGCTCGCCGGCGATGAGAGGGCCGGCGAGCTCGGCCATGCGCGTCGCGTTGCGAGCCCCCACCGCCTGGAACAACGCAATCCAGCGCCGCTGGAACTCCTGCAAGCTCGAATAGCACGCGCTTCCCATCATGCGCGCCCAGACCGGCGCGAGATCGCTCGGCGCCAGGTAGGGATTGAGGGCTTTGGCAACGCGCAGGGCGCTGTGCAACCAGATATCGAGCTCGCGCGGGTCACGGCACTCGATCAGGCGCAGCTTGACGAGCTCGAGGTCCTTTTGCAGCTCCCGCGGCACCGACTCGGGCACCGGCGGGCGAGGCCGCAGCAGGAAGTCGCGCGCGTACCACGCCAGGCGTGTGTTCTCGACCCGCTCGAACGCATACGCGCCCTTGAAGAGCGGGTTGATCGCGCGCCGGCTGCGATCGCGCTCGATCAGCTCGAGCAGCGGCAGCTCTGCGTTGAGGAGCGCTACGACGTCGGCGGCGCTCTTGTCCATGAAGCGATGGCGCGCCGCGTTGAGATCGAGCACCGGCGCGTAGTCCGAGTTCGCCGGCATGCCGTAGCTCGCGAACAGCGGCTCGAGCGTGGCGCGGCTGCCGAGATAGCGCGCGTCGAGGTCGCCGGCTGTGAGGACGTGCACCGTCCAGAGCTCCTTCGCCACGCCCGGGTGCTCGAACACGCCCGCCTGGGCCTCGAGCGGCACCGGCGCGTCGCCGGCCATGATCAGCAGGTCGTAGTCGCTCGCCGCGAACACCGCGTAGTGCGGGAACTCCGCGCCGAGCGCGCCGAGCACGGTGGCGACGAGCGAAGCGTCCATCTCGTAGAGCTGGATCCACTGCACCAGCAGCCCGCCGGGGTTGAGGTGCTTGCGGATGCGGCGGTAGAACTCGCGCGTGAATAGGCTCGACACGCCGCTCACCCAGGGGTTGGAGGGCTCCGAGATGATCAGGTCGTAGCGGCGGTTGCGCGTCGAGAAGAAGCTCTTGGCGTCGTCGATCAGGATCGCGCCGCGCGGGTCGGCGAACGCGCCGCTGTTGCGCGGCATGAAGCCGCGCGAGGCCTCGGCCATCGCCGACTCGATCTCGACGGTCTCGACGCGCTCGATGTCCAGGCTCTGCAGCAGGGTGTGGGTGGTGAGCCCGGTGCCGATGCCGATCACCGCCGCGCTCTTCGTGCCCGGCTTGAGCGCGAGCGGCAGCGCGGCGGTGAGCACCATCGTGATCTCGTCGGTGCCGCGCTCGCCGGCCGGGTTCAGGTTGATCGAGCCGTCGGACTTGCCGTTGGTGCGCAGGCTCGTGGCGTCGGAGTACCTCACCAGGTGCACCGTGGCGGTCTTGCCGTCCTTGTTGAAGAGGATCGTGGCGTCCTGCGAGGTCTGGAGCTCGCCGTGGCGGAAGACCCCGGCGGTCATCTTGTGCACGTCGAGCTCCACTCCGATTCCTACCGCGAGGAACAGCACGCCGCAGACAACAGCAACCTGGATGTAGGTTCTTTTCACAAACTGAAGAAGAACCAGGCCCAGTGCCACATCGACGAGTGCCCCCGCGATCAGCGTCCCCTTCAAGCCGAGCAGCGGCAGCCCCGCGTGCACCGCCAGCACGACACCGGCGATCGCGCCGAGGGTGTTGGCGGCGTACACCTGGCCGATCGCCGCCTCGCCCGCGCCGCGGCGCAGGAGCGCGGCGGTGATGAGCGGCAGCGTCATGCCGGCGCAGAAGGTGGCCGGCAGCATGACCATCGCGGCGATCGCGGCGCCCGAAAGATTGAACAGCAGGTAGCCGGTCTCGCTGCGCGCCAGGCCCTTCAGCAGCACCTCCATGAGCGAGAACGTGAAGTCGTACACCGGCAGCGTCGCGAGCGCAGCGAGGCCCATCGCGACCTGCACCCCGGCGAGCAAGCGCACCGGGTCGGCGGCGGCATCGGCGCGCCGCCTCACGGCGAGGCCGCCGAGGGCGAGGCCCAAGATGAAGGTGGCGAGCATCAGCTCGAATGAATGCGTCGAGGCGCCGAGGACGAGCGAGAGCATGCGGATCCAGCCGATCTCGTAGACGAACGACGCCAGGCCGGTGAAGAAAGCGATCGCGAGGAGCAGGCCAAGATTGCTTTCTGAAACAGAAACTCTCTTGAGGGGTTCGTGGCGGGCAGGCCGCGCGAGAAGCCATACCACCCCGGCGATCACGAGATTGAGAACGCCCGCGGTCCGCAGCGTGCCGGGGAGGCCCGCCCAGGCGATCAGCACGAAGCCGCTCGCAAGCACGCCCGCGGCCGCGCCGAGGCTGTTGGTGAAATACAGCATCGCCACCGACTCGCCGGCCGCGGCGCGATGCGCGCGCACCAGCCCAGCGCTCATCAGCGGGAAGGTCATGCCGAGCAGCACCGACTGCGGCAGGATGAGGAGCGCCGACACGGCGAGCTTCGCGCCGAGGGCGAGCCACTCGTTGCCCAGCCCGGGCAGCAGGCGGTCGTACGACCAATCGGTCACCGCGACGAACACCGGATGAAAAACGAGAGCCGCGATGCCGACGGCCGCCTCCACGATCGCGTAGGCGGCGAGCGGGTTCGCGAGGCGGGCCGAGCGGCGGCCGCACCAGGCTGCGCCGGCGGCCATTCCGCCCATGAATACGGCGAGCACCAGCGACTGCGCGTACGCCGCGTGGCCGAGAAAGAGCTTCAGGTAGTGCGTCCACACCGACTCGTAGATCAGGCCGGCGAAGCCCGAAGCCGTGAACAGGACGTAGAAGGCGCCGCGCGACATCGGGAGCGATGCTAGTTTAAGAAATGGGGTTTCGTCTTTCCGCGTTCTACTTTGCGTTTTTCGCGTATGCCGGCGTGTACGTGGCGTATTTCCCGCTTTACCTCGCCGGCCGCGGCTTGAGCGCGGTGGAGATCGCCTGGGTGCTCGCGCTGCCGCCGCTCGTCCGCATCGTCGCGCCCGGCGCGTGGGGCTGGCTTGCCGACCGGACCGGCGCGCACCGCGCGATCGTCGCATTCTCCAGCGCAGTGACCGCGCTTGCGTTCGCGCTCCTGCCCTTTACGGAGAATGTTGCCCTCCTGATCGCGCTGATGAGCGTGTTCTCCGCGGGGGCGCTGCCGATCGTCGAGGCGATCACGCTCGGCTCGCTCGCCGGGCAATCGGGTCGCTACGGGCCGATTCGGCTCTGGGGCTCGGTAGGCTTCATCGCCGTGGTGCTCGCCGGCGGGGTGTGGCTGGACGCCCAGCCGGTATCGACGCTGCCGGCGGTGCTCGTCTTGTTCGCCCTCTTTACGCTGGCCATGGCGCTCGCGCTGCCTTCGATCAAGCCGCTCGGGCCATCCCGAGCGGCCACTTTCCGGGTCAGCCCTGAAGTGCGCGCGCTCTTTGCCGCCGGCTTCTGCAACGCGGTTGCGCACGGCGCGTTGTATGCCTTCCTGAGCCTGCACCTCGAGGCGCTCGGCTACAGCGCGACGACCATTGGCATGCTCTGGACCGCCGGCGTGCTCGCCGAGATCGTGGTGTTTCTCTACCTGCCGGCGCTTTTCCGGCGATTCGCCCTTTCGAGCGTGCTGGTCGCGAGCCTGCTCCTGGGGGTCCTGCGCTTCGCCGCCATCGGGTGGGGCGCCGGGCAGGCGTGGATAGTCCTGTTGGCGCAGCTGCTGCATGCCGCAACCTTCGGCTCGTTCCACGCGGCCAGCGTCGCCGCGGTGCAGCGCGTGTTCCCCGAGGGCGCGCAAGCCCGCGGCCAGACACTCTTTTCCGGTTTCACCTACGGCGCCGGCGCCGCCGCAGGGCTGGTGCTGGCCGGCTGGGCATGGGCCGGAGGAGGGGCGCCGCTCGCCTTTTCGGTGAGCGCAATGGCGGCGGCTGCGGGCGCATTCTTTGCTGCCAGGCTGAAACGGGCCGGGCTGTGAGCTGTCAAACAGAACAGTCTGCCAAACGTTGAGAGGTCAACATGATTCGTGCAATTGTCGTTGCCGCCGCTGCCGCAGCGGCAGTCCTTTCCGGCTGTCAGACCGCGGAGACAACGCAGGCCGGCGTGGTCGGCGTCGACCGCGATCAACGCTTCCTGGTCTCGGCCGACGAGGTCAACGCCGGAGCGCAGAAGGCATACGCGCAGATGATGGCCGAAGCGCAGAAGAAGGGCGTGCTGGACAAGGAGCCGGCGCAGGTGCAACGCGTGCAGGCGATCACCAAGCGCCTCGTTGCGCAGGCCGGTGCGTTCAGGCCCGACGCGGCGAAGTGGCCCTGGGAAGTTCACGTCATTTCCCTGGACGAGGTGAACGCATGGTGCATGCCGGCCGGAAAGATGGCGATGTACACCGGCTTGATCCAGAAGCTCAACGCGACCGATGACGAAATTGCCGCGGTCATGGGCCACGAGATCTCGCACGCGCTGCGGGAGCACTCGCGCGAGCAGATCTCCCGGCAAATGGGAACGCAGATGGGCATCGGCCTGGTCGGCGCGCTGTTCGGCATCGGCGAGCTCGGGCAGAGTGTCGCCGGACAGGTGGCCAACGTGACGCTCAACCTGCCGAATTCGCGCCAGGCCGAGACCGAGGCCGATCGCATCGGCATCGAGCTTGCCGCCCGGGCGGGGTTCGATCCGAACGCGGCGGTCAGCCTCTGGGAGAAGATGGCGAAGCTGGGCGGCAGCCAGCCGCCGAAGTGGCTCTCGACGCATCCGCCGCACGAAGACCGCATCAACGACCTGCGGAACTATGCGCAGAAGGTGATGCCGCTCTACACCGCTGCCAAGAGCGGCGCAGGCGCCGGCAAATAATCTAAAATCCCATGCTTGGGAAAGACGCTCTACGACAAGCTTTGGGAAAGCCACGTCGTCCACGTCGAGGACGACGGGACGGCGCTGCTCTACATCGACCGCCACCTCGTCCATGAAGTGACGAGCGCGCAGGCCTATGAGGGCCTGCGCGGCGCCGGTCGCAAGCCCTGGCGCATCGAATCGGTGGTCGCCACCGCCGATCACAACACGCCGACCACCGACTGGAACCAGGGTATCGCGGGCGTGCGCGACCCGATGGCCCGGCTGCAGATCGAAACCCTCGACGCCAACATGAAGGAATTCGGCGCCAAGGTGTATTTCCCGTACCTCGACAAGCGCCAGGGCATCGTCCACGTCATCGGGCCGGAGCAGGGCGCGACCCTGCCGGGGATGACGGTCGTCTGCGGCGACTCGCATACGAGCACGCACGGCGCTTTCGGCTGTCTCGCCCACGGCATCGGCACCTCCGAAGTCGAGCACGTGCTGGCCACGCAGTGCCTGGTCACGCGCAAGATGAAGAACATGCGCGTGAACGTCGAAGGTCCGCTCGCGCGCGGCGTGACGGCGAAGGACGTGGTGCTCGCGATCATCGGCCGCATCGGAATCGCCGGCGGCACCGGCCACGCCGTCGAGTTCGCCGGCAGCACCATCCGCGCGCTGTCGATGGAAGGCCGCATGACGGTGTGCAACATGGCGATCGAGGCCGGCGCGCGCGCCGGCATGGTCGCGGTCGACGAAACCACGCTCGAGTACATCAAGGGGCGCAAGTTCGCGCCGCAGGGCTCCGACTGGGAGCGCGCGGCCGGCTACTGGCGCACGCTGAAGAGCGATCCGGACGCGAAATTCGACCGTGAAGTCACGCTCGACGCGCGCGAGATCCGGCCCCACGTCACCTGGGGCACGTCGCCCGAGATGGTGGTGTCCGTGGAGGACCGCGTGCCCGACCCGGACAAGGAGAAGGACAGCCTGCGCCGCGAAGGCATGGAGCGGGCGCTCGAGTACATGGGCCTCAAGCCGCGCACGCCGATCACCGACATCCGGATCGACAAGGTGTTCATCGGCTCATGCACCAACTCGCGCATCGAGGACCTGCGCGCCGCCGCTGCCGTCGTCAAGGGCAAACGAATCGCATCGAATATTCGTGCGGCACTGGTCGTTCCCGGCTCGGGCCTGGTGAAGCAGCAGGCCGAACGCGAGGGCCTCGACCGCATCTTCCGCGACGCGGGCTTCGAGTGGCGCGAGCCCGGCTGCTCGATGTGCCTGGGCATGAACCCCGATCGGCTCGATCCCGGCGAGCGCTGCGCCTCGACTTCGAATCGCAATTTCGAGGGGCGGCAGGGCACGGGAGGCCGCACCCACCTCGTCAGCCCGGCCATGGCGGCCGCTGCCGCGATCGCCGGGCATTTCGTGGACATCAGAAAATGGTGAAGTTCACCGTGCTGAATGGCGTGGTGATGCCGCTCGACCGCGCCAACGTCGACACCGACCAGATCATTCCGAAGCAATATCTGGCGTCGATCAAGCGCACGGGCTATGCCCAAGGACTGTTCGCGGCATGGCGCAAGGACCCGCAATTCGTGCTCAACCAGCCGCTCTACAAGGGCGCGAGCATCCTCCTCGCGCGCAAGAATTTCGGCTGCGGCTCGTCGCGCGAGCACGCGCCCTGGGCGCTCCTGGATTACGGCTTTCGCTGCGTCATCGCGCCCTCGTTCGCGGACATCTTCTTCACGAACTCGTTCAAGAACGGCTTGCTGCCGGTGATCCTCTCCGAAGCCGAGGTCGATCGCCTGTTCCACGAGTGCGCTGCGTTCCCGGGCTTCCGCCTCGTGGTCGACCTGGAGCAGCAATCGGTTTCCACGACGAACAACGAAAAATCGTTCCGTTTCGAGATCGACCCTTTCCGCAAGTACTGCCTGCTGAACGGCCTCGACGAGATCGGCCTCACGCTGCGCCACGCGGACGCGATCCGCGCCTTCGAGGCGCAGCGCAAGGCGCAGTATCCCTGGTACTTCTAGGATGAAAATCGCGGTTCTGCCCGGTGACGGCATCGGGCCGGAGATCATTGCGCAGGCGCGCAAGGTTCTTCAAAAGCTGGATTTGTCGTTTGAATTCGCGGAGGCGCCGGTCGGCGGGGCGGGCTACGAGGCGGCGGGCGATCCGCTCCCCGCAGCCACCCTCCAGCTGGCAAGAGCCGCCGACGCGGTGCTGTTCGGCGCGGTCGGCGACCCGCGCTACGACAAGCTCGAGCGCGCCAAGCGCCCCGAGCAGGCGATCCTCGGGCTGCGCAAGGAGCTCGGGCTGTTCGCCAACCTGCGCCCGGCGCGCGTGCATCCCGAGCTCGCGGAAGCTTCCGCGCTGAAGCCCGAGGTCGTGTCGGGCCTCGACATCCTGATCGTGCGCGAGCTCACCGGGGATATCTATTTCGGCAAGCCGCGCGGCATCCGCCAGGTCGAGGGAATTCGCGAGGGCTTCGACACCATGCACTACAACGAGGGCGAGATCCGGCGCATCGCCCGCGTTGCTTTCGAGGCCGCGCGCAAGAGGAACAAGCGCGTCTGCTCGGTCGACAAGGCCAACGTTCTCGAGACTTCACAGTTGTGGCGCGAAGTCGTGCAACAGGAGGCGAAAAGCTACGGCGATGTCGAGCTGACTCACATGTACGTGGACAACTGCGCGATGCAGCTCGTGCGCAATCCCAAGCAGTTCGACGTCATCGTCACCGGCAACCTGTTCGGCGACATCCTGTCCGACGAGGCCTCGATGCTGACGGGCTCCATCGGCATGCTGCCCTCGGCATCGCTCGACGAGCGTGGCAAGGGCCTCTACGAGCCGATCCACGGCACTGCGCCCGACATCGCGGGCAAGGGCCTCGCCAATCCTTTGGCGACCATCCTGTCGGCGGCGATGATGCTGCGCTACTCGCTGCGCCAGCCGCAGGCTGCGCAGCGCGTCGAACACGCTGTGACAAAGGTCCTCAAGTCGGGACTAAGGACCGCCGACATCCACACGCCTGGAGCGCGCCGCGTCGGCACCCAAGAAATGGGCGACGCGGTCGTGGCCGCGCTTTAAACTATGAGCATGCTGAGAGTCGGAATCGTCGGCTGGCGCGGAATGGTGGGCTCGGTGCTCGTGCAGCGCATGCGCGAGGAGCGCGACTTCGACCATGTCGAGCCGGTGTTCTTCTCCACGTCGCAGGCGGGAGGCAAGGGGCCGGAGATCGGGAAAGCGACCGAGGCGGTAAAGAACGCGACCGACCTTGCGGAACTGAAGAAGCTGCCGGTGATCATCTCGTGCCAGGGCGGCGACTACACCAGCGAGATCTATCCGAAGCTGCGCCAGCAGGGCTGGAAAGGCTACTGGATCGACGCCGCGAGCGCGCTGCGCATGAACGACGACGCCGTGATCATCCTCGACCCGCTCAACATGGATCTCATCAAGAGCGCGATCAAGGCGGGGACGAAGAATTACATCGGCGGAAATTGCACCGTGAGCCTGATGCTCATGGGCATGGCGGGCCTGTTCCAGCGCGACGAGGTCGAGTGGATGACGAGCATGACCTACCAGGCGGCCTCGGGTCAGGGCGCGGCGGCGATGCGCGACCTGGTGGCGCAGATGGCGACGATTGCCGATCGCTCGCAGCAACTGCTCGACGACCCGGCCTCGGCCATCCTGGAGATCGACCGCAACGTCACGGAGTCGATCCGCGCCCGCGATCTTCCGAGGAAAACCATCGGCTACCCGCTCGCCGGCAGCCTGCTGCCGTGGATCGACAAGGACCTCGGCAACGGACAAAGCCGCGAGGAGTGGAAAGCCCAGGCGGAGGCGAACAAGATTCTCGGCCGTGGCAATGGGAAAAACGGAGCCAAGGCCATTCCCATGGACGGCGTCTGCGTGCGCGTCGGGGCGATGCGGTGCCATAGCCAGGCCATGACCATCAAGCTGCGCCGGCCGGTGCCCATG
The DNA here is from genome assembly GCA_036559525.1 of Burkholderiales bacterium. GTDB lineage: Bacteria > Pseudomonadota > Gammaproteobacteria > Burkholderiales > SG8-39 > SCGC-AG-212-J23. The sequence goes on from DATBSZ010000273.1 coordinate 37,032, forward strand.
GACGAGGTGGAGGGGATGCTCGCCGACGCCCATGACTGGGTGAAAGTCGTCCCCAATCGGCGGGAGGAAACGCTGGCCGAGCTCACCCCGGCGGCCGTGACCGGCAAGCTGACGGTGCCGGTAGGCCGGCTGCGCAAGCTCCCCATGGGGGACGACTACCTGGCGGCCTTTACCGTGGGCGATCAGCTCCTTTGGGGGGCCGCCGAGCCCCTCCGGCGCATGGTCCGTATCCTTTTGGACGCCGGGGTTAAGCAGTAATAAATCAAGAAAGTTTCTCGATTTGCAGGCCTAAGACCATGATGTTAAGGTACTTGGTCCTTCTAAGAAGACTCAGGGGTGGGCAAGACAGTGGGCAGAGCGATCACCGCCGCGATCCTTGCAACCGCGCTAGCGCTCGCAGCGCCGTTCGCCGCGCATGCAGCGGGCCTGGGCAGGCTCCATGTTCTTTCCCCGCTCGGACAACCCCTTAACGCCGAAATCGAAATCGTCGCGCTGCGGCCCGGCGAAGAAGAAGGCCTGACCGCGCGCGTCGCTGGGCAGGAGGCGTTTGCTGCCGCGGGCATAGAGCCGGGCGCGGTGTTGAACTCCATGCGTTTCGCGATCGAGCGTAGCGGAGGGCGGCGCATCCTTCGCGTGACCACGCTGCAGCCGGTCAACGAGCCGTTCGTCGAGCTGCTCGTCGAGCTGCAATGGGCGACCGGCCGCCTGGTGCGCGAATACACTTTCCTGCTCGACCCGCCCGAGTACAAGGCGCGCGACGCGATGGCCGCCGCGCCGAAGCCTGCGCCTGCCGAGGTCAAGCCCGCCCCGGCCGAGGCCAAGCCTGCGCCCGCCGAGCCGCCGAAGCCGGTCCCGCCGCTGGTCGAAGCCAAGCCGATCGAGCCGACCCCGGCGCCGCCGGTCATTGCGGCCGCTCCGGTCCCCGCCGCCGAGGCGGAAAAGCCGGCGCCTGTCGCGGAGCCGGCGAAGGAAGAGGCCGCCAAGCCCGAGGCGGCAAAGGAAGAGCCAACCCAGCCGGAGGCGGCGAAGGAAGAGGCGGCCAAACCGGAGGCCGCCAAGGAAGAGCTGGTCAAGGAACCCGAAGGGGCCGCGAAGACGTACGAGGTCGCGAAGGGCGACACGCTGGGCAAGATCGCGCAGGACAACCTGCCGCCCGGCATCAGCCTCAACCAGATGCTGATCGCGATCTATCGCGCGAATCAGGACGCCTTCATTCGCGAAAACCTGAACCTGGTGCGCGCCGGACGCATCCTCAACATCCCGTCGGCCGATTCGATCGGCAGCGTGGATGCGGACGAAGCGAACCGCCTCGTGCGCGCGCACATGGCCGAGTTCCGCGAATACCGCAGCCGGCTCGCCGCGGTTCCGGCGACGGCGGAAGCCGCGCCCGGCCCGCGCGAAACTGCGGGCACGATCGAGCCCAAGCCGGCAGCGCCAGCGCCGGCCGCTCCGCAAGATCAGGTACGGCTCTCGAAGGCCGATCCGCAAAAGCCGTCTGCGTCGGGCGCGGCCGCGGCGCGCGGGGACGATCTGGTGGCGCGCGAGCGCGCCCTGAAGGAGGCGCAGTCGCGCATCGGCGACCTCGAGAAGAACGTCGCCGACCTGCAGAAGCTGCTCGAGCTCAAGAACCAGCAGCTCGCCGAGCTGGAGAGGAAGGCCGGCGCGAAGCCCGCTCCCGCGGCGCCCGTGCCGGCTCCCGCACCGGCTGCAAAGGCTCCTGAAAAACCCGCACCGGAAGCGCCGAAGCCGGTCGTCGAAGCGCCCAAGCCCGCCCCCACGCCTGCGCCGGCTGCGCCTGCGCCCGCGGCGAAGCCGACTCCCAAGCCGGCGCCACCGCCCGCACCGGAACCGAGCCTCCTCGACGAGTTCCTCGACAACCCGGTGGCGCTCGCCGGGCTGGGCGGCGTGGTGCTGCTGCTGCTCCTTTACGCGGTCTTTGCATGGAGAAAAAAAAAGACCGCACAAGCCAAATTCCAGGATAGCGTGATCGGCGCCGCCGCGGCTGGCGCGGCGGCGGGAGCGGGCATGACCGAGCCGACGCTCGGTGCGGCAACGACGGCATCGACCCAGCCTGTAGTCAGCACCCAGCCTGCCGCGGCGGCCGAAGAGGTCGACCCGATCGCCGAGGCCGACGTCTACATGGCCTACGGCCGCGATGCGCAGGCCGAGGAAATCCTGAAAGAGGCGCTGCAGAAGGACGCGAGCCGGATCCCGGTGCACGCGAAGCTCCTCGAGATCTACGCCAAGCGCCAGGACACCAAAGCTTTCGAGCAGAGCGCGCTCAAACTCAAGAACCTGACCAACGGCGCCGGCCCGGAATGGGACAAGGCGGCGGTGCTCGGCAAGTCCCTCGATCCGAACAACGGCCTGTACGCCGGTGCTACGTCCGCTGCCGCAGCATTCCCGGCCGCCGCCGCAGCGCCTGCCGCGCCCGCTCCGACGCTCGATTTCGACATCGGCGGCGCGACGCAGGGGGTGTCGGCCTCGGCGCCCGATCTCACGCTCGAGTTGGCACCGAAGTCCGCCGACGGGGGCCTGGACTTCGATGTCAGCGGATCGACCGAGAAAAAGGACGAGGAAACCGTGGTGGCGCCGCGCCCGCAGGCCAAGGACGCGGGCCTCGATTTCGATCTCGACCTGGGGTCCGCAGCCCCCGAGTCGAAGCCCGCGTCGGCCGGGCCTGCCCCGGCCGCGGATCCCGGGCTGACCTTCGATCTCAACCTCGATCTCGGTACCGAGAAGAAAACCGAGCCGGTCTCCGGGGCCGGGCCCGACCTCTCCACCATCAGCCTCGATCTCGACACCGCGGACTCGGGTGCCGCCGCCCCTGCCGGCACCGACCCGAAGTGGCAGGAAATCGCGACCAAGCTCGACCTGGCCAAGGCCTACGAAGAAATGGGCGACAAGGACGGCGCGCGCGAGCTGCTGAACGAGGTGATGAAAGACGGCGACGGCGCGCAGAAAGGCCAGGCGCAGCAGCTTCTCGCCAAGCTGGGCTAGGTTTTCTCCATCGGCAGGATCGCTCTAGGGCTCGAATACGACGGCAGCCGCTTTCTCGGCTGGCAGACCCAGCCCGGCGGCAGCACCGTCCAGGATGCTCTTGAGGCGGCCCTCGCCTCGATTGCCGGCACACAAGTGTCCACCACCGCCGCGGGGCGCACCGATCGCGGCGTCCATGCGCGCATGCAGGTGGCGCACTTCGATACCGCTGTGAAGCGCCCCGAGTCGGCCTGGGTCCGCGGCGTAAACGCCCTCCTCCCCGACGCGGTGGCCGTGCTCTGGTCGACGCAGGTCGCGGACGAGTTCCATGCGCGCTACAGCGCGCTTTCGCGCACCTACCGATACGAGCTGCTCAACCGACCGGTGCGCGCGGCGCTTTCGGCGCACTACGCCGGCTGGTTCCACCTGCCGCTTGACGTGGAAAAGATGCGCGAGGCCGCGGCGCTGCTCCTCGGCGAGCACGACTTTTCGGCTTTCCGCTCTTCCGAATGCCAGGCAAAGACGCCGGTACGGAACATCCATGCGTTCACGATTGATCAGGAGGGTGAAAGAATAGTCTTCGTCGTGCGCGCCAACGCGTTCCTCCACCACATGGTGCGCAACCTCGTGGGCACGCTGGTGTACGTCGGCAAGGGCAAGCACCCGCCGCAGTGGGTCAAGGAGGTCCTGCGCTCGGGGGATCGCGCCAAGGCGGCCCCCACGTTCGGTCCGGAAGGGCTATACCTTGAGAGAATCGAGTACCAGCCCAAATGGGGACTGCCAATCTGAGAACCCGGGTGAAAATCTGCGGCATTACGCGCACTGCGGATGCAGCCGCCGCGGCGCGCGCCGGCGCGGATGCGATCGGGCTGGTGTTCTATCCGCCGAGCCCGCGCTTTCTCTCGATCGAGCGCGCGCGAGAAATCCGCGACGCGCTGCCGCCGTTCGTGCAGACCGTGGCGCTCTTCGTCAACGCCGACGCCGCCCAGGTCTCCCAGGTGATCGGCCGCGTGCATCCGGCGCTGCTGCAGTTCCACGGCGACGAAGCGCCCGATTTCTGCGCGCAGTTCGGGCTGCCCTTCGTCAAGGCTTGCAGAGTGAAAAAAGGGGTGTCTGCGCTAGAATACCTGCGCCCTTTTTCAAGCGCGGCGGCGTGGTTGTTCGACAGCCATGTTCCGGAGTACGGCGGCGTCGGCGAGAGCTTCGACTGGTCTCTGGTTCCCGTGACCGACAAACCCGTCATCCTGTCCGGCGGACTCTCCCAGGCCAATGTGGCGGCGGCGATCCGGCGCGTCAAACCCTGGGGCGTGGACGTGTCGAGCGGCGTCGAGTCGGCGAAAGGCATCAAGGACGCGGCGAAGATTGCCGCCTTCATGGCAGAGGTACGCAATGCGGATGTATGACCTGCCCGACGCGCGCGGGCATTTCGGTCCTTACGGTGGCGTGTTCGTCGCCGAGACGCTCACGGCAGCGCTCGACGAGCTGCGCCTCGCCTACGAGCGCGCGCGCAAGGATCCCGCATTCGAGGCCGAGTTCCGCTACGAGCTCAAGCACTACGTCGGGCGCCCGAGTCCGGTTTATTTTGCAAAAAGACTGACTGAGAAATGCGGCGGCGCCCGGATCTACATCAAGCGCGAGGACCTGAACCACACCGGCGCGCACAAGATCAACAACACCATCGGGCAGGCGCTGCTCGCGCGCAACATGAAGAAACCGCGAGTCATCGCGGAGACCGGCGCCGGCATGCACGGCGTCGCCACCGCGACGGTGGCCGCGCGCTACGGCATGGAGTGCGTGGTGTACATGGGCTCGGAGGACATCAAGCGCCAGGCCGCCAACGTTCACCGCATGGGCGTGCTGGGCGCGAAAGTGGTGCCGGTCGAGTCGGGCTCCAAGACCCTGAAGGACGCGCTCAACGAGGCGATGCGCGACTGGGTCACCAACGTGGAGAGCACCTTCTACATCATCGGCACCGTCGCCGGCCCCCACCCCTATCCGATGATGGTGCGCGACTTCCAGTCCGTCATCGGCGAAGAGAGCATCGCGCAGATGCAGGAGCTCGCGGGGCGGCAGCCCGACGCGGTGATCGCCTGCGTCGGCGGCGGCTCCAATGCCATGGGGATCTTTTACCCGTACCTCAAGCACGAGAAGACTCGCCTGGTCGGCGTGGAAGCCGCGGGTGAGGGGCTGGAAACAGGGAGGCACGCCGCGTCGCTTTGCGCGGGCAAGCCGGGGGTGCTGCACGGCAACCGCACCTACCTCCTGCAGGACGCCAATGGCCAGATCACCGACACGCACTCGGTATCGGCGGGGCTCGACTATCCGGGCGTCGGCCCCGAGCACGCCTGGCTCAAGGACAGCGGTCGCGCCGAGTACGTCGCCATCGACGACGAGGAGGCGCTCAAGGCGTTCCACGAGCTGTGCCGCGCCGAGGGCATCATTCCGGCGCTCGAATCGGCGCACGCGGTGGCGCAGGCGATGAAGATGGCGCCGGCCATGGCGAAGGACGCGATTCTTCTGGTGAACCTGTCCGGCCGCGGCGACAAGGACCTGCACACCGTCGCCGAGCGCTCGGGGAAGAAGCTTTGATGTCGCGAATCCAGGGCCGCTTCCAGGCGCTGGCGCGCGACAAGCGCAAAGCACTCATCCCCTATATCACCGCGGGCGACCCGCATCCTTCGCTCACCGTGCCGCTCATGCACGCGCTGGTCGAGGCGGGAGCCGACATCCTGGAGCTCGGCGTGCCGTTCTCCGACCCGATGGCCGACGGCCCGGTGGTCCAGCGCGCCGGCGAGCGCGCGCTAAAGCACGGGGTTGGCCTTTCCGATGTCTTGAGGTTGGTAGCTGAATTCAGAAAAAGCGATAACGCAACCCCGATCGTCCTCATGGGCTACGCCAACCCGATCGAAGCGATGGGCGTGGAGAAGTTCGTCGCCGCGGCCAAGGCCGCCGACATCGACGGCGTGATCGTCGTCGACTACCCGCCGGAAGAGTGCGAGCAGTTCGCTGCGCTTGCCAAGAAGCACGGCATCGATCCGGTCTTCCTGCTCGCACCGACCTCCACCGAGAAGCGTATCCAGCAGGTCGCCCGGGTCGGCAGCGGCTACCTCTACTACGTTTCGCTGCGTGGCGTCACCGGGGCAGGTCACCTCGATTTTTCGGAGGTCAGCTCGAAAATTCCGGCGATCCGCGCCGCGACCAAGCTGCCGATCGGAGTGGGATTCGGCATCCGCGACGCCGAATCGGCGCGCCGCGTGGCGCAGTCCGCCGATGCAGTCGTCATTGGAAGCCGTATCATTCAGGAAATTGAAGCCGGCACCGCCGACGGCGCGGTCGCACGCGTCAAGGCGTTCCTGAAACCCATCAGACAGGCGCTCGACGGATGAGCTGGTTACAGAAACTCCTGCCACCGAAGATCCAGCGCACCGGCCCGGGGGCGCGCAAGACCGTGCCGGAGGGCCTCTGGACCAAGTGCGCGGCCTGCGACGCGGTGCTCTACAGCACTGACCTCGAGAAGAACCTCAACGTGTGCCCGAAGTGCGGCCACCACGAGCGCCTCGGCGCGCGGCCGCGGCTCGACGCGCTGCTCGACCCCGACGGCCGCTTCGAGATCGGCTCGGAGGTGCTGCCGCTCGACCCGCTCAAGTTCAAGGACTCGCGCCGCTACAGCGAGCGGCTGGCGGAAGCCCAGGAGGAGACCGCTGAAGGCGACGCGCTGGTGGTGATGCAGGGCTCGATCAAGGCGCTCGGCATCGTGTGCGCGGCGTTCGAGTTCGATTTCATGGGCGGCTCGATGGGCTCGGTGGTCGGCGAGCGCTTCGTGCGCGGGGTGCGAGTGGCGATCGAGCAGAAAATGCCTTTCGTCTGCGTCACCGCCTCGGGCGGAGCGCGCATGCAGGAAGGCGCGCTGTCGCTCGTGCAGATGGCGAAGACCACGGCGGCGCTGACCGACCTTGCCGAGCGCGGGCTGCCGTTCGTCTCGGTGCTCTCCGACCCGACGATGGGCGGGGTGTCGGCGAGCTTCGCCATGATTGGCGACGTGGTGATCGCCGAGCCCAAGGCGCTCATCGGCTTCGCCGGGCCGCGCGTTATCGAGCAGACCGTGCGTCAGAAGCTGCCCGAAGGCTTCCAGCGCGCCGAGTTCCTGCTGGAGAAGGGCGCGATCGACATGATCGTCGACCGCCGCCAGCTGCGCGACAAGCTGCATGCCGTGCTTTCTCTCCTGCAGGGGCTGCCCGCCGAAACACCGGCGTGACGTTGCTTGCGGAGGTCGTGAAGACCTCGAGCACCGTGGCGGCGACGTCCAGCCGTCTGGAGAAGACCCGCTTGATCGCCGAATGCCTGCGTTCGCTCTCGCCCGACGAGATCGAGATCGCGCTCCCTTATCTCAGCGGCGACATGCGCCAGGGCAAGCTCGCCCTCGGCTATTCGAGCCTCAAGGCCGCCATGGGCCGCCCGGCGTCGGTCCCCAGCCTCTCCGTCATGGACGTGGATCGCGCGTTCCAGGATCTCAAGACCGTCAAGGGCAAGGGGGCCGCGTCCACTCGCGAGCGCCGGTTGAAGGAACTATTCGGGAAGGCAACGGCAGAGGAGCAAGACTTTCTGCTGCGGCTGATCGTCGGGGAGCTGCGCCAAGGTGCGCTCGAAGGCGTAATGCTCGAGGCGGTCGCCGCGGCGGCCGGCTTGCCTGCGGCCGAGGTGCGGCGGGCAGCAACCTTCGCCGGCGGCATCGCGCCCGTCGCCTGTGCGGCGCTCGCCGGCGGCGCCAAGGCTCTGGAGCGGTTCTCGATCCGCCTGATGCAGCCGGTGCTGCCGATGCTCGCCCAGCCCGCCGAGGACCTTGCCGCCGCGCTCGCGCAGCTCGGCGAAGCGCTCCTCGAATGGAAGCTGGACGGCGCGCGCATCCAGGTGCACAAGTCCGGCGGTGAAATCCGCGTGTTCACGCGCAACCTGAACGACGTCACCGCGCGGGTGCCGGAAGTGGTTTCCGAGCTGAGAATGATTGATGCTGATCTGATTCTCGACGGTGAAGCGATTGCGCTGCGTGCCGACGGCCGACCGCACCCGTTTCAGATCACCATGCGGCGCTTCGGCCGCAAGCTCGAGGTCGAGGCGCTGCGCGACGAGCTGCCGCTTTCGGTGTTCTTTTTCGACTGCCTGCTGCGCGACGGCGAGGCCCTCGTTGACCGTGGTGCCGCCGCGCGCCGCCGGGTCCTGGAGGAGTCGCTGCCGAAGGCGCTCCTGGCGCCTTCCCTTACCACCGGTGACCTGGGAATGGCCGAGGCGTTCCAGGCCGATGCCTTGGCGCGGGGCCACGAAGGTTTGATGGCGAAGGCGCCCGCCGCGCCGTACGAATCCGGTCGCCGCGGCGCCGGCTGGCTGAAGATCAAGAGCGCGCACACGCTCGACCTCGTGGTGCTGGCCGCGGAGTGGGGCAGCGGCCGGCGCCGCGGCCGGCTTTCCAACCTGCACCTCGGGGCGCGCGATCCGAAGACGGGCGGCTTCGTGATGCTCGGCAAGACCTTCAAGGGCCTCACCGATGAGTTGCTCGAGTGGCAGACGCGCGAGCTTCAAGCACGCGAAACGGGCCGGGACGAATGGACGGTGCACGTGCGCCCGGAGCTCGTGGTCGAGATCGCTTTCAACGACGTCCAGGGAAGCCCGCACTATCCCGGCGGAATGGCGCTGCGCTTCGCGCGCGTCAAAGGCTACCGCCCGGACAAGCGCCCGGAGGAAGCCGATACGATCGACACCGTGCGCGCGATCTACCAGCGGGGTCTTGCGTGAAAAGCCTGGACGAGTGGCTCGCCTTCATCGAGCGCCAGCATCCCCAGCCGATTGCGCTTGGCCTGGACAGGGTGAGGGAAGTCCTCGCGCGAATGAACATCCGCCTGCAGTGCCCGGTGATCACGGTCGGCGGAACCAACGGGAAGGGCTCGACCTGCGCCATGCTCGAGTCGATTCTGCGCGCCGGCCGCTACCGCACCGGCCTCTATACCTCGCCGCACCTCGTCAACTACAACGAGCGAGTGCGCATCGCGGGTGTTGAGCTGGAAGACACTGCGCTGTGCGAGGCGTTCGCGGCGGTCGAGCGAGCGCGGGGCGGCGTCCCGCTGACCTACTTCGAATTCGGCACGCTGGCAGCGTTTTGGGTTTTTGCTAGAGAGAAGATTGAGACTGCAGTGCTAGAGGTCGGCCTTGGTGGCAGACTCGACGCCGTCAACGTGCTCGATCCCGACTGCGCGGTATTGACGAGCGTCGGTATCGACCACGTGGACTACCTGGGCCCGGACCGCGAGTCGATCGGCCGCGAGAAGGCGGGCATCTTCCGCGCCGGCCGGCCGGCGGTGATCGCCGAGCCGGATCCGCCGCAGTCGGTGATGCGCGCCGCGGCAGAGAAGCTGCTGCTCGGAAAGGAATTCGGCTTTACCCGGCAGGAAAACCAGTGGACCTATTGGGGTCCGCGCGGCCAGCGGGCCGGGCTCGCCCACCCGGCGCTGCGGGGAAGCATTCAGCTGCGGAACGCCGCCGCGGCGCTGTGCGCGCTCGACGCGATCGAGCTCGCCATCGCCATGCAGGACGTGCGACGCGGGCTTGCCGAGGTGACGCTGCCGGCGCGTTTCCAGGTACTGCCTGGCCGGCCGCAGGTGATCCTCGACGTTGCGCACAACGTGGAGGCCGCGCAGACCCTCGCCGACAATCTGCTGAGCTCAGGCTATTCAAGCGAAAGCATTGCCGTGTGCGGGATGCTTCGCGACAAGGACATCGCCGGGGTGCTGCGCGCGCTCGCGCCGCGCATCACGCGCTGGCATTTCGCTTCGCTGCCGGGTGCGCGCGGCGCGTCCGCGGAGGAGCTGGCGAGAAATATTGATGGGGCGGTGGAAAAGTTCGAATCTCCGACGCAAGCGTTCGTCGCGGCAAAGGGACGCGCGGAGGAGGGTGATAAGATCGTCGTGTTCGGTTCCTTCCTCACAGTCGGCGAAGTGATGGCATGGCTGCAGAAAAACAAGACGTCGAAACGCTGAAGCGCAGGGGACGCAGGCGGCTCGTCGGCGCGGTCGCGCTGGTGCTCGCCGCGGTGATCGTTCTGCCGATGGTGTTCGACCCCGAGCCGCGCGGAACGCCCTCTGCGGTCAACGTGCGCATTCCCGGCGAAGATGACACGCCCTTCGCCCCGAAATTGCCGCCCAGGAAGAAGGCCGACGCGGCTCCAAAAGAGGAATTCGTCGTCCAGGTCGGCGCCTTTGCCAGCCCGCAGGGCGCGATCGCCAAGCTCGAGTCGGCGAAGATGCCCTACACCACAGAGGCGATGCAGGGCAATCTGACGCGCGTGCGCGCCGGGCCGTTCGCCACGCGCGAAGCGGCCGAGAAGGCGCTGGAGCAGCTCAAAGGGCTCGGCTTCGAGCCCGGAGCCGTGGCGCCGAAAGCCGGATGACCTGGCTCGACTACGGCGTCATCGTGGTGCTGCTGCTCTCGATCGCCTGGGGAGCGTGGCGCGGGCTGGTGCACGAGGTGCTCTCCCTCGCCGGATGGATCATGGCCTTCCTCGCCGCCAATCTGCTCGCCGCGCCGCTCTCCGAGACTTTCCCGGCCAACATGCGGCCGGAGTTCCGCGTGGTGGGGGCGTTCTTGCTGGTCTTCGTCGGGACGCTCGTCCTCGTGACCCTGCTGACGGCGCTGGTCACCAAGTTCATCAGGGTCTCCGTCCTGCAAAGCCTGGACCGCTGGCTCGGCGCGCTGTTCGGGCTGATGCGCGGGCTGGTGCTGGTCGTTGCTTTTGCCGTGATCGCGGGCCTCACCTCGTTTCCGGCCACGCCCATCTGGAAGGACTCGGCAACCGGCTATTCGCTCGCCCAGACGGTGATCCAGCTCAAGCCCTGGCTGCCGCCCGCGCTCGCAAGTCGCTTGAAATATAATTAACCCTTAACCACACCCGGGAACGCGTCTCCCATGTGCGGGATCCTCGGAATCGTCGCCCGTTCGCCCGTCAACCAGTTGCTCTACGACGGGCTCCTGCTGCTCCAGCATCGCGGCCAGGACGCCGCCGGCATCGTCACGTCCGAGCGCAACTCCTTCCATATGTACAAGGCGCCGGGAACGGTGCGCGACGTGTTCCGCACCCGCAACATGCGCTCGCTGCCGGGCAACGTCGGCATCGCACATTGCCGCTACCCGACCGCAGGCTCGGCGTTCAACGCGGCCGAGGCGCAGCCGTTCTACGTCAACTCGCCCTTCGGCATCGTGCTCGGCCACAACGGCAACCTGACGAATTCCGATCAGCTGAAGGAGGAGATGTTCCGCGCCGACCGCCGGCACATCAACACCGGGTCGGACTCCGAGGTGCTGGTCAACGTGCTCGCGCACGAGCTGGAACAGGCCTCGGTGAAGCTGCGGCTCGATCCGCAGACGATCTTCACCGCGGTGGCCAACGTCCATCGCCGCGTGCGCGGCGCCTACGCCGTGGTGGCGATGATCGCCGGCTACGGCGTGCTCGCGTTCCGCGATCCGTTCGGCATCCGCCCGGCGGTGATCGGCTACAACGAGACCAACGCCGGCACCGAATACATGGTCGCCTCCGAGTCGGTAGCGGTGGACGCGCTCGGCTTCCGGGTGCTGCGCGACATCGGGCCCGGCGAGGCGGTGTTCTTCGACGAGGACGGCAGGTTCCACCACCAGCAGTGCGCGCCGCACGCGAGCCTGAACCCGTGCATCTTCGAGTACGTGTACCTCGCGCGCCCCGACTCGTTGATCGACGGCGCTTCGGTATACGAGTCGCGGCTCAACATGGGCGAAAAGCTCGCGGAGAAGATCCGGCGCCAGTACCGCCACCTTCAGGTCGACGTGGTCATCCCGATCCCGGACTCGAGCCGGCCTTCGGCGCTGCAGCTCGCCGTGGGCCTGGGCGTGCCTTACCGCGAGGGCTTCGTCAAGAACCGCTACATCGGCCGCACCTTCATCATGCCCGGCCAGGCGGTGCGCACGAGCTCGGTGCGCCAGAAGCTGAACCCGATGGCGATGGAGTTCAGCGGCAAGAACGTGCTGCTGGTCGACGATTCCATCGTGCGCGGCACCACCAGCCGCGAGATCGTGCAGATGGCGCGCGAGTCCGGCGCGCGCAAGGTGTTCTTCGCCTCGGCCGCGCCGCCGGTGCGCTTCCCGAACGTCTACGGCATCGACATGCCGACGCGCGCCGAGCTGATCGCCGCGCACCGCAGCGAAGACGAGGTGGCGCGCGAGATCGGCGCCGACGCGCTGGTCTACCAGGACCTCGATGCCCTCAAGGACGCGGTGCGACGCTGCAACCCGAAGCTCACGAGCTTCGAGACCTCGTGCTTCGACGGGATCTACATCACCGGCGACATCACCACCGACTACCTGCGCTCCATCGAGATCCGGCGCCACGCCAAGCGCGATTCCGGCGACGACGAAGCGCCGCAGCTGGACCTGAATTTGGCTGCCTGATATATAATTCTTCTTTCGCGCCGATTTGAGCCACAGCTTGCGGGCGCGTTACAAATTCCGCTAAAGCGTGCCGAGAGAACCCGGTCCGCTAGGAAAGAGAGGCCGGGTTTTTTTATGGCAAAAGACTACGAGCTGGCAACCAAGGGCGTACGCGCGGGCACGGCGCGCACCGAGTTCCAGGAGCACTCCGAGGCGCTGTTCCTCACCTCGAGCTTCGTATTCAAGAATGCGAAGCAGGCCGCGGCGCGCTTCGCCGGCGAAGACGCCGGGATGGTGTACACGCGCTACACCAACCCCACGGTCTCGATGTTCCAGGACCGGCTGGCGGCGCTCGAAGGCGCCGAGAGCTGCGTGGGCACTGCCTCGGGCATGGCGGCGATCCTCGCCACGGCGATGGTGCACCTCAGGAGCGGCGACCACGTGGTGTGCTCCAACGCGGTGTTCGGCGCCACCATCCAGCTCTTCAACACGATTTTCTCGCGCTTCGGCATCGAGACCAGCTATGTTTCTCCCACCCGGACCGACGAGTGGGCGCGCGCCGTCAAGAAAAACACCAGACTCTTCTTTCTCGAAACGCCGTCCAATCCGCTCACCGAGATCTCGGACATTCCTGCCCTGGCCAAGGTGGCGAAAGGAGCGGGCGCGCTGCTCGCCGTCGACAACGTGTTCTGCACCCCCGCGCTGCAGCGGCCGCTGGAGCTCGGCGCCGATCTGGTGATTCACTCGGCGACCAAGTACCTCGACGGGCAGGGCAGGGTGATCGCGGGTGCCGTCGCCGGCTCCAAAGCCCTGGTCGGCGATCCGATGACTACCTTCCTGCGCACCGCGGGGCCGACGCTCTCGCCGTTCAACGCGTGGGTGGTGCTGAAAGGGCTGGAGACCCTCGAGCTCAGGATGCTGGCGCAGTCGGCTGCGGCGCTGGAGCTTGCGCGCTGGCTGGAAAGCCACCCCAAAGTGTCGCGCGTCCATTACCCGGGACTTGAGTCCCACCCCCAGCACCAGCTGGCGAAGCGCCAGCAGCGCGGCGGCGGCGCGGTGGTCTCGTTCGAGGTGGAGGGCGGCCGCGCCGCGGCTTGGCGCGTGATCGACTCGACGCGGCTCATGTCCCTGACCGCCAACCTGGGCGACGTCAAGACCACCATCATCCATCCCGCGAGCACCACCCATGGCAGGATATCGCCGGAAGCGCGCGCGGCCGCCGGCATTACCGATGGCCTGATCCGCGTCGCGGTCGGCCTGGAGGCGGTATCGGACCTGAAAGAGGACCTGCAGCGAGGACTGGAAGCGGAACAGCCCAGTTTCTCCTAGTCGCGGCCGCCTACTTCGGCGCGGCGAAGCTCTCGCTGCTGGCGGCGATTCCGCCGGGATACGCGACCGCCATCTGGCCGCCGTCGGGCATCGCCGTGGCCGCCCTGCTGCTGGGCGGGGGCCGTCTGTGGCCGGCGGTCTGGGCGGGAAGCTTCGCCGCCAATATCACCATCGATTGGGCCTACGCCGCCTCGACCATCATCGCTACGGGCAGCACGCTGCAAACCCTGGCGATCGCGGGCCTTGTGCGCGAGCACATCGGGGTGCTGCACCGCTTCGAGACCGTCGCGCACGTCGTCCGATTCGTGCTGATCGCCGCGCTCGGCTGCGCCATCGCGCCGACCTTCGCGTTGCTGCCGCTCGGCGCGTTCTACGAGATGTCGGCGGTCGAGCTGGCGGGCAACTGGGCGACCTGGTGGCAGGGCGATCTCTGCGGCGTGCTGGCCTTCGCGCCGCTGATCCTGGGCTGGCTCGCGCCGCGCGCCACGACCTGGACGCCCGGCAAGCTGCTGGAGGCGGGCGTGTTCGGCGTCGTCCTGCTCGGCGCCAGCCAGCTCGTGCTGAGCGCCGGCTTCGAGCGCGCCTTCCTCATCGTGCCGTTCATCGTCTGGGCGGCGTTCCGCTTCGAGCAGCGGGAGGTGACCACCGCGACCGCGGCGGTGTGCGCGATCGCGCTCTGGTCCATGCCGCAGGAGTCGTTCGTGCTGCTGCCGCTCTTCGTCAGCACGCTGGTGTTCACCGGGCTGGTGTTGAGCGTGGCTCTGAAACAGCTCGAGCGCGCCAGGACGGAGCTGGAATCGCGCGTGCGGGAGCGCACCGCCGAGCTCGAGGAAGCCAAGCAGGCCGCGGAGAAGGCGAACGAAGCGAAGTCGCAGTTCCTCGCCAACATGTCGCACGAGCTGCGCACGCCGCTCAACAGCCTGCTGATCCTCGCGCGCCTCCTCGCCGACAACCCCGGCGGCAAGCTCGATGCCAAGCAGGTGAAATTCGCCCAGACCATCCACGCCTCCGGCCTCGACCTGCTTTCGCTGATCAACGACCTGCTCGATCTGGCGAAGATCGAATCCGGCGCCGTCACCGCGTTGAACGTCGCGCCGGCCCGGTTCGCCGACCTGCGCGAGGAGCTCGAGCGCACTTTCCAGCAGGTGGCGCACGACAAGAGCCTCGCCTTCTCGATCCACATCGATCCGGCGCTGCCGCCGACGCTGCGCACCGACGCCGGGCGGCTGAAGCAGGTGCTGAAGAACCTGCTCGCCAACGCTTTCAAGTTCACCAGCCGCGGCAGCGTGGCCCTGCGCATCGCACCGGGCGCGCCGGGCTACGTCGCGTTCGCGGTGAGCGACACGGGAATCGGCATCGCCGCGGACAAGCAGCAGCTCATCTTCGAAGCTTTCCGTCAGGCCGACGGTACGACCAGCCGCCTGTACGGCGGCACCGGGCTCGGCTTATCGATCAGCCGCGAGCTGACGCGGCTCCTCGGCGGCGAGCTCGGGCTCGCGAGCGTGCCCGGCGAAGGCAGCACCTTTACGCTGGTTCTGCCGCTTTCGGATCAGCGCACGACGCTTGCTGCCTGAGAAGGCAAACCCGGCGGCCAGCGCCGCGTAGACCGCGAACATCGCGCGCGGCGACAGGCAGGTCTCGAATCCGGGCCTGAAGCGCTTGGAAACGACGTAGTAGTCCACCACGTAGGCGATCGCCGAGAGCACCGAGGCGGTCGCAAGTCGTTGCGGACGCGGTTGCGCAGCGAGCGCCGCTTCGAGAAATGCCGCCCACCAGACCGAGGCGGCCGTATGGATGCCCAGACCGAGGAGCGTATTGCGGCCGTACCGGCCGTCGTGCTGCGGCGGCTCACCTCCGTCATAGATATGGACGATGGCATTCATCGGCCTCGCGGCGTGGCCGTTCTCCACCCGGCTCGCGACCGCGGCGGCAGCAGCGGAGGCGAGGGCACCCAGGATTCCGGTCGTGAGGATCTTCTTGGGAAGCAGCATGGGTTGGCTTCCCTGCCCAGCAAACTACGTGCCTAAAAACGCACGAGGCGCGGCCCGCGCCGGCTGACTTCGACGTAGCCGCCGCGGCCGTACCAGTCGGGCAGGACCCAGCGCTCGCAGCGCTGGCCGTCGACCTCGAGCGCGTGTCGGCCCGGGCGGTGGGTATGGCCGTGGATCAGGCGGCGCACGCCGTGACGGCGCAGCGCCTGGCGCACCGCCTCGTCGTTGACGTCCATGATCTCTGCCGTTTTTTCCTGCACCACCTGCTTGCTCTTCTCGCGCATCTGTCCGACCGCGCGCCGGCGCTCCGGAAGCGGTTTCGCCAGGAAGTCCGCCTGGAAGGCGGGATCGCGCGCCTTGCGCCGCCAGGCCTGGTAGTCAAGGTCGTCGGTGCACAGCGTGTCGCCGTGCACCAGCAGGGTTTTTTCCCCCTGGATGGTCTCCACGACGGGGTCCTGGAGGAGCTTTGCCCCGGTCGCGGCGCAGAATCGCTCGCCGATGAGGAAATCTCGGTTGCCGTGCATCAGGCTGACCGGCACCCCGCGCTGCGTCAGGTCGGCGAGCAGGCCGGCGACCACGGCGTTGAAAGGCTCGCCGAGGTCATCATCGCCGATCCAGTACTCGAAGAAGTCGCCCAGGATGTAGAGGGCCTCGGCGGTGCGCGCCTTGTCTTCCAGGAAGGCGATGAAGCGCTCAGTCGCCTCCGGCCGCTCCTCGGTGAGGTGCAGGTCGGAGATGAACAGCGTGGGCACTACGGCTCGGGACCTACTTCTTCGGCTCGGGCACCACGGTCATCGATTCGATGACGATCGCCTGGCGCGGAACGTCGCTGGGACCCTTGGGCGTCTTGGCGATCTTCGTCACGACGTCCATCCCGGACAGCACCTTGCCGAAGGCCGCGTAGCCGTTGCCGTCGCCGCGCGGGTCGCCCCAGTTGAGGAACGAGTTGTCGGCGACGTTGATGAAGAACTGGGCGGTGGCGGAATTCGGATCCGCGGTGCGCGCCATCGCGATCGTGCCGACCTCGTTCTTCAGCCCGGCCTTGATTCCGCCCTGCGCCTCGTTGACGATCGGCTTGCGGGTCGGCTTCTGCTGCATGCTCGCCGTCATGCCGCCACCCTGGATCATGAAGCCGTCGATGACCCGGTGGAACACCGTACCGTTGTAATGGCCGTCGCGCACGTACTGCAGGAAGTTCTCCACCGTCTTCGGCGCCTTGGCCGGGTAGAGCTCGAGGCGAATCGTCCCGGCGCTCGTCTTCACGTCCACTTGCGGGTCGGCGGCCAGCGCGCCTGGAGCGACCGCCGCGGCCGAAAGGATGAAGAGGTGTTTGAGGTTCATCCTGCTCCTTCGTAGATGATCTTCCACTGCGCGCCTTCCTTGACCCAGTACTGGCGCTTGCGCATGACGTTGGACAGGCCGTCGGAACGGTAGTCCTGGTTGAACGTCACCACGACGAAGTCGCGCTCGCGAGGGTAGCGGAACATCGCCACGCGCGACACGCCGACCTTGATCCAGCGCTTCGCGCCGTTCACCTTGCGCTTGTGCTCGGCCCATGCGGCAAGGTCCTGTCCCGGCGCCGCGAAGCGGCTCGAGTAGTGGGCAAGGTAGCGCTCGGTGTCGCGGCTTTGCCAGTCGGCGCGCCATTGCTCGAACGCGCCGGCCAGCGCCGCGCGCTCGGCGGCGATGGTGGCAGCGTCGCTCCATTCGATTTCGTCGGCGATGATCACCGGAGTGAGGCCCACCTGCACGTGGCGCCCCACCGACTCGAGGTCCGGGTTGGCGAGCACGATGCAGCCGTCGCTCGCGCGCGGCGGGCGGCTGTAAACGTCGGAGGGAACGCCGTGCAGCCAGATGCCGTAGCCGCCGCGTCCCTGACGGCGGTCCCACTCGTTCGGGTAGTTGATCGGGAACGCGCCTGCGCCATAGAAGTCAGTGAGCTTCTTGCGCGGCAGGTTCGCCGTGACGTGATAGACGCCGACAGGCGTCTTCTGGTCGCCTTCGCGGGTTTTCTCGATGCCGTTTTTCCCCAGAGTGACGTAGTAGTCGGCGACCAGCCGCGGCGTGCCCTTGTCATTGCCGAAGACGTAGAGCCGCGAGCGTCGCGAATCCACCATCAGGACGTGCTTCTGCTCGGCGTGAAGCTGCAGCACGTAGCGCGGCAAGCGGTCGTCGCCCGGGCGGTGGCGCTGCGCGCGCAGCCGCGCGAGCGCCTCTTCGCGCAGCCCATCGATTTTTTCGCCCGGCACCGTCTTCGCGACGTTGCCGAAGGTCTGCAGCGGGCGCGCGCGCGCGAGCAGCAGGTCGCCGCGCACGAGGTGCGCCAGGCGGAAGTTCGGGTATTCGCGGATCA
This sequence comes from Burkholderiales bacterium, assembly GCA_036559525.1. GTDB lineage: Bacteria > Pseudomonadota > Gammaproteobacteria > Burkholderiales > SG8-39 > SCGC-AG-212-J23. The sequence continues at coordinate 55,125 of DATBSZ010000273.1, forward strand.
GCGCATCCACGCGCTGCAGCGCTTCGTCCAGCCGGTTGGCTTCGATCGACTGGAATACGGTCGATAGCCGGTCCTCCGGGGTTGCGCTCGCCGCAACCGCGGCCCAGCACAGCAGAACCGACAAGACCACCGCGCGCATCAGCCGCTTTTCTCGTCCAGGATTTTCCAGCCGCCGTCCGCCCGGATGAGAGTGAGCGTCTTGCGGCTATTGGACTTGAGCACGTCCGACTTGTAATTCTGCTGGAACGTCACCGTCGCGCGATCGGCGCCGTTCATGGTCACTTTGGGCGATGCCAGGCTCACCGAGATCGACTTCGGCGCGCTGATCCGGGCGCGCCGGGTCTTTTCCCAGCTGTCGCGCGCTTCGCCGCCGGGCGTCTTGAAGTCCTTGGCGTAGTAGGCGAGGTAGGCATCGGCGTCCTTCTTGGACCACGCCTCCGCCCAACCGTTTACGGCTTGCAGGATCTCGGCGGAGAGATCGGCGGCCGGCTTCTCGGGAGCCGGCTTGGCGACCGCTACCACCGGGGGCTTCGCGGCCTCCTTCGGAGCCTCTTTGGGGGTCGGTTGCGGCTTGGCCGCCTCTTTGGGCGCGACCGCCACCGCGGTCGCGCTCGGGCGGGCCACCAGCTCGCGCACCAGCGAGAGCTTGTTCTTCGCCGCGGTGTTCGACGAATCGATCTGCAGGGCCTTGTCGTAGGCCTGGCTCGCGAGCTTGGCGTACACGTCGCCCAGGTTCTCGTAGGCCGTGGCGTAGCTCGGATGGGTGCGGATCGACTGCTCGAGCGCCGCGCGCGCCCTGTCGTACTGACCTTGCGAGGCGTAGATGACGGCGAGGTTGTTGTACGGCTCCGGCAGCTCCGGGTAATCCTGGGTGAGCTTCGTAAAGATCTCGATCGCGTCCTTGCTCTTGCCTTGCTCGGTGAAGATGAGCCCCTTCAGGAAGCGCGCCTGCGCATCGCGCGGCTTCGCCGCGAGCACCTTGTTGACGAGATCGAGCGCCTGCTTGTGCTGCCCGGCTTTCAGCAGCTTGGCGGCGTCCTCCACGTCGTCGGCGCAAACCGGCATCGCAGCGGCAAGCGCGACCAAGACCCAACCCCAGCGGGCGGCGTAACTCAGCATTGTGCTAATATTTTCAAGGCCCTACGAAAGCATCGGCATTCTAGACTAATCCTGAAGATCTTCAACTCCCTCGGCAGGGCAAAGCAGGAATTTATTCCCCTGCACCCCGGCGAAGTCCGGATGTACGTCTGCGGCATCACGGTTTACGACTACTGCCACCTCGGCCACGCCCGCTTTCTGGTCGCCTTCGACATGGTGCAGCGCTGGCTGCGCGCGAGCGGCTATCGCGTGACTTATGTGCGCAATATCACGGACATCGAGGACAAGATCATCCGCCGCGCGCAGGAAAACGGCGAGTCCATCGATGCCCTGACCTCGCGCTTCATCCGCGCCATGGACGAGGACGCCGCCGCTCTTGGCGTGCAGAAGCCCGACCACGAGCCGCGCGCAACGCAGTACGTGAGCGACATGCTGAGGATCATTGAGGCTTTGCAGGAGAGGAAGCTCGCCTATCAAGCCGCCAGCGGAGACGTGAACTACGCGGTGAGGCGCTTCCCCGGCTACGGCAAGCTCTCGGGCAAGTCGCTCGACGAATTGCGCGCCGGCGAGCGCGTCGAGGTCGACACCTCCAAGCAGGACCCGCTCGATTTCGTCCTGTGGAAGCGCTCCAAGCCGGACGAGCCCAAGTGGCCCTCGCCTTGGGGCGAGGACCGGCCGGGCTGGCACATCGAGTGCTCCGCCATGAGCTCGAGGCTCCTCGGCGAGCATTTCGACATCCACGGCGGCGGCGAGGACCTGCAGTTCCCGCACCACGAGAACGAGATCGCGCAGTCCGAGGGCGCGAGCGGCCGGAAGTTCGTCAACTACTGGATGCACAACGCGTTCGTGCGGGTCGACGAGGAGAAGATGTCCAAGTCGCTCGGCAACTTCTTCACCGTGCGCGACGTCCTGAAGAAATACGACGCCGAAGTGGTGCGCTTTTTTATCTTGCGCGCGCACTACCGCACCGCACTCAACTACTCGGACGCCCACCTCGACGATGCGAAAGCCGCCTTGACTCGGCTGTATACCGCCTTGAAAGACTCAAGCACCCGGAGTGGAATCGACTGGAGCGAAGCGCACGCCAGGCGCTTCAAGGAAGCGATGGACGACGATTTCGGCACGCCCGAGGCCGTTGCCGTCCTCTTCGAGCTCGCCAGCCGGGTCAACAGCGGCGAAAAGCGCCTTGCCGGCCAGCTCAAGGGGCTCGGCGGCGTGCTGGGGTTGCTGCAACGCGATCCCGGCGCCTTTCTTCAGGCGAAGCCTGCGGGCGTCTCCGACCAATGGATCGCGGAAAAAATCGTCGAGCGCGAGGCGGCTCGCGGGCGCAAGGACTACGACGCCGCTGATCGCATCCGGAAGGAACTGCTTGAGCAAGGCATCGTGCTCGAGGACAAGGGCGGGAAGACGAGCTGGCGCCGCGCCTAGCGTGACTTAGGTCACAGACTCAGGTGTCTTGCCTAAGCAGTTTCCCCGATACGCGCTCAGGTTATGGAGCAGTGGGGTGCGCGTCCCGTCGCAGCTACCCCCAGTGGCGCGCGCTGCCAAAAATAACTCCCAATAGTTCCTAGCTGTTACGAACATTATCAATTAGTTATGCCCTGCCGGGACACAATGGGCACAATCCGGGGGGAAGAACGATAGCCGCCGGGAGAGCGGGAGATAGATAGGCACCATGTCTGAGGGGAAAGAATCCGTCGCCGCGAAGCCGGGCGGGCAGCGTCCACCGCTGCCGCCGATCCGCGAAGATTTGCGCCTGTATCCCGGGCCGGCTCATGCCGACGGCTCGCCGAGCTGGCGCATCCTCGATCCGGTTCGCAATTCGTTCTTCGAGATCGGCTGGCTCGAGTTCGAGCTGCTCGCGCGCTGGCGCGGACAGCGCGACGGCGCTGCGTTGCTCGAGCAGGTCGCGGCGGAAACGCCGCTCAAGCCCTCGCCCGAGGAGCTGAAGGAGCTGATCGACTTTCTCTCGACGAACCAGCTGCTCTCGCCGCGCAGCGCCATCGCACAGGAGGTGCTGAACCGCCGGCTGCATGAATCGAAGCATGCGTGGTACTTGCAGGTGCTGCATCACTATCTTTTCTTCCGGCTGCCGCTGTTCCGGCCCGACGCGTTTCTCGCCCGCACCGTCGGCGTGACCGACGTGTTGTTCACGCGCGGATTCATGGTGTTCGTGCTCGTCCTGCTCGGGCTCGACCTCTACCTGGTCTCGCGCGAGTGGTACAGCGTCGCCGACGCGATGGCGCGCATGTTCACGCCGCAGGCGTTCCTGTACTACGCCGTGGCGGTCTCGTTTTCCAAGGTGGTCCACGAATTCGCCCACGCCTACGCGGCGCGGCGCTACGGCGTTCGCGTGCCGACCATGGGGGTCGCGTTCCTGGTGCTGTGGCCGTTCCTGTACACCGACACGAGCGAAACCTGGAAGCTCGCCGACCGGCGCAAGCAGCTCGTCATCGCCTCGGCGGGCATGGTCTCGGAGCTCACGCTGGCGGTGTTCTCGACCCTGCTCTGGGCGCTCGCTCCCGAAGGCGGCGCCAAGAACGTTCTGTTCGTCCTGGCGAGCACGACGTGGGTGGTGACCCTCGCCATCAACCTGAGTCCTTTCATGCGCTTCGACGGCTATTTCGTGCTGTCGGACCTGCTGGGATTCCCCAACCTGCACGAGCGCAGCTTCGCGTGCGCGCGCCGCTGGATGCGCGCCACGTTCTTCGGCCTCGACGAGCCGCTGACCGAGCCGGGCCTGCGCCCGCGGCAGCGCGCCGGGCTGATCGTCTTCGCGTGGCTGACGTGGCTGTACCGGCTGACCGTGTTCCTCGGCGTCGCGCTGCTCGTCTACCACATCGCCTTCAAGCTGCTCGGCATTTTCCTCATGCTGGTCGAGCTGATCTGGTTCATCGCGCGGCCGGTGTGGAAGGAGATCGGCTACGTCTGGAAGGCGCGAAGCACGGTCAAGATGGCCTGGCGGCCGGCGATCGTGCTGCTCGCGCTGATCACCGCGCTGGTCTGGCTGATACCGGTGTCCTACGAAGTTACGGCGCCGGCGATCCTGCGGGCGCAGGAAGAGCACGCGGTGTATGCGCCGTTCCCTGCGCGGGTGACCGCGGTGCGGGTGTCCGACCGCCAGCGCGTGGGCGCCGATGTCGAGCTGGTCAGCCTCGAGGCGGTCGATCTCGACGTGCGCGAGAAGAAGGCCGACATTTCGATCGTGGCGGCGCGCGCCGAGCTCGCGCGCATGCCCGCCAGCGTGCGCCTGCAGGAGAACTACGGCGTGCTTCAGGAGCGCCTCGCCCAGGCGCTGGCGGAGAAGCAGGCCGTGCGCGACGAGTACGGGCGGCAGCAGCTGCGTGCGGCCCAGGCCGGCATCGTCCGCGACTTGGCGCCCGATCTGCTCGCCGGCCGCTGGATCAACCCGCGCCAGCTGCTGATGCGCGTCGTCTCGGAAGACGTGCCGCTCATCGAAGCGTACGTCAGCGAAAGGCAGGTCGCGGCCATCGTTCCCGGCCAGTCGGTGCGCTTCTTCCCGCAGCTGCCCGACCGCCCGGTCCTGACCGGCGAAGTCGTCGCCGTGGACAAGTCGCCGCAGAAACAATTGTCGCGGCCGCTGCTCGCCTCGCTGCACGGCGGCGCCGTCGTGGTGAAGCAGGACCAGCACGGCTCGCTGGTCGCGCAGGACGCGCTGTTTCGCGTGATCGTCAAACCGGTGGGCGCGCCTCCCAAGGTCGACGCCGTGATCCACGGCAGCGTGCGCATCGAGACCGGGTTGCGCTTCCTGGTGGAAAACTTCGTTTACCGCATTCTTTCGGTGCTGATCCGTGAAAGCGGCATCTAAGAAACGAAAGCCCATGTCCAAGAAATCCGACCGCGAATCGAAAAAGGCCGTGCGGCGCAAGACCAGTGCCGCCCCAACGAAAAGACGCCCCCCGCGTCGCACGCGCATGCTGGCGCTCGAGCCGCGCATGCTGTTCGACGGCGCGCTCGGAATCGATCTCGGCGCCAAAGCGGCCGCCGCCCTGCAGGGAGACGCAGCGGCGCCCGCGGAAAGCACCACGCCGGCGGCGCCGCAGGCGCAGGCCGGCGCGCCGGCCGCGCCCGCCGCGCCCGAGAAGAGCGCTGTCGAAAAAACCGCCGAGCGGCTCGGCATCGCGCCCGAAGCGCCGGTGCGCAATGAGATCGTGTTCGTCGACTCGACCATCCAGGGCCACGAGGCGCTGATCGCCGGGCTTAGCCCGACCGCCAAGGTCGTGATGCTCGACCCGACCCGCGATGCCCTCGACCAGATCGCCGACTATATGGACGGCGAGCGCAACGTCGACGCGATCCACGTCCTCAGCCACGGCAGCGCCGGCAACCTGATCCTCGCCGGGCAAACCTACTCGGCCGACCGGTTGACGCAGGAGTACGCCACCGACCTCGCGCGCATCGGCCACGCGCTGAGCGCGGACGGCGACATCCTGCTGTACGGCTGCGATGTCGGCAAAGGCAGCGCCGGCGAGCGCTTCATCGACACGCTGAGCGCAATCACCGGCGCGGACATCGCGGCCTCGGTCGACAAGACCGGCGCGGCCGACCTCGGTGGCGACTGGATGCTCGAGGTGAAGACGGGGCAGGTCGAGACCGTCTCCATTTCGCTCACGCACGAGTGGGATTTCCTGCTGACCGCGCCGCCGGTCAACGTGGGCGGCGCGACCCTCGACTTCGACGGCGCCAACCGCACGCTCGTTTCCGGCGTCGCCGGCGCGGTGGGCGCGGTCTACAAGTACGCCGACGTCGCGACCATCAATGGCGTGCAGATCGATGCCTACGTCACGATCAGCGGCATCACCAACGCGACGCTCGTCAACATCGACAACGATGCACCCGCGAGCTATGTCCCGCCCGCGGGCACGAATGCAGCCAACGTCTTCGCCCCCGAGATCAGCGTCACCGCGGCCAACGGCAAGATCGACTTCGCGATCAACTTCAAGGATCCGAACGGCAACAACCTGACGCTGCTCAACTTCTACAACAACTCGCTCGACATCGACGGCGCGGGCGGCTTCCAGGAATTCGTCGAGTACGGCGGCTTCAAGTCGGTTACGACGGGCAACCCGACCGACCTCGTCATCAGCTCGTCCCCCGGCAACGACCGTCTGCGCTTTACCGGCAGCAGCGTCTACAACGGTCTCATCGTGAACGACGTGGGGCGCGTGCAGGCGAATTTCGACGCGATCTCGACGCTGCAGATCTCGATGGGCGCTACCGGCAACACCGGTGGCCTGCGCCAGTACGGCTCGCTGTTCTCCGCGGTTTCATTTGGCAGCCCGGTGACGATTACCGCGCCGACTTCCGACCTGCTGACCACCGCCGACACCACGCCGATCCTGACGGGCAGCGTTGGCGCTGCTCCGCTCGGCGGCGGCGAGACCTTCAGCGTGACGGTCAACGGCACGACGTATACGACCGCCAACGGCCTCGGCATCAGCGGGTCGACCTGGTCGCTGGAATTGCCCACGGCGCTCGCTTCCGGCCAGTACGACGTGCGCGCGGTACGCAGCTCGGCCGGGCTCGATATCGCGGACCAGACCCAGCTCGAGCTCACCATCAACGACGCGCCGACGCTGGCCGACACGGCGCTTACGCTCACGGTGGCCGAGGACGCGCCGGCGCCGGCGGGAGCCGTCGGCTCGCTGCTCTCGTCATTCACTGGTGGTATCAGCGACGTCAACGCGGGTGCGGCGAAGGGCATTGCCATCACCGGTACCAACGAGACCAACGGCACCTGGTACTACACGACGAACGGCGGCACCACTTGGACCGCGGTGAACGCGATCGACGGCACCGTGAGCGGGACCAATGCGCTGCTGCTGGCCGACAACGCGAACACACGGCTCTACTTCCGGCCCAACGCCGACTACAACGGCAGCGCACCGGCAGCGCTGACGCTGCGCGCTTGGGACACGACGAGCGGCACGGCAGGCACCAAGGTCGACCCGGGTTCGGGCGGTGGTTCGCTCGCTTTCTCCACGGCTTCGGATGTGATCGACGTGACGGTCACGCCGGCGGCCGATGCGCCGGTGAATACCGTGCCCGGGGCGCAGGGCACCGGGCTCAATATTCCGCTGATTTTCAGCACGGCGAACGGCAATGTGCTGAGTGCCGCCGACGTCGACGGCAACCTCGCCACCGTGCGGGTCACGGTGACCAACGGCGTGGCCAACGTCACCCTGTTCGGCGCTGCGACGATCAGCGCGGGCGCCAACGGGACGAACACGCTGACGATTTCGGGCACGCAGGCGGACATCAACGCCACGCTGAACGGCCTGCGCTACACGCCGACCGCAGGCTTTACCGGCGCGGCGACGTTGACGCTGCTGTCGACCGACAGCGCCGCGCAGACCGATTCGGATGTCGTCAACATCAACGTGTCGGCCGTGGCGGCCCTGCCACGCATCGATCTGAACGACGGCTCGGCGTCCGACACCATCGCGGACAACTTTGCCTCCGGCGGCTACGCCGGCTCGAGCGGCAGCGTCAATCTCTGGACCGGCAGCTGGGTCGAGAGCGACCCCGAAGGCGCGGCGCAGAGCGCCGCCGCGGGCGACGTCCGGGTGACTGCCGGCGCGCTAGTACTCGGTGATCCCGGCGCGGACAACGGCGTCGTGGCGGCGAACCGGGCCAGCATCGCCCGGGCGCTCGATCTCTCGAACCACATCAACGCCTCTCTTTCGTTCAACTACAACCGCGCCAACCTGGAGGCCGGGGACACCATGCTGGTGGAAGTGTCGACCAACGGCGGCGCCACCTACACCACCGTGGGGACCTTTCCGGGAAGCACCGCCGTCGGAGTGCAGAACGTCAGCCTGGCCGGCTACGAATCGGCCAATACGTTGATCCGGTTCCGCCTCAGCACCGACTTCGCCACGAACGAAACGGTGACGATCGACAACGTCACCATTACCGCCGAGCCCACCGGCTACACGAATACCTTTACCGAGGCGGTGACCTATGTCGCCGGCGCCGGCGGCGCCGCGATCGCGGCCGCGGACACCCTCATTACCGATCCGAGCGGCGGCAACCTGGCCGGCGCGATGATTAGGATCGCGACCAATTACCAGAGCGGCGCCGACCTTCTCGAGTTCACCAACCAGGGCGGGATCACCGGCGTGTTCAACGCGGCGACCGGCACGCTCACCCTGACCGGCAACGCCACGGCGGCTGTCTACACGACGGCGATCGAATCGATCCGTTTCAACAACTCCAGCGGCGCGCCCAGCACCAGCCCGCGAACCATCACCGTCGTCGTGACCGATACCACCGGCGCGGCGAGCAATACGGCAAAAAGCACGATCAACGTCGTCGCGACCAACGATGCCCCGGTCGGGGTTAACGACGCGTCGACCGCGATCGAGGCCGGCGGCGTGGCGAACGCCACGCCGGGACTCAATCCGACGGGCAACGTGCTGACCAACGACACGGACGTGGACGCTGGCGATACCAAGACCGTGTCGGCGATCACCGGCGGCACGGTCGGCGTAGCGAAGGCAGGCAGCTACGGCTCGATCGTGCTCAACGCCAACGGCAGCTACACGTATACCGTGGACAACTCGAACGCCGCGGTCGAGGCGCTGCGCAGTGCAGCCAGTGAGTTGTACGACACGTTCACCTATACGGTACGCGACACGGCCGGCCTTACCAGCACGGCGACCCTGACGATCACCATTCAGGGCGCGAACGATACGGCGACGATCGGTACGCCCAGCGTGGCGGTGGTGACCGAGGACGTCGGCGTCTCCGGCGGCAACCTCAGCGCAACCGGCTCGATCGCAATCAGCGACGTGGACGACCACGGCGCGATCTTCAGCACCATCGTGGTGCCGGTCGGCAGCCCGCTTGGCGCGCTGGTGCTGGCCGCGGACGGGACCTATACCTACACGGTGTCGAACGCCGCGGTCCAGAGCCTGGGCGCCGGCCAGACCGCGATCGACACGTTCATGGTGACGAGCGCCGACGGCACGACGCAGAACGTCTCCTTCACGATCAACGGCGCGAACGATGCTCCGGTCAACGCCGTCCCGGGCGCGCAGGCGGTGAACGAGGACACCGCGCTCTCGATCGGCGGCGTGAGCGTCAACGACATAGAGGGCAATCTCTCGACCACCCGCCTCACGGTAACCAACGGTGCCGTGACGGTGAGCCTGGCGGGCGGTGCGACGATCAGCGCAGGCGCCAATGGCAGCTCGACGCTGACCCTGTCGGGCACGCAGGCGCAGATCAATGCCGCGCTCGCGTCGATCAGCTACCAGGGCAACCTGAACTTCAACGGCGGCGACACGCTGACGGTGCTGTCGACCGACAGCAACGGTGCCACCGACTCCGATGCGGTCGCGATCACCGTCAACCCGGTGAACGACGGGCCGGTCAACACGGTGCCGGCCGCGCAGAGCGTGAACGAAGACACGGCACTCTCGATCGCCGGCGTCAGCGTGAACGACGTCGACGGCAACCTGTCGACCACCCGCCTCACGGTAACCAACGGTGCGGTGACGGTGAGCCTGGCGGGCGGGGCGACGATCAGTGCCGGCGCGAACGGCTCGTCGACCCTGACGCTCTCGGGCACGCAGGCGCAGATCAACGCCGCGCTT
>DATBSZ010000274.1:0-8786 GCA_036559525.1 Burkholderiales bacterium
CGAAGCTCTCCGATCGCTACGACATCGTCTCCACCAACACTTCCGCCAACGCGCTCAAGCTGGCGCGCGAAGTCCAGCCCGACGTGATCCTCTGCGACCTGGACATGCCGGAGATGGACGGCGCCGAGGTCTCCGAGGCCCTGCGCGCCGACGACGAGCTGCGCGAAATCCCGCTGCTCTTCCTCACCGCCCTCGCCTCGTCGGGCGATCTCCTGCGCATGCGCAAGCAGCTCGGCGGGCGCCCGGCGGTCTCGAAGGACGCGCCGCTCCAGCAGCTCGTCGCTCGCATCGAGGCGCTGCTGAAGACAGGCTAGTCTTCATACCGAGATCATCTTCGCGCCGGCCAGCGCCAGCACGATCGCGAGGACGCGGCGCACCACCGGATTAGCGAAACGCCGGCTGCCGTACTCGGCACCCAGCCAGCCGCCCGCCAGCACCGCAGCCCCGAGGATCCAGACGTACGAGGGCAAAACAGCGCCCTTCGCGACGAAAACCGCGGCCAGCCCGGCGATCGAGTTCACCAGGATAAAGGGCGCGGCGACGGCGGAAGTCTGCTTGGTTCCGGCCCAGCCGAGCATCAGCAGCAGGGGGCTGAGAAAAATTCCGCCGCCCACGCCGGTCAACCCGGCGAGCAGACCCATGGCCGCGCCGATCGCCATCGCCCAGCCGAGCGGCGGCTCGCGCACCTCGCGCATCTCTTCGCCACTCTTGCCGCTGCGCCAGAGTTGCCAGGCGGCGTAAAGCAGACCCAGGCCGACGAGGACCTTGTAGGCCTGCCCGGGCAGCGTGATGGCGCCGCCGAGGTAGGCCATCGGAATCGACACCACGGCGAACGGCCAGAACAGCCGCCAGCGGAAATACCCCGCCCGATAGAACTTCCACGTGCCGAGCGAAGAGACCAGGACATTGAGGAGAAGCGCGATCGGCCGCATCTCGGCGGGCGCAATGCCCACGAGCGCCATGGCCGCGATGTAGGCAGAGGCACCGCCATGCCCGACCGAGGCATAGCCGAAGGCCGCGACCAGCATGCCCGCGGCGAGCAGCACGACGATCCATTCCTGCACCTGCGCTATATATCACGGAATATAGCGCTTGAATCGCCGCAGTTCGCTCGCAATCGCAGCCGAGGCCTTTTCCTCCATCGCGCGATACTCGGCGAGCACGCGCAAGCCAAAAGGCGTGACCCGCGCGCCGCCGCCGCGCGCGCCGCCGGCGGCCGTCGAGACCACGCGCTCGCGATAGTCCTTGTTGAGCGCCTCGGCCAGCTGCCAGGCGCGCCGGTAGGACATTCCCATCGCCCGCGCCGCGGCCGAGATCGAGCCGGTGCCGGCAATGCGCTCGATGAGCTCTGCCTTGCCCGGGCCCATTGCCGGCGACCGGCCGGCAAGGATGCGCAAAGTGAGGCCGCGATAGCGCGCCATCAGCCGCCTGCGTTGGGGAAGAACAATTGCTCGCCGCCGATCTTGTACGCGGCGATCGCCTCCTGCCCTTCGCTGGAGATGATCCAGTCGATGAATGCCTGCCCCAGATCCTTTTTCACGCCGAGGTGCTTTTGCGGATTCACGAGAATGATGCCGTACTGGTTGAAGAGCCGCCGGTCGCCCTCCACCGCGATCGCGAGCTCGCCGCGGTTCTTGAACGAGAGCCAGGTGCCCCGATCGGCAAGCACATAGGCGTTCATGCCGGAGGCGGTGTTCAGCGCTGGCCCCATGCCCTGCCCGGTCTCGCGGTACCAGCTTTCCTTGTCGCGGGCGATATCGATCCCGGCAGCCTTCCACAGCTCGAGCTCAGCGAAGTGCGTGCCGCTGCGATCGCCGCGGGACACGAAGGGCGCCTTGGCTTCCTTGATCTTCTGAAAAGCCTGAACCGCATCCTTGCCGCCGACGACCTTGGCCGGATCCGACTTCGGCCCGATCAGGACGAAATCGTTGTACATCACCTCCTGGCGGCGCACGCCGTAGCCATCCGCCACGAACTTCTCCTCAAGCGGCCTGGCGTGCACGAACACCACGTCGGCGTCGCCGCGGCGTCCCATGTCGAGCGCCTGGCCGGTGCCGAGCGCGACCACGCGCACCTGAATCCCGGTTCTCTTCTCGAAGATGGGCAGCAGGTGCTTGAACAGACCCGACTGCTCGGTCGAGGTGGTCGACGCGACCGTGATGTAGCGTGACTGCGCTTCGACGGCGCACGAGAAGCAGACCAGCGCCGCAAGAAGTGCTCGGATCAGACCCATGGCAGTTCTCCTTTGATGAACGCGCGCGCTTCCGGGGCCGACGGCTGCGCGAAGAATCGCTCGATCGGCGCGCGCTCCACTACGCGGCCCTCGTGGAGATACAGGACCTCGTCGCCCAGGCGCCGCGCCTGGCCGAGGTTGTGAGTGGACATGACGATCTTGGTGCCGGAAGCGTCGAATGCCTTGATGATCGTTTCAATTTCGCGCGTCGCCCCCGGATCGAGATTGGCGGTCGGCTCGTCGAGGAACAGGACTTCCGGGTGCAGCGCCCAGGCCCTCGCCAGGGCGAGCCGCTGCTGCTCGCCTCCCGAAAGAACGCGCGCGGGCCGATGCGTAACCTGGCGCAGTCCGACTTCCTCGAGCGCTTCGGCCGCCAGGCGCGCGCGCTCCTTCGCCGGCATCCCGGCAACTTTGAGCGCGTAGGCCACGTTGGCGTAGGCGGAGCGGCGCAGCATCACCGGCCGCTGAAACACCATCGCCTGCCTGCGCCCCGGGTCGTTCCCTTGCCAGGAAACGCTGCCCGTCGAAGGCGCGAGCAGGCCGTGCATGATGCGCATGAGCACGCTTTTCCCGGCGCCGTTCGCGCCGAGGATGATCGTGCTCGGGCCCGCTTCGATCTCCAGGGACAGCGGCTTGAGAATGTCGCGGAACGAGACGTTCTGCAGCCTGAGCGGCAGGATCATCCGAACCGGCGTTGCGCCGCCTCCTTGACAAGATAAGCGGCTGCGTTCAGCGCCAGCACGATCGCGATCAGAACCACACCGAGGCCGAGCGCGAGCGGCAGGTCGCCCTTGGAGGTCTCGAGCGCGATGGTGGTCGTCATCACGCGCGTGACGCCGTCGATATTGCCGCCGACGATCATCACTGCGCCCACTTCGGCGCTGGCGCGCCCGAGCCCAGCCAGTACCGCGGTGAGCAGGGAGAAGCGGATGTCCCAGAGCACGGTGAGCGCGCCGCGCAGCCCGTGCACGCCGAGGGACCGCAACTGTTCTTCGTACTCCCGCCACGCGTCCTCGACCGACTGCCGGGCAAGCGCGGCGATGATGGGCAGCACCAGCACGGTCTGCGCGATGACCATCGCCTGCGGCGTGAACAGCAGCCCCAGCTCGCCCAGCGGGCCGGCGCGCGACAGCATGAGATAGATGGCGAGACCCACCACCACCGGCGGCAGGCCCATCAGGGCATTCAGCAGCACGATGACCGCCTGGCGCCCCGGGAAGCGTCCCACCGCGATGGCGGCGCCGAGCGGCATGCCGACGAGCGTGGCGATCGCCACCGCCGACAGGCTCACGGCCAGGCTCAAGGCCACGATCTGCCAAAGCCGGGGGTCTTCAAGCATCGTTATGTATAAGATTGCATACCTGATGGCATCCGACAAACTCTACCCGCGCTTTCCTGAAGCTCTAAATAGGCACGTTCATGCATACTTCGTTCACCGTTGACTTCGACCACGCCTGGCTGGCGGGGCGCGACTTCCCGCGCGAGCGCGGCCGTACCCTGCTGCGGCTGCTTGACGAGCTCGCGCGCGCCGGTTCGTTACGCGAGGCCGCGCGCAAGGCGGGCATGTCGTATCGCTCGGCGTGGGGCGCGCTCGGCGACGGCGCCCGGTTGTTCGGCGCCCCGCTGGTGGACATGCAGCGCGGGCGCCGCGCCAGCCTCAGCCCCCTCGGGCGCAAAGTGCTCGCCGCCGACGAGCGCGTGCGTGAAGGGCTCGGCGAGCACTTCGAGCGCCTGCGCGCCGAGATCCCGGCGATGCTCGCCGACGCGCTGCCCGGCACGCGGCCGCGCCTGACCCTGCACGCGAGCCACGACCTCGCGCTCGCGGAGCTGGGCGCGCTGTGCAGGCGCGCGCTGGAGCTGGAGGTGGTGATCCGCGGCGCGGACGACAGCCTCGCCGCGCTGGCGCGCGGCGAGTGCGACGTGGCGGGGTTTCACGTCGCCGATGCGCTGCCGAGGGCCGCGGCCGCCGCCGCCGCCCTTGGCCGCTGGCTCGACCCGCGCAAGCACACCCTGATCCACTTCGTCGCGCGGGAGCAGGGGCTGATCGCCCGCCCGGGATCGCGCATCCGCGGCGTTCACGACCTCGCGCGCCCGGGGGTGCGCTTCATCCACCGGCAATCGCGCGGCGCCGACGGCGACGAGCTGTCGGTCGCCGAAGCGGTCGCCGCCGGCCGCGCCGACGCCGGCTTCGGCCTGCGCGCCGACGCTACGCGCCACAAGCTTGCCTTTGCGCCGCTCGCAATGGAGCGCTACTTCTTCGCCTGCGCGAAGGCCGCGCTGCGCGGCGCGGCGCTGAAATTGCTGGTGGAGACTCTGCAGCGTCCGGATTTCGCCGCGCGCGTCGCCCGCCTGCCCGGCTACGACGCCTCGCAATCCGGTCGGCGCGAACCGCTCGATGCGGCGCTCACCTGGGTTGCGCGGAAGCGATAACATCGGCTATTCCAGGAGGACACATGCGCAGACGATCGTTCCTGCAAGCCGGCGCCGCGGCGTCGGTGCTAAGCACCCTTCCCCGCCTCGGCCTCGCCCAGCAGCTTCCCTACGACCCGCGGCCGTCGGGCTGGCGCACCTTCGAGGTCACCACTCGCGTCGAAATCCTGAAGCCCGCCGGCGGCTCGCGGGCCTGGGTTCCCCTTCCCTCGATCGAGGGCGACTACCAGAAATTGATCGGCAACACCTGGTCAGGCAATGGTTCGACCCGCGTCGCGCGCGACGGCAAGTACGGCGCCGCGATGGTGATGTCGGAGTGGAGCGCCGCGGAGAAGGCTCCGGTGCTCGAGGTAGTGAGCACCTTTTCCACACAGAACCGCGCCGTGGACTTCAGCAAGCGCAATCCGGCGATCAAGCTCGATACGGCCAGCGCTCGATTCAGCGTCGCGCCCACCGAGCTCATTCCCACCGACGGCATCGTGCGCAAGACCGCGCTCGAGATCACCCGCGGCAAGACCTCGGAGCTCGACAAGGCGCGCGGCATCTACGAGTGGATCGTCGACAACACGTTTCGCAATCCCAAGACGCGCGGCTGCGGCGTGGGCGACATCAAGGCGATGCTCGAGTCGGGGGACCTGAGCGGCAAGTGCGCCGACCTCAATGCGCTCTACGTCGGCCTGGCGCGAGCGGTCAACCTCCCGGCGCGCGACGTCTATGGCCTGCGCGTGGCCCGCAGCGAATTCGGTTACCGCAGCCTGGGCGTCGGCAGCCCCAATGTGACGCGCGCGCAGCACTGCCGCGCCGAGGTGTTCCTCACGGGGTACGGCTGGGTCCCGGTCGACCCGGCCGACGTACGCAAGGTGGTGCTGGAAGAGAAAGCGCAGCCGACTACGCTCGCCGACCCGGTGGTGCCGCCGGTGCGCGCCAAGCTTTTTGGCGCCTGGGAGATGAACTGGCTCGCCTACAACGAGGCGCATGACGTCAAGCTGCCCGGCTCCACCGGTCCAGCCGTCGGCTTCCTGATGTACCCGCAGGCGGAGACCGGAAGCGAGCGCCTCGACAGCCTCGACCCGGACAACTTCAAGTACAGCATCACGGCGCGGGAAATAAAGGCCTAGGGCGCTGCGTTCACTGGGAAAGCCCGCCCGCGCGGCGGGCTTTTTTGTTCTTGGCGTAAGGTGGCTGGCCCACAATCGACAAAGGCACACCATGGATACCTACTACAGACCCGAGCACCTGCCGAAGTTCTCCAGCATCGCGCAGGGCAACCAGAAGCTCGCCGACAAGTTCTTCGACTACTACGGCGAAGTGTTCAAGGCCGGCGCCCTGTCGGCGCGCGAAAAGGCGCTGATCGCTCTCGCCGTGTCGCACGTCGTTCAATGCCCTTATTGCATCGATGCCTACTCCAAGGAGTCCCTGCAGCAGGGCGCCGACCTCGAGCAGATGACCGAAGCGGTGCACGTCGCCGCGGCGATCCGGGGCGGCGCATCCCTGGTGCACGGCGTGCAGATGCTCGAGCACGTGCAGCGACAGGTGATGGCCTAGCGTGGGTGCACCGGAGGCCCAAAAGCTCAGCGGGCCTCGCGCGACGACTTCCCTCGTCTCGCGTGCTTCGCCGCTCGTCTCGACGGCGCAGCAGCTCAAGACGCTTCGCCAACTGGATCTTTCCAAGTTGCCGAATCAAGGGGTGTTCCGCGAAAAGCTGACCCCGGCCGGCATCGACATCTTCCAGATCAACGTCGGCAAGCTCTGCAACATGACCTGCCGGCATTGCCATGTGGACGCAGGGCCCGACCGCACCGCAGAGATGATGAGCCGCGAAACGGTGGACCTGTGCCTCGCGGCGCTCGACAAGACCACGGCGAAAGTCGTGGACATTACCGGCGGCGCCCCGGAGCTCAACCCGTACTTCCGTTATCTCGTTGAGCAATGCGTGGCGCGCGGCAAGCACGTGATGGATCGCTGCAACCTGACGATCCTGCTGACCGGCCCGTGTCGCGATCTGCCCGAATGGTTCGCCAGCCGCGGCGTGGAGGTCGTGTGCTCGCTGCCGCACTACCGCCAGCGCAACACCGACCTGCAGCGCGGCACCGGCACCTTCGAGAAGTCGATCGAGGCGCTCAGGCGCCTCAACGCCGCCGGCTACGGCCGCGGCGACCCCCGCCTGCGACTCACGCTCGTGCACAACCCGGCTGGGGCTTACCTCGCCGGCGACCAGAAATCGATGGAAAGAGAGTGGAAGGAAGGCTTGAAAGCGAACCACGGCGTTACCTTCGACGCGCTGATCGGGCTCAACAACATGCCGATCTCGCGCTTTCTCGAGTGGCTCGAGACCTCGGGGAACCTGCAGGCCTACATGGAGCTGCTGGTCAACGCCTATAACCCCGCAACCGTGCCGGGCCTGATGTGCCGCAACACGCTCTCGGTCGGCTGGGATGGGCGCATCTACGACTGCGACTTCAACCAGATGCTCGAGCTCGACGCGCGTCATGCCGACGGGCGGCCCGCGCACATCCGCGACTTCGATCCGCAGCAGCTCGCCACTCGCGCCATCGTCACCGCGCGCCACTGCTTTGGCTGCACCGCCGGCGCCGGCAGCTCCTGCGGCGGCGCCATCGCGTGACGCGCAGCCTCATTTTCATCTCGGCTCTCTTTCCTGCAGTCTGTTCTTCTCAGGGCGCTGCGGTCGACGCGACCGGCCGGGAAATCCGGCCGCCCGCGAAAGTCGAGCGCGTCTACGCCGCCGGGCCGCCGGCGAGCATGCTGGTGTTCGCGATCGCGCCCGGCAAGCTCACCGGATGGACGCGCGCGATGCGGCCGAACGAGGCGCAGTTCCTTCCGGAGCGCTATGCGCAGCTGCCCGAGCTCGGCCGGCTCACCGGCCGCGGCAACACCGCGAACGTGGAGGTGGTGCTGAATGCGAGGACCGATTTGATCGTGGATGTCGGCTCGACCGGCGAAACCCTCGCATCGCTCGCCACGCAGGTGCAGCAGCAGACGCGCATCCCGTACGCGCTGTTCGACGGGCGCATCGAGTCGACGCCGGCGGCGCTGCGCGCGCTCGGCCGGCTGATGGGAGACGAGCGCGAGGCTGAGCGCCTCGCTGCTTGGTACGAGAAAGAGCTGACGCAAGCCAAGCAGCGTGTCGCGCGCGCCGGCGCTCACCCCGTGGTCTACTACGGCCGCAGCCCGAGCGGCCTGCAAACCGGAGGAAAGGGGTCGATCAACATCGAGGTGCTCGATTTCCTCGGCGCACGCAACGCCGCGGCCGAGGCGCGCGCCGGGCTCGCGACCGTGTCGCTCGAGCAAGTGCTGCTGTGGGACCCGGAGGTGATCCTCACCACCGACCCGAACTACTGGAAATCGGTCTGGACCGACCCGCGCTGGCGCGCGGTGAAGGCGGTGGCGGCGAAGCGCGTCTATCTGTCGCCGCACCTGCCGTTCGGCTGGTTCGATTTCCCGCCCGGTGCCAACCGCCTGCTCGGCGTGTGGTGGGCGGGGAAGCTGCTCTATCCGCAGACGTTCGACGACGTCGACCTGCGCGCCAAAGTCGTCGAGTTCCACCGCCTGTTCTATCACCGCGAGCCGAGCGCGGCACAGCTGGATTCCTTGTTGAGCGAGCCGGGCGTGCTCCCGCGGTGAACGCACGCGCGTTGAGCTACGTGCTGGCGGCGGGGGCGCTCGTCGCGCTGACGGCTCTCGCTTTCGCCGTCGGCCGCTACCCGGTCTCGCTGGCCGAGATTTTCTCCGTGCTGTTCGGACAGCCGGTCAGCGCCAATGTCGAGACCGTGGTGCTCCAGGTCCGCGGCCCGCGCGTGCTCGCCGCGCTGCTGGTGGGGGCGGCGCTCGCCGCCGCGGGAACCGCGTACCAGGGAATGTTCCGCAACCCGCTCGTGTCGCCCGACATCCTGGGCGTGTCGACCGGCGCGGCGCTCGGCGCCGTGCTCGGGATTTTTCTTTCGCAGGGGATCTTGTTCATCCAGATCTTCGCCTTCGCCGGCGGGCTCGCCGCGGTCGGGCTGGTCTACTGGATCGGCTCGCGCTTGCGCGGCCACGACCCGCTGCTCGCGCTGGTGCTCACCGGCGTGGTGATCGGGACCCTGCTCGGCTCGGCGATCGCGCT
>DATBSZ010000275.1:0-7043 GCA_036559525.1 Burkholderiales bacterium
AACAAGAAGTACGGCCTGTACGGCCCGGTGCCCAAGAAAGTTCTTCTCCAGAACATCAGGAAACATCCGGATGCGCAGGCGCTGATCCTCACCTCGTGCACCTACGACGGGCTGCGCTACGACCTCGCGCCGATCGTCGCCGCCGCGCACGAGCGCGGCATCAAGGTCATCATCGACGAGGCCTGGTACGGCTTCGCCCGCTTCCATCCCTACTTCCGGCCGACCGCGCTCGAAGCCGGCGCCGACTACGCCACCCAGTCGACGCACAAGGTGCTGAGCGCCTTCTCGCAGGCCTCGATGATCCACGTCAACGACCCGGGCTTCCGCGAGCACCTGTTCCGCGAGAACTTCAACATGCACACCTCGACCAGCCCGCAGTACGGGCTGATCGCGAGCCTCGACATCGCGCGCAAGCAGGCGGTGATGGAGGGCTACAAGCTCCTGACGCGCACCCTCGAGCTCGCCACCGAGGTGCGCAAGCTCGTCAACTCGACAAGAGTGTTCCGCGTGCTGGAGCTCGAGGACCTGCTGCCGCCCGAGGTGCGCAACGACGGCATCCAGCTCGATCCGACCAAGGTGACGATCGACATCTCGGGCTGCGGCTACACGGCCGACGACCTGCAGAAGGCGCTGTTCGAGCGCTTCAACATCCAGGTCGAGAAGTCGACCTTCAACACCCTGACGCTCCTGCTGACCATCGGCACCACGCGCTCGAAGGTTTCCCGCCTGTACGACGCGTTGATGCGCATAGCGCGCGAGCAGCGCGCGCCGCGGCGGCTGGTGCAGAGCCCGGAAATTCCGCCCTTCACGCGCCTCAAGTTCCTGCCGCGGGATGCCTACTATTGCGGCGGCGAGCTGGTGCCGGTGTTCGACGAGCGCGAGCGGGTCAACCGCAAGCTGATCAGCCGCGTCGCCGCCGACCAGATCGTGCCCTACCCGCCCGGCATCCCGGTGCTGGTGCCGGGACAGAGGATCACGAAAAGCATCGTCGACTACCTCGGCGCCCTGCTCCACTCGCACAAGCGCATGGAAATGCATGGCGTCGTACACGAGGGCTATCTGCCGTGCATCCGGGTGCTGCTGCCGGCCGAAGAGCGTGCGCTGACGCGCATCGCCTAGCCTACCCTCGCCAGCGGTGCTAAGATTTCCCCGAACGGCGGCACTTGCCGCCGTTTTGCATTCTGGGGAGTAGCGCATGAGCCACGTGATGAACACCTACGCCCGGCAGCCGGTGGCCTTCGTGCGCGGCGAAGGCGTCTGGCTCTGGGACGAAGCGGGCAAGAAGTACCTCGATGCCCTGGCGGGCATCGCGGTGAATACGCTGGGCTACGGACATCCCAAGCTGACGGCAGCCCTTTCAAAGAGAATTCAGTCCGGGGTGCTGCACACCTCCAACCTCTGGCGCATCCCGGACCAGGAAAAGGCCGCCGACCGCATCGCCGAGATCACCGGCCTGGACGAGGTGTTCTTCTGCAACTCCGGGCTCGAAGCGAACGAGGCGGCAATCAAGGTCGCGCGCAAGTACGGCCACGACCGCGGCGTCGCCGAGCCGGCGATCGTGGTGATGGAGAAGGCCTTCCACGGGCGCTCGCTCGCGACCCTTTCGGCGACCGGCAGCCGCAAGGTGCAGGCGGGCTTCGAGCCGCTGGTGTCGGGCTTCGTGCGCGTGCCGCTCAACGACCTCGAGGCGGTGCGTCAGGTCGCGGAGCACAACAAGAACGTGGTCGCGGTGTTCGTCGAGCCGATCCAGGGCGAGGGCGGCATCAACGTCTCGCGCCTGGATTACCTGCGCGGCCTGAAGGAGATCTGCGAGCGCAAGGAGTGGCTGTTCATGTCCGACGAGGTGCAGTGCGGCCTCGGGCGCACCGGCAAATGGTTCGTCTACCAGCACGCCGGCTTCCTGCCCGACGTGGTTCCGCTCGCCAAGGGCCTCGGCTCCGGCGTGCCCGTGGGCGCCTGCGTCGTCGGCGGCCGCGCCAAGGGCGTGTTCAAGCCGGGCAACCACGGCTCGACCTTCGGCGGCAACCCGCTCGCCATGACCGGCGTGGTGGCGACCATCGACACGATCAAGGAAGAGGGCCTGCTCGCAAACGCCACCCGCGTGGGGGACGTGATCCGCGCCGGGCTTTCCCAGATCCAGGGAATTTCGGAAGTGCGCGGCATGGGCCTCATGATCGGGATCGACGCGGGCGTGGCCTGCGGCGAGCTGGTGCGCCAGGGGCTCGAGGCGGGCCTGGTCATCAACGTCACCGCCGACAACGTGATCCGGCTCCTGCCGCCGCTCGTCATGACCGAAGCCGAGGGCCGCCTGGTGGTCGAGCGCCTCGCGCCGCTGGTGCGCGCGTTCCTCGAGCGAAGCTCGCAGCCCAAAGCCGCCGCGCACTGAAGTGGCGATGGCGGTTCGTCACTTCCTGCAGTTCCGGGATTTTTCGCTCGCCGAGCTCGAGCACGTGTTCACGCGCACGCGCTGGATCAAGGACAAGTTCAAGCGCTACGAGCGCTACTGGCCGCTCGAGGACCGCACGCTCGCCATGATCTTCGAGAAGCCCTCGACGCGCACCCGCATGTCGTTCGAGGCGGGCATGCACCAGCTCGGCGGCGCGGCGATCTATCTCTTCACGCGCGACTCGCAGCTCGGACGCGGTGAGCCGGTCGAGGACGCGGTGCAGGTGATCTCGCGCATGTGCGACGTCATCATGCTGCGCACTTTCGAGCAGGACATCATCCAGCGCTTCGCCGGCAGCTCGCGGGTGCCGGTGATCAACGGCCTCACCAACGAGTATCACCCGTGCCAGATCCTCGCCGACGTGTTCACTTACGTCGAGCACCGCGGCGCGATCCGCGGCAAGACCGTGGCGTGGATCGGCGACTCCAACAACGTCTGCAATACCTGGCTGCAGGCGGCGGCGCTGTTCGATTTCAAGCTGCACGTCTCCACGCCGCCCGGCTATGAAATCGAGAAAGAGCGGATCAACCGCAACTGCGAGGTGTTCGACGAGCCGATGAAGGCGGCGAAAGGCGCGGACCTCGTCACCACCGACGTCTGGACCTCGATGGGCTTCGAGGCCGAGAACGAGGAGCGCCGGCGCGACTTCCAGGACTGGCAGGTCGACGCCGAGATGATGCGCGCGGCGAAGAAGGACGCGCTCTTCATGCACTGCCTGCCGGCGCACCGCGGCGAGGAGGTCGCCGCCGAGGTGATCGACGGCAAGCAGTCGGTGGTCTGGGACGAGGCGGAAAACCGGCTCCACACCCAGAAAGCGTTGCTCGAGTTCCTGGTTCTGGGAAAGAAATAAGATGTTCGGCGTTGCTGACTACTGGGCGTTCGTAGTCGCGGTGATTGTCTTCCTGGCGATCCCCGGCGTCGGCAACCTGGCGATCATTACCTCGACCAGCAAGGGCCGTATCGTCGGCGGGCTGGCAGCGACGCTGGGCGTGATCGTCGGCGACCAGGTGCTCATGTGGCTGGCCGTCGCCGGCGTGGCGGCGGTGCTCACCGCAAACCCGGCGCTGTTCGGCGTGGTGCAGTACGCCGGTGCGATCTACCTGGCCTACCTCGGTATCCGCATGGTGCTCGCCAAGCCGGGCGATGCGCCGGTGCTGGAGATGCAGCCGCGCCGCTTCTTCCGGCAGGCGATGCTCATCACGCTGCTCAACCCGAAGGCAATCGTGTTCTACATGGCCTTCTTTCCGCTGTTCGTCGATCCTGCGCGGCACCAGGGACTGCCCACCTTCGGCGTGATGGCCCTGACCATAGCCGTGCTCACGTTTCTCTACTGCGTGATCGTGATCTCCATCACCCACTTCGCCGCCGATCGCATGCGCGCCAGCCCGCGCGTGGCCGTGTGGCTCAACCGGATCGCGGGCACCATGCTGCTCGGCTTCGGCGTGAAGCTCGCCGTCGGAAAGTAGCTACCGCTTCTTCGGCTTTTCCGGCCCTAGAAGGGGAACACCGGATCCATCCCCCAGCAGCCCTGCCTCTCCGTAGACGCGCAGCTTGTCGCGCGTATCGGCGATGTCGAGGTTGCGCATGCTGAGCTGGCCGATGCGGTCGCCCGGCGTGAAGAACACTTCCTCGCCCTTCTCCATGGTCAGGCGCTCGGGCTTGTAGGTGAGGTTCGGGCTCTTCGTGTCGAGGATCGAGTAGTCGTTGCCGCGGCGCAGCTCCAGGGTCACCTCCCCGGTCACCGCCTTGGCCACCCAGCGCTGCGCGGTCTCGCGCAGCATCATCGCCTGCGGGTCGAACCAGCGCCCCTGGTACAGGAGCCGGCCGAGGCGCCGGCCGTTCGTGCGGTACTGCTCGATCGTGTCCTCGTTGTGAATGCCGGTCACCAGGCGCTCGTAGGCGATGTGCAGCAGCGCCATGCCCGGCGCCTCGTAGATGCCGCGGCTCTTCGCCTCGATGATGCGGTTCTCGATCTGGTCAGACATGCCCAGGCCGTGCCGGCCACCGATCGCATTGGCGTCTTCCATCATCTTCACGCAATCCGAGAAGCGCTGGCCGTTCAGCGCCACCGGCTGGCCCTGCGCGAATTCCACGCTGACCCTCTCGGCTTTCACCTTCACGTCGTCGCGCCAGAAGGCGACGCCCATGATCGGCTGGACGATCCCGATGCCCTTGTCGAGGAACTCGAGGTCCTTGGCCTCGTGCGTGGCGCCGAGAAGATTGGAGTCGGTGGAATAGGCCTTCTCGGCGCTCATCTTGTAGTCGAAGCCGGCGCTCGCCATGTAGGCGGACATCTCGCGCCGTCCGCCCAGCTCGTCGATGAAGCGCTGGTCGAGCCACGGCTTGTAGATCCGGAGATCCGGGTTGGCGAGCAGACC
Source organism: Burkholderiales bacterium (assembly GCA_036559525.1). Taxonomy (GTDB): domain Bacteria; phylum Pseudomonadota; class Gammaproteobacteria; order Burkholderiales; family SG8-39; genus SCGC-AG-212-J23. The sequence continues at coordinate 4,825 of DATBSZ010000275.1, forward strand.
GTAGCGGTAGAAACGCTCGATATCGTTGCCCTTGTACGTGCTGCCGTCGCTCCAGACGCCGACGCCGTCCTCGCGCATCGCCACGACCAGCATCGTGCCGGTGATCGCGCGGCCGAGCGGCGTGGTGTTGAAGTAGGTGGCACCGCCGGTCGAGATGTGGAAGGCGCCGCATTGCAGGGCGGCGATGCCTTCGGCGACGAGCTGCGGACGACACTCGACCAGTCGCGCCTTCTGCGCCCCGTAGCTCAGCGCCTTGCGCGGAATGTCCGCGTAGTCGGACTCGTCGGGCTGGCCGAGGTGTGCGGTATACGCGTAGGGGATCGCGCCCTTCGAGCGCATCCAGTGCACCGCCGCGCTCGTGTCGAGGCCGCCCGAGAAGGCAATGCCGATTTTCTCGCCCTTCGGCAGCGTGCCGAGAATCGTCCCCAAGTCAGTCTCCGGAAAACTGCATGATACCGCTCGGGCTAGAATGGCCGCAGTGCGCGCCCTTGCCTCCGTCCTTGCCGCCCTTCTCGCGGCCTCGTCGCAGCCGTGTGCTGCCGCACCTTTCGCCGTGCAGGTCGGCGAAGCGCGCATCGGGCTCGACGCCCCGCCCGGCTTCGCGGACACGACCGCCACCGGCTCGCCGCGGCTGCAGGAGCTGGGCGAGGCCACGACCTCCGCGTCGAACCGCGTGCTGCTGTTCGCGGTCTCCGACGCCGACCTGCGCCGCTTCACGCTCGGCGACCCGCTCGAGCTCAGGCGCTACATGGTGGTCGTGACGCCGCGCGCCATGGAGCGCGAGCGCATGTCCGAGAGCGCGTTCCAGGCGTTCGCCGGCGGCTCGCTGCGCGAGCTGGGACCGGTGTCCGGCGCCACGGACTACCAGAAGTACCTCGACTCGCGGCCCGTCGGGGCGGTCAGCACGCTCGCCGAGCTGCGCAAGGATCCGGACGCGGTCGCGGTGCTGCAGGGCTCGCGCAGCAAGGGCGGGTTCCTGGAGCGCTCGAAATTCGTGCTGTCTTCCACCAGCGTCGTCCTGCTGCGCGGCAAGGCGCTCACCCTCTCTATCTTTACGCAGTACGACGATCCCGCCGATCTCGAATGGATCCGCAACGCCACCGCGCGCTGGATCGACGAGCTGAAACGGCTCAACTCGCGCTAGAGCGACGGCTTCCGATGCCTTCCTTCGACATCGTTTCCCAGGTCGACCAGCAGGAAGTGAAGAACGCGGTCGAGCAGACCAACAAGGAAGTCACCAACCGCTTCGACTTCAAGGGCTCGGACGCCCGCGTGGAGCAGAGCGAGCTGGTCCTGACCGTGTACGCCGACGACGAGTTCAAGCTCGGCCAGGTGCTCGACGTGCTGCGCACGCGCCTCGCGAAGCGCGGCGTCGACGTCCGGTCGCTCGAGCCCGGCGCAGTGGAGAAGATCTCGGGCGACAAGGTGAAGCGGCCGGTCACGGTCAAGGTGGGCGTGCCGCAGGAGAAGGGCAAGCAGATCCAGAAGCTCGTCAAGGACTCGAAGCTCAAGGTCGCCGCCTCGATCCAGGGCGACGCGGTGCGAATTTCAGGCGCGAAGAAGGACGAGCTGCAGTCGGCGATTCAGCTCGTGCGCAAGTCGGTAGCGGACTTACCCCTGCAATTCATCAACTTCCGGGATTGAAGCGGGGGAAAACCTCCCCCGCTTACCCCCTACTGAGGCCTTCGCTCCACCGGTCGTAGATCTTGTCCGCGACCTCGTGCAGCCGGTCGAGGCGCGGCGCGAGGTCCTTCTCGATCTCCGCCGGCGGCTGCACCGCCGGGCTTTTCTTGTGCTCGCGGATTTCCTCGCTCCCGGTGGAAAGCCAGGTGCGCACGAGCTCCGGGGTCATCTCGACGTGGCATTGCATGGCGAAGTGCCGCCCGAGCGCGAAGGCCTGGTTGGCGCAGTGCTCGCCCTCGAGGACGCGCGTGGCGCCGGGCGGGATGCTGAAGGTCTCGCCGTGCCAGTGGAAGGACTCGAACGCGGGCGCGCCGAACCACGCGCGCGCCACGCCGTTGTCGGCGACCTCGACCTCGCCCCAGCCGATCTCCTTCACGCGCGCGCGCGTGACTTCGCCGCCCAGCGCCTTCGACATCAGCTGGCCGCCGAGGCAATGCCCGAGCGCGGGCACGTCCTTGCGCACCGCCTCGCGCACCAGTTCGAGCAGCGGCCGGATCCAGGGCAGGTCGTCGTTGACGCTCATCGGCCCGCCCATG
>DATBSZ010000276.1:0-2682 GCA_036559525.1 Burkholderiales bacterium
GGCGGAAATTCCGCGTACCGGTGTGATTGGCCGGCGAGTACGGCTTTACGTCGGATTCCCGGATCAGGTATTTGATGGCGGTATCCAGTTGTGGAGCGCGATGCCGCCGTCGACCAGGATCGACGCCCCGGTCACGTAGGCGCCGAAGCGCTCGGAGAGCACCGCGAGCGCCATCGCCGCGACCTCGGCCGGGGTGCCGAAGCGGCCGAGCGGGATGGTCTTTTCCATGCCGGGCAGCCCCTTGAATCCCTCCCCGGGGATGGCGCCCGGGACGATCGCATTGACGCGGATTCCGTGCGGCCCCAGCGCCCGCGCGAGCTCCTTCACCAGCATCGTCTGCCCGGCCTTTGCGGCGCTGTAGTGCGGCAGGTTGCGCGGCGACTCGGCGTGCAGGGAAGTGCTGATCAGCATGCGCCCCCTGATCTTCTTCTCCTTCATGTGCAGGCCGAGCTTCTGGCCGAGGACGAAGGCCGCATCGAGGTTGACCGAGAGCATCTCGCGCCACTCGGCGAAGTTGACCGCTAACATGTGCTTCGCTTCCTGCCGCGGCGGGCTCGCGCAGTGCACAAAGATCGAGACGGATCCAAGCTTGCGGATCGCCGCTTCGCCCAGTTTCGCGGCGCCCTCGGGGCTCGACAGGTCGGCGTCGGCGAGGTCGGCGCGCAGCACCGTGGCGCCCTCGGCTTCGACGGCATCGGCGATGGCGCGGCCGATGCCGCGCCCGGCGCCGGTCACGAGCGCGCGATCCCCCTCCAGCAAGCCAGGCATGAGCCCAGTATCCCACAGCTTCTGCTAGACTGACCAGTCTAGTTCAGGGGACTCCGCAGAGCCGATGGCCACGCTTCACCGCGAGCGCGTACTGCGCGCCGCCACCACCTCTTTCCTCGCGCGCGGCTATGGCTCGAGCGTCGACGACATCGCGCGCCGCGCCGGCGTCGCCAAGCAGACCGTGTATCAGCACTTCGCGAACAAGGACGAGTTGTTCAAGGCGGTGGCCGGCGATCTGGCGAAGCGCGTGCTGGTCAAGCTCGAAGGCGCAGGAAACCAAAATGAGGTAAGGCAGAGCCTGTTGCGCTTTGCACTCGAGTACCGCAAGCGCGCGCTGGGCGCGCAGGGCATCGCTACCTTCCGCACCCTGGTGCCCGAGGTGCCGCGGTTCCGCGCGCTCGCCCGCACCATGTACGCGAATACGGCCGGCGAGATGGTGCGGCGGCTGGCCGAGTTCCTGAGGCAGAAGCTCGACGCGCCGGACCCCGAGTTCGCGGCGGAGATGTTCCTCTCCATGCTCGCGGGCCATGACCGCCTGAAGCGCCTGTTCGCGGTGCCGCCGGGCGCCGAGAGCGAAGCCGCGCGCACCGCGCGCATCGTCGATCTTTTTCTGAGGGTTCATCAGCCATGAGGCTCCTGATCGTTTTCCTGTGCATGGCGGTCGCCGCCTGCAGCGACAGCGGGGCGAAGCAGCAGGAGAAGAAAGCGGCCAAGGACGCGGCGCCGGCCGCGGTGCCGGTCACCACGCTCGAGATGGCGCCGCGCGCCGTGCCGATCAGCTACGAGGCGGTGGCGCGCACCGAGGGCTCGCGCGAAGTGCAGGTGCGCGCGCGCGTCACCGGGATCCTCGAGCACCAGCTCTACACCGAGGGCGACACGGTCAAGGCCGGCCAGCTGCTGTTCCGCATCGAGCGAGCGCCCTTCGAGATCGAGCTGCAGCAGGCGCGCGGGGTGCTCGCGCAGGAGGTCGCGCGGCGCGACCTGGCGCGGCAGGAAGCCGAGCGGCTGAAGAGCCTGGTCGACCGCCGCGCCATCAGCCAGAAGGAAGCCGACCAGGCGGCGTCCTCGCTGCAGCAGACCGGCGCCGCGGTGCAGATCGCGCAGGCGCGCGTGCGCCAGGCGGAGCTCAACCTCTCCTATACCGAGGTGCGGGCGCCGATCGACGGCATCACCGGGCGCGCCATGCAGTCGGTCGGCAGCCTGGTGTCGCCGAACGCCGAGTCTGCGCTGCTCACCACGCTCACCCTGGGCGATCCGATCTGGGTGCGCTTCTCGATCTCGGAAGCCGAGTTTTCCCGCGTCCGGGGAAGCGAGACGATCGAGGTCGCGTTGGAGCTGCCGGACGGCAAGCAATACCCGCACACGGGAAAGCTCAACTTCGCCGGCTCGACCGTCGACGCCGCCACCGGCACGGTGCAGATGCGCGCGGAGGTGCCGAACCCCGAGCTCGCCTTGTTGCCCGGCCAGTTCGTGCGCGTGCATGTGATCGCGGGCACGCAGCAGGCGATCGTGGTGCCGCAGACCGCGGTGCTGCAGAACGAGGGCGGGCGCTATGTCTGGCTGGCGGCGGAGGGCAAGGCGCAACAGCGGCCGATACGCGCCGGCAACTGGATCGGCCCCGACTGGGTGGTGCTGGACGGCCTGAAGGCCGGCGACCAGGTGATCGTCGATAACCTCGGCCGCCTGCGTCCTGGCACGCCGGTGCAGGCCAGAAAAGCAGGCTAGATGTCGCGGTTCTTCATCCACCGGCCGGTTTTTGCCGGCGTCATCGCCATCATCATCGTGCTGGCGGGCCTCGTCTCGGCGAAGCTGCTCGCGGTCGCCCAGTACCCCGAGATCGCGCCGCCGACGGTGCGCATCGACACCACCTATCCCGGCGCCAGCGCCGAGACGCTCGCGCGCACCGTGGCCGCG
>DATBSZ010000277.1:0-3258 GCA_036559525.1 Burkholderiales bacterium
CAGCGCACGTCGCCCGCAGCGGCGGGCACGCCGAGCTCGGGGTCTCTGTGCTGCCGGGGCACCGCGGCCGCGGCATCGGCGGTGCACTGCTCGCGCGCGCGCACCTGCGCGCCCGCAATTGGGGCGTGTGGGCGCTCTTCATGCACTGCCTGACGGAGAACGAGGCCATGATGCACCTCGCGCGCAAGCAGGCGATGGAGATCGTGGTCGAATCGGGCGAAGCCGATGCCTGGCTCAGGCTTGCGCCCGCCGACGCCTCGAGCCATTTCGGCGAGGTGTTCGCCCAGCGCGTGGCGCTCTTCGACTACGCGCTCAAACAAGGAAGATCGTGGCTAGGCCAAGGAAGATGAAGAACCCGCCCGAATCGGTGCAGGCGGTGATCAGCACCGAGGAGCCGACCGCCGGGTCGCGCCCGAAGCGCGCGCGCAGCCACGGGATCGTCACGCCCATCATGGCGGCGAGCAGCAGATTGAGGATCATGGCGAGCGCCATCACGCCGCCGAGCGCGACGTTGCCGTAGAAGAGATAAGCGATCGCGCCGAGCAGCGTTCCCCAGACCGCGCCGTTCAGCAGCGCCACGCCGACTTCCTTCGCGAGCAGCTTTCTCCAGTACCCGCCGTGGATCTGCCCGAGCGCCAGTGCGCGCACGATCATGGTGGTGGTCTGGTTGCCCGAGTTGCCGCCGATTCCGGCCACGATCGGCATCAGCGCGGCGAGCGCCACGAGCTGCGCGATCGAGTCCTCGAATACGCCGATGACGCGCGAGGCGATGAACGCGGTGACGAGGTTGATGGCGAGCCAGGCCCAGCGGTTCTTGAAGCTGTCGAGCACCGGCGCGAACACGTCTTCCTCGTGCTGCAGGCCGGCTTCGGCGAGCTGGGACTCGGCGCTCCTTTCGCGGATGTAATCGACCACCGCATTGACCGTGAGCCGCCCGACCAGCCTGCCGCTCGCATCCACCACCGGCGCCGAGATGAGGTCGTAGCGCTCGAAGGCGCTCGCCGCGTCCTCGGCGCGGTCCTGGGGGTAGAGCTTGACGCTTTCCGCCACCATTACCTGGTGCACCTCGCGCTCGAGGTCCGAAACAATGAGGCGCGCGAGCGGCAGCGTGCCCTTCAGCACCTGGTCGCGGTCCACTACGAAGAGCTGGTCGGTATGGTCGGGTAGCTCGTCGAGACGCCGCAGATAGCGCGTCGCCGCCTCCAGCGTGGTGTCTGCGCGCACCGCGATGTGATCGAAATCCATCAGCGCCCCGACCGCGCCCTCGGGGAAAGAGAGCGCAGCGCGCAGCCGCTCGCGCTCCTCGGCAGGCAGCGCCTGCACCACCTCCTCGATGACGCTCGCCGGGAGGTCCGGGGCAATGTCCGCGAGCTCGTCGGCCTCCAGCGTCTCGGCCGCAGCCACCAGCTCGCGCGAGTCCATCGCTTCGATGAGCGATTCGCGCACCGCGTCGGAGACTTCGACCAGGATCTCGCCGTCGCGGTCGGCCTTGACCAGCTCCCAGACCGCGAGCCGCTCCTCGAGCGGCAGCGCCTCGAGGATGTAGGCGATGTCGGCGGCGTGCAGCGGGTCGAGCTTGGCGCGCAGCCCGGGCTTCGGCTTGCCCTCCTGCAACAGCTCCTGCACCTCCAGCAGGTTCTGCTGCAGGTCCTCGACCTCGAGCCGCGCCGGAGCCTGCGCGTTCACGAGAAATGAGTCATGGTATTTGTGCCCCGGTCATGCGGCTCGAAATGGTCACCATGCGCCCCTCCAGATAGGGCGTGCGCCGCCCGCGCTCGTAGCGCTTCGGGCTGGGCAGGATGGCCGCGAGCCACGCGGCCTGCTCGGGCCCGAGCGCCGCCGCCGACACGCCGAAGTGATACCGCGCCGCCGCCTCGGCGCCGAAGATGCCCTCGCCCCATTCCGCCACGTTCAGATAGATCTCGAGGATGCGGCGCTTGGAGAGCGTGCGTTCCATCATCCAGGTGATCACCGCCTCCTGCCCCTTGCGCAGCCACGAGCGGTAGCCTGAGAGGAACATGTTCTTCGCGAGCTGCTGGGTGATGGTCGAGGCGCCGGCGACCACCTTCCCGCGCTGCTCGTTCTTCTGGATCGCTTTCTGGATCGCCTCCCAGTCGAACCCCTCGTGGTCGAGAAACTTGGCGTCCTCGGCGGCCACTACCGCGCGCTTGAGATGCTCCGAGACGCGGCTATAGGGAACCCACTGGTGTCGCAGCCGCGCGCCCGGCTTTTCCATGTGCTGGTCCATGAAAGCGGTGGACGACGGGTTGAAGCTCGACCAGTAGACGATATGCGAGAAAAACCAGAGCTGGATCGCGATCACGGCGAGCAGCACCGTGCCGAGCGTGTAGCAGAACGCCTTCCACGCGAGGACCAGGACGCGAAAGCGCTTACGAGCCACGCAGCTTCGCGAGCACCGGGCTCGTCGCCGGGCGTACCCCGCGCCAAAGGAAGAACGATTCGGCTGCCTGCTCCACCAGCATGCCGAGGCCGTCGCAGGTGTGCGCGCCCGCCTTGTGCGCGGCCGCCAGAAACGGCGTCTCGCGGCCGTACACCATCTCGTACGCAAGGGTGGAATCGTTCAACAGCCCTTTGGGCAAGGGCGGTGCGGCATCGCTCAATCCAGCCGAGGTCGCGTTGATGACCACGTCGAACGACTTGCCCGACAACCCTTCATAGCCGCATCCCGAAGCCCCTGGAAAACGCGCGGCGAGCTCCACTGCCCTGCTCGCCGTGCGGTTCGCAATCGAGAGCTGGACCGCCCCCGCCTCGAGCAGCGCGCCGACTACGCTCTGCGCAGCTCCGCCCGCACCCAGTAGAAGCAAGCGCTTACCTTTCAGGGTGAGCCCGAGGTTCACCGTGATGTCCCGGACCAGCCCTACTCCGTCGGTGTTGTCGCAGAAGGAACGGTCCAGAACCAGGGTATTGCCGGCCTTTGCTATGCGCGCTCGCTCGCTCGCGTCCCTGCTGAGCGCAAACGCCTGCTGCTTGAACGGCACGGTGACGTTAAGGCCCTTGCCGCCGGCGGCGCGAAAGCGTTCGACCGCCTGCGCGAAGCCGTCGAGCGGCGCCTCGATGCGGCCGTAGTCGATGTCCTGCCCCGTGGCGCGCGCGAACTCCGCGTGGATCCAGGGGGACTTGGAATGCGCGACCGGGTTGCCGATGACCGCGTACCGGTCGCTCATCTCGCTACTCAGTCCAGATCTTGTCGCCCTGGCCGAAGAACCAAGTTCGCGTAATGACCAAGAGATCGGTGTC
>DATBSZ010000278.1:0-7018 GCA_036559525.1 Burkholderiales bacterium
GCCGCCGCCGATCCGGCACGTCATCAAGATGCTGGTGCCGCGCGTCGACCAGGACGGCAACGAGATGGGCGGCGTGCCGACCGTGCTGAACGACGCACCGCTCGGAACCTACCTCGGCTGGAACATCACTGCCCAGCCTACCCTGACCGACCCGCGGGCATTTCACGCGGGCCAGGTGTGCAACTACGTCGGCGGCATGGTGCCTTTCGCCAAGACAAAGGCGCAGCGCCTGGCGACCGGCGACCCGCGCCTGTCGCTCGAAGAGCGCTATGGCACGCACGCCGGCTACGTCGAGGCGGTGAAGAAGGCCGCCAACAACGCGGCTTGCAAGGGCTACCTGCTCGTAGGTCCGGAAGCGGCCACCGACGGCTCGATGCCGCCGCAGAAGTCGTGGCACTGCCGCGCCGTCACGACCGCTCCGGCAGGCTTCCCCAACGACTGGAAGGTGCTGGTCGACCAGGCGATCGCGAGCAACGTGTGCAACCAGCCGACCGACGGCGGAAAGTGCAACCCAGCACCCTGAGGAAGCAGTAGAGGAAAGCGTGAGGCGGCGAATTGCCGCCTCACGCCAGCTTCACATGGAATGATTTCCATTAATTGAGGATGGGTCGCAATTGATGTGCGCTTCTCATGAACGCCTCGCCCGGCAGGCGTAGCATTTTCGAAGGAGGTAAACCATGGAAACTGGAGCGTTGAAGGCGCTCGCGCGCCGTTCGATCCTGTGCGCCGCCGCGGCGGCGTTCGCCTGCGCGGCTGCCCCCGGCTTTGCGACGGACCAGCACGGCAAGCGCGTAGTCATTCCGAAAAGCGGCGAGCGCTGCGCGAACGACCCGAAGTGCCACAACCGCTGGCACTACGCGATACCGCGGGTGGCGTCGGCCGACCCGGGCGACGTAGTGGTGTTCGGAACGCGCGACGCGTTCGACCACTCGCTCGACCGTAATTCGACCGCGGCCGATGTGGTGGCGCTCAATCTCAACCTCGTGCATCCGCTCACCGGGCCGCTCCACGTGCGCGGCGCAAAGGCGGGCGACGTGCTGGCCGTGACGCTGCTCGACATCGAGCCCGACGACTTCGGCTACACCATCGTCGTGCCGGGCTTCGGGTTCCTGCGCGACGTGTTCACCGAGGCCTTCATCGTGCGCTGGGACCTCACGCGCCGCGGCGCGACGTCGCGCGACATGCCGGGGGTGAAGATCCGCTTCGACGGATTCATGGGAACGATCGGCGTCGCCCCGGGCCAGAAAGAGACCGAGAAGTTCTTCCAGCGTGAAGCCGAGCTCGCCGCTGCAGGCGGCGTGGTTCTTACTCCCCAGCCGCTCGATGCGCTGCCCGCGCCGGTCTGCGGCGTCGCCGGCACGCACCGGGACCGGTGCCTGCGCACGATACCGCCGCGCGAGAACGGCGGGAACATGGACGTGAAGCAGATGCAGGTCGGCACGACGCTGCTCCTTCCCTGCTTCGTCGACGGGTGCCTGCTCTCCATCGGCGACGTGCATTTCGCGCAAGGCGACGGCGAGGTCTCGGGCACCGCGATCGAGATGGACGCGACCGTGACCGTCAAGGTCGAGGTGCGCAAGGGACAAGGCGCGCGCATCACCCAGCCGCATTACGAGGGCGGCGACCAGCTCAAGCGCCTCGCGCCGAGCAAGTTCTACGCGACTGTCGGCTACCCGATCAAGCCGAAGGGCCTGGTGCCGCCGACGCATGCGTATCTCGACCCGAGCGGTACGAGGATCGGCCCGCTTTCCAACCTTTCCGAGGACGTGACGCTGGCGGCGCGCGATGCGCTGCTGCAGATGGTCGACTGGATCCACCGGAACAAGAAGCTGACGCGCGAGCAGGCGTACGTGCTCTCGAGCGTCGCCGTCGACCTGCGGATCGGAAATCTGGTCGACGTGCCCAATTTCGCCGTGTCGGCGATTCTCGACCTCGGGGTGTTCGACGATCGGCGCGACCGGGACGACGACGACCGCCGGTAGGGGGCGGCCGATGAATCGACGCCGGCTGCTTCGCGTCACGGCGGCAGCCGGCGCCTGGCTGTTGCTCACCGCGCATTCGCCTTACCGCCAGTGGGAGGCCCATCGCAAGATGCGCCTCGTCGTGCTGGTGAGCGCAGCCGAGCAGCCGTCGGTGGCTTTGGGCAGCGCGCTCGCGTTGATCTACACGCAGCGGCTGCCGGAGAGCCGCGCCATCATGGCTCGCGCGCGCGACACCAACGACGCCGTGCGGTTGATCGCGAGCAAGCAACTCGACGTTGCGCTGCTGCGCACCGCCGACGCCTACGCCGCGGCTGCCGGCGAAGCTCCGTACGCCGACAGCGGCGCACCTCGGCTGCGCGCGCTCGCCCTGCTGGGCGACTACGTGTTCGTGTGCCGCGACGACCTTCCGGTCGCAGCCGCCTACATGCTCACCGAAGCGCTCGCCGAGCATTGGCGCGACATCGATCCCCCGCTAGTGGGCGCGGCACCCGGCCCGCGTCCCCCGAACACGCTGGCGGTCCCGCTCCACCCCGGCGCGCTCGAGTACTACCGGGATCACTAGTTCGCCTTCTCGGTCTGCATGCTGGCGGCGAGGCACACCGCGCCGAACAGCGCGTAGCCGAGCGCGACCTGGGGCGACATCGCCCAGCCGAGCTGCGTGCCGTGGATGAAGCCGAAGAACGCGAGCACCGCGCCGGCGAAGGACCATAGCGCCGCTTCCTTGAGCCGGCGATCGATGATCAGGGCGGCGACCGCGCCGAGCACCAGCCCGGCGAGCACCGCGCCGCCGCCGAGCAGCTCCATGCCGTGGTACACGAGGCCCGAGCCGCCGAGCTTGGCCATGCCCACCTGCGCCGCCGAGGTGCCCGCCGCGTTGAGCGCGCTGTCGACCTGGAGCTGGCCCCAGGCGGCGACGTTCGGAATGATGGCGAGCACCACCGCGGGCGCGTGGCTCTGCGGCGAGGCCTGGAAGGCCTGCGCGCCGATCACCAGGCCGATGTAGAGCAGGATCGGCAGGATCGCGACCAGCGGCACCACCGCGAGAAGCAGCGCCGTCAGGCCGAGGAAGCACACCAGCCCCATCAGCACCCCGGTGGCGAGCGAGTAGCCGATGCGCCCGCCGACCGCCTTCCAGCCCGGGTGGCCGATGTACACCGCGGGCGGGAACGGGCTGCCGAGCATCGCGCCCACGATGGCGCCGATGCCGTCGGCGGCGAGAATCTTGCGCAGGTCGTAGTTGTCGCCCGCGGCCGAAGCGCTCTCGACGTTGTTCATCGCCTCGGTGAAGTTGTAGATGCCGAGCGGGATCGCGGTCACCAGCAGCGGCGCCACGTCGGCGAGGCCGCGCCACACCTCGGTGCCGAGCAGGGGGAAGTGCAGGCCGAACTGCCCGAGCGAGGCTCGCACTTGCTCGGCCTTGACCACGTCGCTCCAGCCGGCGAAGTAGGCGATCCAGCCCACCACGATGCCGACGATCACCGCGGCGAGGCCGCCCGGCAGGCCGAACGGCAGGCGCGTATTCGCGGTCCAGCTGATCAGCACGATCGCGAGCGAGATGAACGCGATCCACGGCACCTCCCACATCTGGAACGCCGGGCGCAGCGAGATGAAGGCGATCGAGATGCCGGCGAGCGTGCCGAGCATCGCCGCGCGCGGGGTGTGCGCCCGGATCCACGGCCCGACGAAGATCCCGGCGAGCACGATGACGCCGATGATGAAGGCCCAGGCGAGGCCTGCCTGCCACGCGAGCACCGGGTCCTTGGTCTTCAGGTACACCGGCAGCATGATCACGAACACCACGATGAACATGTGCGGCACGCTCGGGCCGTAGGGCATCGCGGTCACGTCGCTGCGGCCTTCCTTCTGCGCCAGCCGGTAGGCGAGGTACGCGTAGTAGAGGTTGCCGAGCGGCAGCGCGATTCCGAGCGCCGGCAGGATGCGCCCGAACACGGTATCGGCGGGGAGCTGAACCACCCCCAGGCACAGGCCCGTGAGCACGATCACGTTGAGCAGCACATTCGTGAAAAGGCCGAAGAATCCGTTCCAGTCCCCGGGCACCCACCATCGGACTTGCGTTGCCGCTTGGCTTGTCATGGTCTCCCTTTCAATCCTTCTAAAAATTTCTTCGAATCGCTAACCCAGCCGAAAATCCCCCCCTGGGCCTTGATCATGTCGAGCGCCGCCTTCTGGAACTCGGGAAAGTACGAGCCGACGCAGTCCTCGAGCACCAGGCAATCGTAGCCGCGGTCGTTCGCCTCGCGCACCGTGGTGTTCACGCACACCTCGGTGGTCACGCCGCACACCACCAGGCTGCGGATGCCGCGGTTGCGCAGCATCGAGTCGAGGTCGGTGGCGTAGAAGGCGCCCTTGCCGGGCTTGTCGACCACCGGCTCGCCGGGCAGGGGCTTGAGGTCGTCGACGATGTCGTGGCCGTACTCGCCGCGCACCAGGATGCGGCCCATCGGGCCGGGATCGCCGATGCCGACCTTCAGGCGCCCGCGCAGCTTCTTGCTCTGCGGCAGGTCGGAGAGATCGGCGCGGTGGCCTTCACGCGTGTGGATCACGAGCAGCTTGCGGTTGCGCGCGGCCTCCAGCACTTTCTTCGTCGGCGCGATCGCCTTGCGCAAGAGCGAGACGTCGTTGCCGAGCGCCTCGCCGAAGCCGCCCGGGTCGACGAAGTCGCGCTGCATGTCGATGATCACCAGCGCGCAGGCGCGCGCGTCGAACTCGAACTCGTAAGGCTCCGCCTGGACCCTGGCCATCGCCCCTCCCTCTGCCTCGTCAATGTACTTTCATAAGGAACGGAAATCCATTCAGGATGATTCTGAATGAATGGTGGGCCGCTACCCAATTAAGGTGACGGGCTAGAGGAGGAGGGAATCATGAAACCTGCTGTTCGAGCGGCGTTTGCCGTCCTGTTGCCTGTCGCCCTCGCCGGGATCGGCGAGCCGGCGGAAGCGCGCATTACCAAGATCGAGATCACTTCCCGCGCCATCGCTTTCGGCGGCGCCTCGTTCGGGTCCGTGGGCCAGTACGAGACGCTGCGCGGGGTGGCGTACGGGGAGGTCGACCCGAACGATCCGCTGAATGAAGTGATCACGGACATCAAGCTCGCCCCGCGCAACTCGCGCGGCAAGGTCGAGTACAACATGGACGTCTGGATCAACAAGCCGCTCGACATGACGCGCGCGAACGGCACGCTGCTGCACGACGTGCCCAATCGCGGCAACGTGCGCAGCCTCGAGATCAACGTCGGCGGCGCGGCCGACCTCAACGCCGGCGACGGCTGGCTGCAGCGCCAGGGCTACGTCATGTCGGACAACGGCTGGCAGGGCGACGTGTCCACCGGGCTGCAGATCCGGCTGCCGATCGCGCGGAACAAGAACGGCACGCCGATCGTCAACCGCATCCGGGCCGAATACATCCAGGGCTCGCCGACCAGCACGGTCGACATCACCACGCCGCCCTCCTACGAGGCGGTGAGCACCAATAACGCCGGCGCGACGCTGACGCGGCGCGTGCACCAGGACGATCCCAAGGAGCTCATCCCGAACGCCGACTGGGCGTTCGCCGACTGCTCGACGGTGCCGTTTCCCGGCGTGCCGAGCACGACCAAGGTGTGCCTGAAGGGCAACTTCGACACCAACCATATCTACGAGTTGCTCTACGACGCGAAGAACCCGACGGTCCTCGGCTTGGGCTTCGCGGCGACGCGCGACTTCGTCTCGTTCCTGCGCAACAGCAACGGCGCGGGCAGCGACTGCAGGGACGACGACCACGGGCATCACGGGCACCACGGCAAGCGCCACGACGACGACGATGACGACGATGACGACGGCGGCGACCGACGCCACGGGCCCTGCCGCGTGAAAGTCCAGATGCCCGAGAACCCGCTCGGAAGATCGATCCAGAACGCGATCATCTACGGCTCGTCGCAGAGCGGACGCTACATCCGCACCTTCATCCAGCTCGGCTTCAACCGTGACGAGAACCACAACATGGTGTTGGAGGGCGCGATCCCGCACAAGGCGTCGAACCGCGGCGCGTTCAACGTGCGCTTCGGCCAGCCCGACCGCCTTTCGGGCACGCAGCACACCGAGCGCCAGTTCCCGGGCGGCGAGTCGTCGCAGACCTGGGGCGAGTACCACGACCGCATCTCGGGCGTGAAGGCGGGCCAGCTCGACCGCTGCCGCAAGACCGACCAGTGCCCGAAGATCTTCCACACCAACACCGACACCGAGTACTGGCAGGCGCTGATGGCGCTGAACACCACCAACTCGGAGGGCACGGAAGATCTGAAGATCCCGAGCAACGTGCGCATCTACCTCTTCGCGGGCACGCGCCACGGCGGCGGCAACGTGCTGGCGCAGCCGCCGGCGACGGTGCCGGCGCCGCCCGCGGGCTGCCAGATGCCGAACAACAGCAACCCGTTCATCCACGGCCAGCGCGCCCTGCTGGTGGCGCTGCGCGCCTGGATCGTGGACGGCGTCCGGCCGCCGTCGAGCCTGTATCCGAAGCTGCGCGACGGCACGCTGGCGCGGCTGCGGGACATCGACTACCCGTACCTCCCCGCGGTGAACTTCACGCTCGCCGGGGTCACGACGCAGAAGTTCTACCTCGATCGCGGGCCGCTCTTCAACGTCGAGGACATCTCCGGGGTGATGCGCGAGCCGCCGATCAAGCGCGGCGCCTACCCGGTGCGCCAGCCGCAGGTGGACCAGGACGGCAACACCATCGCCGGCCTGCCGAGCACCGCCATGCTGGTTCCGCTCGGCACCTACCTCGGCTGGAACGTGAGGCGCGCGGGCTTTAGCGAAGGCGATTCCTGCGACCTGAACGGGGCGTACGTGCCGTTCTTCCGCACCCTGGCCCAGCGCCAGGCGGCGGGCGATCCGCGGCCCTCCCTCCAGGAGCGCTACCCGACCCACGCCGACTACGTTGCCAAGGTCACCGCGGCAGCGAACAGCCTCGTCGCCCGGCGCCTCCTGCTGCCCGAGGACGCGGCTTTCCTGATCAACGCGGCGAACGCGGCCGCG
>DATBSZ010000279.1:0-9897 GCA_036559525.1 Burkholderiales bacterium
CGCCGATCACGTCGTCGCGGTTCTGGTCGATCACCGGGAAGCGCGAGTGCGCGGTGGAGATCACCTGCTTGACGAAGGTCTCGACCGGCTCGTTGATGTCGATGAAATCCACCTGGGCGCGCGGGATCATGATGTCGCGCACTGCCATCTCCGACACGGTGAGCGCGCCCTCGATGATCGAGAGCGCATCGGCGTCGAGCAGGTTGCGCGAGTACGCCGCTCTCAGGAGCTGCGTGAGCTCGGCCCGGTCGCCGGGCTCCCGCATGATGAGCGACGACAGGCGCTCGAGCAGGCTGGGTCGGGAAGGATCGTTCATGCTTGGCGCGGGGATCTCATTCTACTGTTGGCGCGTAGGGATTGTGGATTCCGCCGCGCCGCAGGATGGCGATCTCGCGCGCTTCCATGCGCGCAGCATCCCGTGTCTTTTCATGATCGTAGCCGCGCAGGTGCAGGCATCCGTGCACCACGAGGTGCGCGTAATGCGCGGCGAGGCTCTTGCCTTGCGCGCGCGCCTCGCGCCGGATTACCGGGTGGCACAGCACGACGTCTCCGGTATGAAAGGTCAGGACGTTGGTCGCGCGGTTCTTCCTTCGGTAAATGCGGTTGAGCCGCCGGCCCTCGCCTTCGCCGACGATGCGCAGATGGACTTGGCCCGCAGACGCGGCGCGCGCCCAGCGGCGCAAGGACGACGGACCCGGCACTCCGCGCCGCGACACTGCGTACTGGATGGAAACGCTACTCTTCCTGCGCGTGCTTGTCGTAGGCATCGATGATGCGCGCGACCAGCGGATGGCGCATCACGTTCTGTGCGCCGAACTGCGTGAAGGCGATGCCGCGCACGCCCGCGAGGATGCGGCGCGCCTCGATCAGGCCGCTCTTCTTGTCGCGTCCGAGGTCGATCTGCGTGACGTCTCCGTTCACCACCGCCTTCGCGCCGAAGCCGATGCGCGTGAGGAACATCTTCATCTGCTCGGGCGTGGTGTTCTGCGCCTCGTCGAGGATGATGAACGAATGGTTGAGCGTGCGCCCGCGCATGTAGGCCAGAGGAGCCAATTCGATGGTTCCGCGCTCGAGCAGCTTGCCGGTCTTCTCGAATCCCATCAGGTCGAAGAGAGCGTCGTACAGTGGTCGCAGGTAAGGGTCGACCTTCTGCGCGAGGTCGCCGGGCAGGAAGCCGAGGCGCTCGCCGGCCTCGACCGCCGGTCGCACCAGCACGATGCGCTTCACCTTGTCGCGCTCGAGCGCGTCCACCGCGCAGGCCACGGCGAGGTAGGTCTTGCCGGTGCCCGCGGGGCCGATGCCGAGGGTGAGGTCGTGCGCCAGGATTTTCTCGATGTACTCGATCTGGTGCGGCGTGCGGCCGTGCAGGTCGGCGCGCCGCGTGAGCAGCTGCGGGCCCGTGCCTTGCTCCGGCGCGGTTTTCTGCGAAAGCTCGGTGAGCCCGAGCTGCACGTCTTCGATGCTCAGGTCGCCCGAAGCGCGGCCGTAGAAGTGCTCCAGGGCGTGCGCCGCGCGCTCGGCCTGGGCGCCGCGCACGGTGAACTTCGCGCCGCGGCGCGCGATCGTCACGTCGAGCGCCGATTCGATCTGGCGCAGGTTCTCGTCGAGCGCGCCGCACAGGCGCGCGAGGCGCTGGTTGTCGACCGGATCCAGCTTGAGTTCAACCGGCTTGGCCCGATTCAGACGAGCTCACCTCGAAGCGAATGGGACAAGGCAGCAGTGATGCGAAGGTCCACGAACGAATGATGGAGTCCCGGGCCGCCGGGAAAGTTCACCACGCGATTGTTGCCGGTGCGGCCGGCGAGCTCGGCCGGGTTCCTTTTCGACGGGCCTTCCACCAGGACGCGCTGGGTAGTGCCGACCATGCCTTCGGCGACGGCCTTGGCCTGGGCTTCGAGCTGCGCTTGCAGGCGCTGCAACCTTTCAAGCTTCTCCGAATGAGAAACTCCGTCTGGTAGTTCGGCCGCAGGCGTTCCCGGGCGCGGGCTGTAGATGAAGGAGAACGAAGCGTCGAATTCGGCCTCGCACGCGAGCCTGAGCGTCGCCGCGAAATCGGCCTCGGTCTCGCCGGGAAAGCCGACGATGAAGTCCGACGACAGGCTGATGTCCGGCCGCGCCTGGCGCAGCCGGCGCACGATCGAGCGGTATTCGAGCGCGGTATAGCCGCGCTTCATCGCGGCGAGCACGCGGTCGGATCCCGACTGCACCGGCAGGTGGACATGCGGGGCGAGCCGGTCGAGCGCGGCGTGCGCGTCGATCAGCCGCTGCGTGAATTCGCGCGGATGGGACGTCGTGTAGCGGATGCGCTCGAGTTGCATTTCACAGAGGTAATGCAACAACTCGGCAAAATCGGCCGGCGTGCCGTCGATCGTGCCGCGCCAGGCGTTCACGTTCTGGCCAAGAAGCGTAACCTCCTTGACGCCTTGCCCAACGAGACCGGCGATCTCGGCGACCACGTCCTCGAAAGGCCGCGAAACCTCCTCGCCGCGCGTGTAGGGCACGACGCAGAAGCTGCAGTACTTGCTGCAGCCCTCCATGATCGAGACGAACGCGGAGGCACCGTCCACTCTGGCGGGTGGCAGGTGGTCGAACTTCTCGATTTCGGGGAAGCTCACGTCGACCTGCGGTTGGCCGGTGGCGCGCCGGCGCTCGAGGAGCTGCGGCAGGCGGTGCAGCGTCTGCGGCCCGAACACCACGTCGACATACGGCGCGCGCTCGACGATCGCCGGCCCCTCCTGGCTCGCGACGCAGCCGCCGACGGCGATCATCAGCCCCGGCCGCGAGCGCTTCAGATGCTTGACGCGGCCGAGGTCGTTGAACACTTTCTCCTGCGCCTTCTCGCGCACGGAGCAGGTGTTGAAGACGATCACGTCGGCATCCGCCGGGTCCGGCGTGAGCTCGAGCCCCTCGGCCTCGCGCAGCACGTCGGAGATCTTGTCCGAGTCGTACGCGTTCATCTGGCAGCCGAAGGTGCGCAGGAAGAGCTTTTTCATTTCGGAAAAGAGGATTCGACTTCGCGCGGCGAAAGGATCCAGACGCGAAACACCTTGCCGGTGCCGTCGACGAGGTAGCGCGCCTGCGATTTCTCGGCGAGCGCGCCCGGCAACACGATCCGGTTGTCCGGGTCGCGGATCTGCGCCCCCGGGGAGAGCTCGCGCGGTTTTCCGTCGATCTCGACCACCATCGACTCGAGGTGGCGGATCACTCCCGGTTGCGCCTCCTTGGGGATGGTGCGCAGCTGGGCCATGGCAGCAGTGCTGAATCCTGCAAACGCGAGGAGGACGACAAGACCCTTCATGAGCGGGATTGTCGCACTAGGCTTCGACCACCTCGAAATCCCGGGTGATTTCAGCGGTCTTGATGAGCATCGCGGTAGCCGAGCAGTATTTCTCGTGCGTTAACTTCACCGCGTTTTCCACGATATTTCGCTTGAGCCCGCGGCCGCGCACCGTCCAGTGCATGTGGATCTTGGTGAACACCTTGGGGTCGGTCGTCGCGCGCTCCGCGGTCAGCTTGACCTCGCAGCCGGTCACGTCCTGGCCGCTCTTCTTGAGGATCACCACCACGTCGTAGGCGGTGCAGCCGCCGGTGCCGGCGAGCACCATCTCCATCGGCCGCGGCGCCAGGTTCCGCCCGCCGCCGTCGGGCGCGCCGTCCATCGTCACCAGGTGGTTGCTCCCGGTCTCGGCAACGAAGCTCATGCCCTCGCCGGTCCAGCGCACTTTGCATTCCATAGGGACTGGAATTCTAGTAAAATCCGCGGCTTTTCTCGATTCGGCGCAGGAACCACCCGCATGACAACCTACACCGCGAAAGCAGGCCAGGTCGAGCACGGCTGGTACGTGGTCGACGCCCAGGACAAGGTCCTCGGCCGCCTTGCTTCGCAGATCGCCGTGCGCCTGCGCGGC
Source organism: Burkholderiales bacterium (assembly GCA_036559525.1). GTDB lineage: Bacteria > Pseudomonadota > Gammaproteobacteria > Burkholderiales > SG8-39 > SCGC-AG-212-J23. The sequence goes on from DATBSZ010000279.1 coordinate 3,909, forward strand.
AAGCACAAGCCCATATACACCCCGCATGTCGATACGGGCGACTACATCGTCGTGGTGAACGCCGCGAAGCTCCGCGTGACCGGCCGCAAGTCGGAGCGCAAGATCTACTACCGGCACAGCGGGCAGCCGGGGCAGCTACACCAGACGAACTTCGCCAAGCTGCACGCGAAGAAGCCCGAGCGCGTGCTGCAGCTGGCGGTAAAGGGCATGCTGCCCAAGGGGCCGCTCGGCTACGCGATGATCAAGAAGCTGAAGGTCTACGGCGGCGCCACACATCCTCATTCGGCTCAGCAGCCGAAAGCTTTGGAGATCTAACGCAATGGTCGGTGACTACTACTACGGCACGGGGCGGCGCAAGAGCGCGGTCGCGCGCGTATTCCTCAAGCCCGGCAAGGGCGAGTTCCAGGTGAACGGCAAGCCGGTCGATCAGTTCTTCGCCCGCGAGACCGGCCGCATGGTGGTGCGCCAGCCGCTCGAGCTCACCAAGAACCTGTCGGCCTTCGACATCCTGGTGAACGTGTACGGCGGCGGCGAGAGCGGCCAGGCGGGCGCGGTGCGCCACGGCATCTCGCGCGCGCTGATCGAGTATGATGCGGCTCTAAAACCGACGTTGAGCGCGGCCGGACTGGTGACGCGAGACGCGCGCGAGGTCGAGCGAAAGAAGGTCGGCCTGCATAAAGCAAGGCGGCGCAAGCAGTACTCGAAACGCTGAAGTTCAGGGATTCTGCGAACCGAAAGCCGCCAATTGGCGGCTTTTGTTTTTGGGTGACGAATGATCAAGGCAGGCATCGTCGGCGGTACGGGGTACACGGGCGTGGAGCTCCTGCGTCTGCTCGTCCAGCATCCGCAGGTCGAGCTGAAGGCGATCACTTCGCGCAAGGAGGCGGGCACGCCGGTGGCGCAGATGTTCCCGAGCCTGCGGCGCCGCGTCGAGCTCGCCTTCGTCGAGCCGAGCGCGAGGGCGCTCGCCGGTTGCGACGTGGTGTTCTTCGCCACGCCGAATACGGTCGCCATGGGCGAAGCGCGCGCGGTGCTCGAAGGCGGCGCCCGCATCGTCGACATCTCCGCGGACTTCCGCATCAGGGACGTGGCGGAATGGGAGCGCGCCTATAAGACGAAGCATGCGGCGCCGGAGCTGGTGCGCGAAGCAGTCTATGGGCTCCCCGAGATGAATAGAGAACAGGTGCGGCGCGCGCGCCTCGTCGCGAACCCCGGTTGCTACCCGACCTCGGTGCAGCTTGGCTTCCTGCCGCTGGTGGAGGCGGGCGTGGTCGACGTCGAGCACCTGATCGCCGATGCGAAGTCCGGCGTGAGCGGCGCCGGGCGCAAGACCGAGCTCAGCCTGATGTTCGCGGAAGCTTCCGACAACTTTGCCGCGTACAACGTCATGGGACATCGCCACTGGCCCGAGATCCGCCAGGGCCTCGCGCAGGCGGCGAAGCGCGACGTCGGGCTCGTGTTCACCCCGCATCTCACGCCGCTCATCCGCGGCATCCATGCCACGCTGTATGCAAGGATTACGCGCGAAGTGGATTTCCAGCAGCTGTTCGAGAAGCGCTACGCCGGCGAGCCCTTCGTCGACGTGATGCCGGCCGGCAGCCATCCCGACACGCGCTCGGTGCGCTCGGCGAACACCTGCCGCCTCGCCGTGCATCGTCCGCCGGAGGGTGCGAAGCGCTCCGATACGCTGGTGGTGCTGTCGGTGATCGACAACCTGGTAAAGGGCGCGTCCGGCCAGGCGGTGCAGAACATGAATCTCATGTTCGGCCTCGCCGAGACGACCGGCCTCGAGCAGGTAGCGGTGGTTCCATAATGGCCTCGGGTCGCTGGAAGGCCGTTCGTCAGCGCTTCGGCATTGCGGCGCCGCGCGTCGAGGTGCAGACGCCGATCCCGTGGTACTGGCGCTGGGCTGGCATCGCGGTCCTGCTCGGCGTCGCCGCCGCCGCCGGTTCCTGGCTCTACGACGCCGGCAGGCGCTTCGCCGGTTTCGATCGCAGCGAGGTGGTCCAGGAGCTGACGCGCGTGCAGGGCGAGCTTGCGGGTGCGCGCACCGAGCTTGCGCGGCTGCGCGCCATCGCCAATGCCGCCGACAGCAAGGTCTCGATCGAGCGCACTGCGCAGCAGAAGCTCGCTCAGCAGGTGCGGGGCCTCGAGCAGGAGCTTGCCCGCGTCCGCGAGGAGCTCGCGATGGTCGAGCAAATGCTCACATCGGAAGAACGTCACACTCAGAGCCTCTCCATCTATCAATTCAAGGTCTCGCCCGACGTCCTGCCGGGGGAATACCGCTATCGGCTGCTGCTTTTGACCCCCACCGACCGGCGCGGGCGCGACTTTAGCGGCAGGCTCGAGCTCGTCGTAAGCCTGCAGGAGGGGGGGCAGAGTGCTATGATGTCTTTCCCGGAGCCTGGGGATGCCGCAGCTGCGGCTTTCCGGTTGGCTTTCAAGTACTTCCGACGGGTCGAAGGGACTTTCCGGGTCAACCCGAAGGCGAAGGTCGAAAGCGTGCAGGTCCGCGTTTACGAGACCGGTTCCAACCAGCCACGCGCGACGCATTCGGTAACTTTGTAGAGCAGCGAGGGGAGAGGGAGATAGAAGTGTTCAACAAGACGAGCAAACCGCAGAACCGGATCGACAGCCTGATCGGCGCCACGACGCGCATCGAGGGCAACGTGATTTTCAGCGGCGGGCTGCGCGTGGACGGCATGGTCCGCGGCAACGTCGCGGCGCTGCCCGACCAGCCGGGTACGCTGGTGGTTTCGTCGGAGGCGCGCATCGACGGCGAGGTCCAGGCCGCGCATATCGTGGTGAACGGCACGATCCACGGGCCGGTGCATGCGACCGAGACGCTCGAACTACAGCCCGGCTCGAGGGTCAAAGGAGATGTGTATTACAAGAGCATCGAGATCCAGCAGGGCGCGGTCGTCGAGGGGCGCCTGGTGCATCACGCCGCCGAGGTGAAGGGCGTCGAGCTCAAGCTTGCATCTGACAGAGGATAAGGAACAGGTATGAACGCAATCACCGAAACAGTCACCGAAACTCCGCCAGTCGCCGAAATGCCGGCGCCGCTGGTCTTCACCGACAGCGCTGCGAACAAGGTCAAGGAGCTGATCACCGAGGAAGGCAACCCGGAGCTCAAGCTCCGCGTGTTCGTCACCGGCGGCGGCTGCTCTGGCTTCCAGTACGGCTTCACCTTCGACGAGGTGAAGAACGAGGACGACGCCGCGATGGAGAAGAACGGCGTAACGCTCCTCATCGACCCGATGAGCTACCAGTACCTGGTGGGCTCCGAGATCGACTACCAGGAAGGCCTCGAGGGTGCGCAGTTCGTGATCAAGAACCCCGGCGCGAAGAGCACCTGCGGCTGCGGCTCTTCCTTCTCCACGTAGGCGAGACACTCACCAACGAAAAAGGGCCCTGACGGGCCCTTTTGTTTTCCCGGTCCTCTTTCTATTCGAGCTGCGCGAGCGCGCTGTTGGCGATGAGGTCGAGCCGCGTAATCAGCGGCGCGGCGTGATTGCGGAAGGCCGGAAGGTCCTGCTGCGCAACCGGGTGCGCGGCGGGCATGGCGATCGAGAACGGGTTGCGCGCCTCGCCGGCGATGCGGAACTCGTAGTGCAGGTGCGGTCCGGTCGCCCAGCCGGTCTGGCCGACGGCACCGATGGTGTCATTCTGCGCGACGCGCTGACCACGTTGGACATTGATGCGGCTCAGGTGCGCGTACACCGTGGTGGTCTGGCCTTGATGGCGCAGGATGACCACCTTGCCGTAGCCGCCCTTCAGGCCGGCAGTCTCGACGATTCCGTCGCCCACCGCGCGCACGCGCGTTCCGGTCGGCGCTGCATAGTCAATGCCCTGGTGCTTGATCCAGGCCTGCGCGATCGGATGGCGGCGCATGCCGAAGCCCGAGCTCACGCGCGAGAACTCCAGCGGCGAGCGCATGAAGGCCTTGCGCAGGTTCTTGCCGTCGGGCGTGTAGTAGCCGTTGCCGAAATGCACCGCGCGGAAAGTCTTGCGGTTGTTGGTGAACTCGGCGGCGAGCACGCGGCCGGCGCGCACCGGGCGCCCGCCGAGATAGTGGAGCTCGTAGACCACCGCGAAATGATCGCCCTTGCGCAGGTCGCGGTGGAAGTCGATGTCGCCGGCGAAGACGTCGCCGAGCTGCATGGCGATGCCGTCCGGAATGCCTGCTTCGTCGGCGGCGGCGAAGAGCGAGCTCTGCACCACGCCCGACTTCATGGCGACGCGCGTGTAGAGCTGGGCGCGATCGTCGGTCACACGGAATTGCTCGTTTGCCTCGGCGGCGATCTTGACGAGCGTGTCGCGCCCTGAGAGGAAGCTGAGCGCGAGCGGCTCGCCGTCGGCGCTCACCTCGGCGCTGACGTGCGTACCGGGGCGCAGTTGCTGGAGCACGCGCAGCTTCGCGAGGCGGGCCGCGTGCGGCGGTTCGATGCCGAGGCGCTCGATCAACGCGGCCAGCGTGTCGCCGCGCTGGTAGAGCTCTTCGCGAACGTAGGATTTCGGCGCCGGCGCGGCGTCCGGGCGGATCGGCAGCGCTTCGATGATCGGCCGCTTCGGCGGCTCGACGCTGCGCTCGGCCGAAGGACCGATGGTCGCGAACGCCACCACCGCGGAAGCGGCGAGGAGCACCACCACGACGACCCGGCTCAAGCGGCCGTAAATTCCCATGAATCGGCTAGAATCCCTTGAATTTCAGAAGCCTGCGGAGTCTAGCAAACAACCCGCCGCAGTGAAATCAACTATGTCCGCCATCGGGCAGGCCATTCAGACCATCCGTCGGGGTGCCGACGAGCTGATCGTCGAGGAAGAGTTGGCGAAGAAGCTCGCCAGCGGCCGCAAGCTCCGGATCAAGCTCGGACTGGACCCCACCGCCCCCGACCTGCATCTCGGCCATACCGTCGTAATCAACAAGTTGCGTGATTTCCAGCGCCTGGGCCACCAGGTGCAGTTCCTGATCGGGGACTTCACCGGGATGATCGGCGACCCGACCGGGAAGAACCAGACGCGCCCGCCGCTGACGCGCGAAGCGATTCAGCAAAATGCAAAAAGTTATCAGGACCAGGTTTTCAAGATCCTCGACCCGGCCAGCACCCAGATCCTCTACAACTCGGAATGGTCGGACAAGCTCGGCGCCGAGGGCATGATCCGGCTCGCTTCGCGCTACACGGTGGCGCGCCTGCTCGAGCGCGACGACTTCACCAAGCGATTGAAGAGCAACCAGCCGATCGCGCTGCACGAGCTGCTCTATCCGCTGATGCAGGGCTACGACTCGGTGGCGATGAAAGCCGACGTGGAGCTCGGCGGCACCGACCAGAAGTTCAACCTGCTCGTCGGCCGCGAGCTGCAGAAGCAGTACGGGCAGGAACCGCAATGCATCCTCACCATGCCGCTGCTCGAGGGCACCGACGGCGTGGAGAAGATGTCCAAGTCGCTCGGCAACTACATCGGCATCGCCGAGCCGCCGCAGGAGATCTTCGGCAAGCTGATGTCCATTTCGGACGATCTGATGTGGCGCTACATCGATCTGCTTTCCTTCGAGCCGCCGGAAAAGATCAAGGCGTGGAAAAGCGAGCATCCGCGCGACGTGAAAGTGCGCTTCGCCAAGGAGATCGTGGCGCGCTTCCACAGCGCGAAAGCCGGCGAGCAGGCCCAGGCGGATTTCGAAAGCCGCTTCCGCGAGGGCGAGATGCCGGCGGACATGCCGGAGGTCACGATCAAGGCGGGCGATGGTGGCCTCCTTATCGCGCAGCTCCTCAAGCAGGCCAACCTCACGCCGAGCACCTCGGAGGCGCAGAGGATGATCGAGCAGGGGGGTGTGAAGCTCGACGGTGAGCGCGTGTCGGACAAGGGGCTCAAGATCCCCGCCGGGCGCACCGTAGTGGCGCAGGTGGGCAAGCGCAAGTTCGCCCGCATCACGATCAAGTGACAAGAGTGGCGGAAACCCTCGCCTATGAGGTCTACGCTCTCAAAT
>DATBSZ010000280.1:0-4177 GCA_036559525.1 Burkholderiales bacterium
TCCTCGATGTACTTCTTGGCGTTGTCCCAGGCGCCGCCGCCGGTGCACATCGAGATCGCGACGAAGAGGCCGGTGACGATGGTGCCCATCAGCACGCCGCCCAGCGCCTGCGGCCCGAGGAGCAGGCCGACCAGGATCGGCACCAGCACCGGCAGAAGCGAGGGGATCATCATTTCGCGGATGGCTGCGCGCGTCAGCATGTCGACCGCGACGCCGTACTGCGGCTTGGCCGTCCCCTGCATGATCCCCGGAATCTCCTTGAACTGCCGGCGTACTTCGAGCACCACCGCGCCGGCGGCGCGCCCGACGGCTTCCATCGCCATCGCGCCGAAGAGGTACGGCACCATGCCGCCGATGAAGAGACCGATGATCACCATGTGGTTCGAGAGATCGAAGCTGAGGGTCTTGCCCGCCGCCTCCAGGGCGTGCGTGTAATCGGCGAACAGCACGAGCGCCGCGAGTCCCGCCGAGCCGATGGCATAGCCCTTGGTCACCGCCTTGGTGGTGTTGCCGACTGCGTCGAGCGGATCGGTGATCGCGCGCACCGAGTCGGGCAGGTCGGCCATCTCGGCGATGCCGCCCGCGTTGTCGGTAATCGGACCATACGCGTCGAGCGCGACGATGATGCCGGCCATCGACAGCATCGAAGTGGCGGCAGTGGCGATGCCGTACAGGCCGGCGAGAGAGTACGAAATGAGGATCGCGACGCACACCGCGATCACCGGCCACGCGGTGGACTTCATCGACACCCCGAGGCCGGCGATGATGTTGGTCGCATGCCCAGTGACGCTTGCTTCGGCGACATGGCGCACCGGCTTGAACTGCGTGCCGGTGTAGTACTCGGTGATCCACACGAGGAAGCCGGTGAGCGCGAGGCCGACCACCGCCGCGCCCCACAGGTGCCATACCGTAATGAGCTTTTTCGCGCCGCCGATCTCGAACGGCACGTTGCGCAGCACGTCGCCCATCACGTAGAGCGTAATCGGCCAGAACGCGACGAGCGCGAGGCCGCCCGCGACCCAGAGGCCGCGGTACAGCGCCGGCATCACGTTGACCTCGCCGGGCTTGGCGCGCACGAACCAGGTGCCGGCGATCGAGGCGATGATCGCGAAGCCGCCGAGCGCGAGCGGATAGACCAGCGCCGCCGGGCTCTGGGTCTGCACCATCAGAGCGCCGAGCAGCATCGTGGCGATGATCGTCACCGCGTAGGTTTCGAACAGATCCGCCGCCATGCCGGCGCAGTCGCCGACGTTGTCGCCGACGTTGTCGGCGATCACCGCCGGATTGCGCGGGTCGTCCTCGGGAATTCCCGCCTCGACCTTGCCGACGAGGTCGGCGCCGACGTCGGCGCCCTTGGTGAAGATGCCGCCGCCGAGACGCGCGAAGATCGAGATCAGCGAGCCGCCGAACGCGAGGCCGACGAGCGGATGGATGAGCTGGGCGAGGTTCGCCTTGTCGTGCGCATTGGCGTAGAGCAGCGCGTAGTACCCTGCCACGCCAAGCAGCCCGAGCCCGACCACCAGGAGCCCGGTAACCGCGCCGCCGCGGAAGGCGACCTGCAGCGCCTCGTTCAGTCCGACGCGCGCGGCCTCGGCGGTGCGCACGTTGGCGCGCACCGAGATGTTCATGCCGATGATGCCCGAGGCGCCGGAGAGCACCGCACCGAGGAGAAAGCCCCACGCCGTCGCCCAGCCGAGTTGCGGCACGAAACCGATGACCAGGAACAGGATCACGCCGACGATCGCGATCGTCTTGTACTGGCGCCAAAGGTAGGCGATCGCGCCCTCGCGCACCGCGGCCGCGATCTCGCGCATGCGCTCGTTGCCGTCGGGCAGGCGCAGGATGCGCGTAGCCTGCCAGGCGCCATAGACGATCGCGAGTACCGCGCAGACGAGCGCGAAGATGAGACCTGCCGCCATGTGCTTCTCCCTGAGTTTGCCCCTACGAAGGGGCAAAATTTTATCAGTATCGGGTCAACTGAGCGCTGCGAACGCGCGCTTCGTGACCTCGTCCAGGCTGCCGCGCCCCGAGATCTTTCGATACTTGTCCGGCGCGAGACGCTGGTAGTAGTCGACGAGCGGCCTGGTCTGCGTGCGGTAGATCTCGAGGCGCCTTTTCACCGTTTCCTCGCGGTCGTCGTCGCGCAGCACGAGCGGCTCGCCGGTCACGTCGTCCCTCCCCTTGGTCTTCGGCGGATTGAACTTGACGTGGTAGACGCGGCCCGATCCGGGATGCACGCGCCGGCCGCTCATGCGGGTAATGATCTCGTCGTCCGGTACATCGATCTCCAGCACATAGTCGATCGCCACGCCCGCCTCGCCCATCTCCTCGGCCTGCCGGATGGTGCGCGGAAAGCCGTCGAACAGGTAGCCCGCCCTGCAGTCGGGCGCCTTCAGGCGCTCCTTCACCAGGTCGATGATGATGTCGTCCGAAACCAGCTGGCCGGCATCCAGCACCTTCTTGACCTCTGTTCCGAGCGGCGTACCCGCTTTCACCGCCGCGCGCAGCATGTCGCCGGTGGAGATCTGCGGAATGCCGAACTTCTCGCGGATGAACTTCGCCTGCGTGCCCTTGCCCGCGCCCGGCGGTCCGAGAAGGATCAACCTCATTAAATGATTCTACGCACGGCTTCGAGATCCTGAGGCGTGTCGACGCCCGGCGGAATCTCGGTTTCGCTGACGGCGACCGCGATGCGGTGGCCGTGCCACAGCACGCGCAACTGCTCGAGGGCCTCGGCCTTCTCCAGCGGGGAAGCCTTGAGGCGCGAATACTTCTTCAGGAACGAGACCCGGTAGCCGTAGATGCCGGCGTGGCGGTAGCAGGTCGCGCCGGGCTCGCGGGGATGGGGAATCTGCGCCCTCGAGAAGTAGAGCGCATAGCCCTCGGCGTCAAGCACCACCTTGACCACGTTCGGATTGGCGAGCGAGGCCGCATCGTGGATCGCGTGGCACGCAGTCGACACGCTTGCGCGCGGCTTCCTCTCGAGGATGCGCGCCACCTGCGCGATCAGCCTGGGCGCGATCAGCGGCTCGTCGCCCTGGACATTGACCACGATGGATGAATCCTTGAGACGGAGTTTTCTCGCGGCTTCGGCAAGGCGGTCGGTGCCCGAGGCATGGTCGGCTCGCGTCATGATCGCCTGGTGGCCGTGCGCGCGTACGGCAGCGGCGATGCGCTGGTCGTCGGTCGCGACGTGCACCGCGGCCGCACCGCTCCTGGCAGCGCGCTCGCAAACGTGGACCACCATGGGCTTGCCGCCGATCTCGGCGAGAGGCTTTCCGGGGAAACGGGTCGACGCGTACCTCGCCGGGATGATGACCTGAAATCTCAACTGACTTCTTCTTCGGGAGGCAGCTTCCTCGCTTCTTCTTCGAGCATCACGGGGATGCCGTCCTTCACCGGATAGCCGAGGCGGTCGGCCTTGCAGACGAGCTCCTGCGCGTGCTGAGGCGCATTTTTCCTGTAGATGAGCTTGCCCTTGCACAGGGGGCAGACCAGGATTTCAAGCAATCTTGGATCGACGGCACTCATCGAGTTTTCTCACGAGCCAGGCGCCGAACCCGGGATCGAGCCTTGCGCTCACCGGGAGCACCCACCACTCCGGCCGCGCGGCGCTGCGCAATTTTACCGCGTCCTTCTCGGTGAGGATCACGGGCAGTCCGTCGCCGAAGTCGAGGTCGCGCGCCGTGAAGGGATGATGGTCGGGAAACGGATGCGGGATCACCTTCACGCCCGCGCGCCCGAGATGCACGAAGAACCGGTTCGGGTCGCCGATGCCGGCCGCGCCGTGCACCTTCTGCCCGGCGAACGCCTTGAGCGAGCGACGCTCGCGCGCGTCGGTCATCCGGTGTACCTCCTCGCCGGCAAGCGACATCGAGAAGTCTTTCACCGGAGAGTCGCCGTGCGCCACCACCGCATTCACGGTCCTCAGGCGCAGGCGCGGCTCGCGCAGCGGCCCGGCGGGGAGCATGAACCCGTTGCCCAGGCCGCGCGCGTCGACCACCGCGATCTCGATGTCGCGCCGCAGGCGGTAATGCTGCAGGCCGTCGTCCAGCACCAGCACGTCCACGTCGGGATGCGCTGCGCGCAGCACGGCCGCGACCTGCACGCGGTCCGGCCCGATCCACACCGGGCAGCCGCTGCGCCGCGCGAGCACGATCGGCTCGTCGCCGACCTC
>DATBSZ010000281.1:0-2607 GCA_036559525.1 Burkholderiales bacterium
GGCGCTCGAGGCCGCCCGCGACAAGCTGCTGAAGGACGAGCTAGGGCGCCGCCACCTCGCCTCGCCCATCCGCTTCCGCGATGAGCCCGCCCGCCCGAACCTCCGCGAGCCGCGGCTCGGCGAGCACGACGCGCTGAAGAAGCCCTGAGCTCCTACGCAAGAACCCGAATATCCGTGTCATCTTTTTCCGCGCCGACCAGAACCAGGCCGTCGCCGCAAATCCGGTAGCAAGCGCCCGCGCCGAGGAAGCTGTCGGCCCGGAAGCCGTCCTCGGTGATCCAGACGCGGCCATCCATGACCTCGATCGCCACGCCGCGCGCGCCGCGCAGCCGCAGGAAATCGTTGTGGTTCAATCGCAGCACCATGGGGACAGCGTAGGCCGGAGCCGTAACCCGGAACAGCCTCACGTCCCGTAAACTGTACCCGTAACAATCCGCGTTCTCGATCACTGTTATGGCCTGCCCTTCGGCCAACTGTGTCTGGCCGCAGCACAGCAGCCTTGCGAGGATGGCTTCATGCTGGAAACCACGCCGCTCTACCACCAGCTCGCCGACCAGATCCACGAGCTGATCCGTGCCGGCACGCTGCGCGCCGGCGACCGCGTGCCCTCGGTGCGGCGGCTTTCCAGCCAGCAGCGCGTAAGCGTCTCGACGGTTCTGCAGGCCTACCAGCGGCTCGAGGACATCGGCGCAATCGAGGCGCGCCCGCAGTCGGGCTATTACGTGCGGCGCCTCAACGCGGCAGTGCAGGAGCCCGAGCCGTCGCAGCCGCCGAAGCGCGCGCTGCACGTCGAGGTCAACGAGCTCACCGACGCGGTGCTCACCTATGCCGCCGACCCGAACGTGGTGGCGTTCGGCTCGGCTTGCGCAGCGCCGGAGCTGTTCCAGCTCGAGCGCGTGCGCCGGGTCCTATCCTCGCTCGCGCGCCGCGACCGCAACGCGCTCGGCCGCTACGGCCTGCCGCCGGGCACCGAGAAGCTGCGGCGCGCGGTCGCGCGCCGCGCGCTCGAATGGGGCTGCCGCATCGACCATCGCCACCTCGTCACGACGACCGGCTGCATCGAGGCGATCAACCTCGCCCTGCGCGCGGTCACCAAGCCGGGCGACCTGGTGGCGCTGGAGTCGCCGACCTTCTACGGTTTCCTCCAGATCCTGCAGAGCCTCGGCCTGCGCGCGCTCGAGATCCCCACCCATCCACGCAGCGGCATCTCGCTCGAGGCGCTCGAGCTGGCGCTCGCCGAGCACCCGGTGAAGGCGGTGCTGGTGATGCCCAGCGTGTCCAATCCGATCGGCGCCTCGATGTCCGACGCGGCGAAGAAGCGCCTGGTGGAGCTGCTGGCGGCGAAGGGCGTGCCGCTGATCGAGGACCACATCTACGCCGAGCTGCAGTTCGGCTCCACGCCGCCGCGGCCGGCGAAGGCCTTCGACCGCAGCGGCAACGTGATGTTGTGCAGCTCGTTTTCGAAGACGCTGGCCCCCGGGCTCAAGGTCGGCTGGATCGAGCCCGGCCGCTGGCGCGACAGCGTGCGGATGCTGAAATTCATGTCGAGCGGCGGGCAGAACGAGCTGGTCGAGCTCGCGGTGGCCGAGCTGCTGGAATCCGGCGGCTACGAGCGCTCGCTGCGCCAGCTGCGGCGGCGCTTCGAGTCGCAAGTCGACCTCGCGCGCGGCGTCATCGCCGAGTCGTTCCCGCGCGGCACGCGCGTGACGCGGCCTGCCGGCGCCTACATCGTCTGGGTCGAGCTGCCGAAAGGCTGCGACACAGTGCTTTTGTTCGAGCGCCTCCTCGAGCGCCGCATCACTATCGCGCCGGGCCCGATGTTCTCGGCCTCGCAGCGCTACCGAAACTGCATGCGCCTGAGCGTCGGCCAGGCCTGGGCGGACAAGCACGAGCGCGCGCTGCGCGAAGTCGGGCGCCTCGCGCAGGAGCTCTTCGGCTAGAAAGCTATACTCGGCCGATGCCGCTGGTCGACATCGGCGCAAACCTGACGCACCCAGCCTTCGCTCCTGACCTCGACGAAGTACTGGCGCGCGCGCGGCAGGCCGGCGTCGAGACGGTCATCGTCACCGGCACTACCGTCGAGGAGAGCCGGCAAGCGTCGACGCTCGGCTTGCCCTTTACCGCGGGAGTGCATCCGCATCACGCTCGCGACTGCGGACCAGATACGATTGTTCAACTCAAGACCCTTGCCGTGGATCCGCATTGCGTCGCAATCGGTGAATGCGGCCTGGACTTCAACCGCAACTACTCGCCGCATCCGGACCAGGAGAAATGGTTCATCGCGCAGCTCGAGCTCGGCATCTCGCTCGGCAGGCCGCTCTTCCTGCATTCGCGGGACGCGCATCCCCGGTTTTCCGAGATTCTGAAAGCCCACGCCGTGAAGAAAGCCGTGGCGCATTGCTTCACCGGAGAACGAGAGGAACTCCGCGCGTATCTCGATCTCGGCCTCTACGTCGGCATCACCGGCTGGATCTGCGACGAGCGCCGCGGCAAGCATCTCGTCGAGCTGGTGAGGGAAATTCCCCGCAACCGGCTGCTGCTGGAAACCGACGCGCCCTATCTCACGCCGCGCGATCTCAGGCCGCAACCGAAGGCGCGGCGCAACGA
>DATBSZ010000282.1:0-12510 GCA_036559525.1 Burkholderiales bacterium
CGAGCTGCGCGATCTCGTTGATCAGCTGCAGGCGCAGCGCCGGCGCGGTGATCTTCTGAACGTGCGGCTTCGCCATGGAAAGGAAGCGCGCACGCCCCTCCGCCGTTCCGAGGTCGCATTCCGCGCGCAATTGCGCGAGCAGGAACTGGGAAAGCGTCTCGGCCTCGCGCACGCGCGTCTCGAACGCTTCCCGGCCGTGCTTGCGGATGTAGGTGTCCGGGTCCTCGCCTTCGGGCAGGAAGAGGAAGCGGATCGGCTTGTGGTCGGGCGCGAGCGGCAGGCTCACCTCGAGGGCGCGCCACGCCGCCTTGCGCCCCGCGGCATCGCCGTCGAAGCTGAACACGAGCGCGTCGGCGAGGCGCAGCAGCTTCGAAACATGCACCGGGGTCGTAGCCGTGCCGAGCGTGGCCACCGCGTAGCCGACGCCGAACTGCGCGAGCGCCACAACGTCCATGTATCCCTCGACTACCAGGACCCGCCCGGCCGTCCGGATCGCGTCGCGCGCCTGCGGCAACCCGTAGAGCTCGCGTCCTTTCTCGAACAGCGGCGTCTCCGGGGAGTTCATGTACTTCGGCTCGCCCTTGTCGAGGATGCGGCCGCCGAAGCCGATCACCGCGCCGCGCGCATTCAGGATCGGGAACATCACCCGGTCGCGAAAGCGGTCGTAGCGCTTGCCCTCCTCGTTCTGGATCACGAGGCCGACCTCGACCAGGCTCTTGTCTTGGTAATCTGAAAACGAACCCTGCAATGCCTGCCAGTCGTCAGGCGCATAGCCGATGCGATAACGGGCCGCGATCTCGCCAGTGAGGCCGCGCCCCTTCAGGTACTCGATCGCGCGCGGCGATTTCTTGAGCTCGGCGCGGTAGAAGTCCATCGCCTTTTCCATCAGCGCGTAGAGGTCGGGCTCGCGCTCCTGGCGCGCGGCCTCTTCCGGGCTGCGCGGGCGCGATTCGGGCACCTGCATCCCGGCCTGCGAGGCGAGGTCCTTCACCGCGTCGACATAGCCTAGCGACGCGTACGCCATGAGAAATCCGATCGCGTTGCCGTGCACGCCGCACCCGAAGCAGTGGTAGAACTGCTTCGTCGGGCTCACGCTGAACGACGGGGTCTTTTCGTTGTGGAACGGGCACAGCCCGACGTAGTTCGTGCCCGCCTTGCGCAACTGGACGTAGCGTTGCACTACGTCGACGATGTCTACCCGATTGAGCAGGTCCTGCTTGAACGAATCGGGAATCACGCTCCCGATTCTCGCAAATTTTTTATCCCGAGAGCCGGGTTTTGACGAGCGCGGAGACCTTCCCCATGTCGGCGCGGCCCGCGAGCCGCGGCTTGAGCAGCGCCATCACCTTGCCCATGTCCTTGACGCCCGAGGGTTTCGCCTCGGAGATCGCGGCATCGACGGCTTGCGAGACTTCGCTGTCGTTCATTTGCTTGGGCAGGTAGGCTGACAGCACCTCGAGCTCGAATTTCTCCGCGTCCGCCAAGTCCTTGCGCGACGCCTGCTCGAACTGGGCGATCGACTCGCGGCGCTGCTTGATCATCTTCTCGATCACCGAGGTCACTTCGGCGTCGCTGAGCTCCTTGCGCTCGTCCACTTCCCGTTGCTTGATCGCGGCCAGGATCAGGCGCACGGCGGACAGGCGCGCGGAATCCTTGGCGCGCATCGCCGACTTCATGTCTTCGGTGATTTTGGCTTTTAAGGTCAGTACAGCTTTTGCGGCAGCATCTGGCTGCGCAGACGCTTGTGGTGCCGCTTGACGGCTGCTGCGAGCTTGCGCTTGCGTTCTGCGGTCGGCTTCTCGTAGTACTCGCGGGAGCGCAGCTCGGTCAGAAGGCCGGTCTTCTCCACGGTGCGCTTGAAGCGGCGCATCGCCACTTCGAACGGCTCGTTTTCCTTGACGCGTACGGTCGGCATAAACCCTGGATCGAAAAGGGGCTGAATTGTATCAGAATGACCTCGTGCTGATCCTCGGCATCGAGACCTCCTGCGACGACACCGGCGTGGCGCTTTACGACAGCCGCGCGGGCAAGCTCGTCGCGCATGAGGTCCACTCCCAGGCGGCAATGCATCAGGCCTACGGCGGGGTAGTTCCGGAGCTCGCCTCGCGCGACCACATCCGCAGGCTGGTACCGCTTACGCGAAAAGTGGTCCAGAAAAGAACCATCGACGGGGTCGGTTACACCGCTGGGCCGGGGCTCGCCGGCGCTTTGTTAGTGGGCGCTTCTTTCGCTCATGGCCTCGCCTTGTCGCTGGGGGTGCCCGCGGTGGCGATCCATCACCTCGAAGGCCACCTGCTGTCGCCGCTCCTCTCCGCGACGCGCCCGGATTTTCCGTTCCTTGCGCTCCTCGTTTCCGGCGGCCATACCCAGTTGATGCGAGTCGACGGCGTAGGGCGCTATCAGCTCCTCGGCGACACCCAGGACGATGCCGCCGGCGAGGCCTTCGACAAGACCGCGCAGCTCCTCGGCCTCGGCTACCCCGGCGGGCCGGCGCTCTCGAAGCTGGCCGAGCGCGGTGCGCCGGGCCGCTATCGCTTGCCGCGTCCCATGATTGGCGCCGGCCTGGACTTCAGCTTCTCCGGCCTCAAGACCGCGGTGCTGACGCTCGTCAAGCGCGGGGACGCCGACCCGGCCGACCTTGCCCGCGCGTTTGTGGACGCTATCGTGGAGGTGCTTGTCGCGAAGTGCAGCCGCGCAGCGGAGACCACCGGGCTTACCCGGCTCGTCGTCGCCGGCGGCGTCGGCGCCAACCGGCAGCTGCGCGCAGCGCTCGACGCCGAGGGCGCCCGGCGAGGCATTGATGTGTTCTATCCCGAGCCGGAGCTCTGCACCGACAACGGGGCGATGATTGCCTTTGCAGCGGCCCTCAGGCTCGAAGGCAAGTTACCCGCTCAAGAGCATCGATTCACGGTGAAGCCGCGCTGGGATCTGACGGGGTAGGCTTCTTCTCGCCGAGACGCGGCTCGGTGCCGGCAACGAGGCGCGCGATGTTCTCCCGGTGCCGCCAGAAGAGAAGCGCGGACATCGCGCCCACGATGAGCGCGGTCTGCCAGCCGAGCAGGAGCGCGGCGGCAAAGGGCGCGAACAGCGCGGCAATCAGCGAGGCGAGCGACGAGTAGCGCAGGCACGCGACGATCACAAGCCAGGTGACCACCGCGCCGAGGCCGACGCGCCAATCGAGCCCGAACAGCACGCCCGCCGCCGTCGCCACGCCCTTGCCTCCCCGAAAGCGGTGGTATACCGGGAAGAGATGGCCGAGGAACGCCGCGAGGCCCGCAAGGGCGACTTCGGTGGTGAAAAACGACGCCAGCCACACCGCAGCCCAGCCCTTGCCCGCGTCGCCGGCCAGGGTGAGCACCGCAGCGGCCCTTCGGCCGGTGCGCAGCACGTTGGTCGCCCCGGGATTCTTCGAGCCGTAGCTGCGCGGGTCGGGCAGGCGCAGGAGCCAGCTCACGACGATCGCAAACGAGATCGACCCCAGGCAGTACGCAGCGAAGATCGCGGCAGCGGTCTGCATTGCGGGGCGATTCTATAGAATCGTGCCGGACATGGATGCGATCGTCATCCGCGACCTGCGCGTTGAGGTGTCCATCGGCATCCACCGGCGCGAGCGCCACGTGCTGCAGACGGTATCGATCGACCTCGAGATCGGCGTGCCGGGCACCACCGTGTTCACGACCGACAAGGTGTCCGACACCATCGACTACGAGCAGGTGGCGCTCGGCATCCGCGCGCTCGCCGCGAGCGGGCACTTCCGCCTGGTCGAGACCTTCGCCGACCGCATCGCCGCGCTCCTCATGAACGAGTTCGGCGCGCCCTGGGTGAAAGTGAGCGCCGCAAAGCTCGGCATCCTGCCCAACGCCAAGTTCGTCGGCGTCACGATAGAGCGACGTCGACCGCAGTAAAGCGCAACGCCTTCGCCAAATCGGCGGTGCGGAGCTTCACCAGCAGGCCGCGGCGCCCGCCGTTGATGTAGATCTCGGCGAGCTCGAGGATCGAGCGCTCGACGAAAACCGGAAGGCTCTTCCGCGTGCCGAAGGGCGAGGTGCCGCCGACCTGGTAGCCGGTGTGGCGCTGCGCCGCCTCCGGCGTGCACGGCTCGATGCGCTTGCGGCCGGCCTGGCGCGCGAGGTTCTTGGTCGACACCTTGCGATCCCCGTGCATCAGAACGATGAGCGGCTTGCGCGCCTCGTCCTCCATCACCAGCGTCTTCACGATGTGATGCTCCGGCACGCCGAGCGATCGGGCGGGCACTTCGGTGCCGCCATGCTCGATGTATTCGTAGGTGTGCTCGGAAAAAGCGATTCCCCGAGCCGCCAAGTAGGCCGTCGCCGGGGTCATCCTCGCGGATGATGTTTCGCGTGCAGCGCTTTCAGGCGTTCGCGCGCGACGTGCGTGTAGATCTGCGTGGTGGAGATGTCCGCGTGCCCGAGGAGAAGCTGCACCACCCGCAGGTCGGCGCCGTGGTTGATGAGGTGCGTCGCGAACGCGTGGCGCAGCACGTGCGGCGAGAGCTTCTTTCCCGGAATGGCGCGCGCGCCGTAGCGCCGGATGAGGTGCCAGAACGCTTGCCGCGTCATGCCGGCGCGGCGTGCGGTCACGAACAGGGCGGCGGACTTCGAGTTTCGGGTTTTCAGGTACTGCGAGATCCAGTGCGCGGCCTCCTCGCCCAGCGGCACCAGGCGCTCCTTGCTGCCCTTGCCCACTACGCGGATGACGTTGGCGTCCAGGTTCACTTCGAATGTCTTGAGCGTCACGAGCTCCGACACCCGCAGCCCCGTCGCGTAGAGCGTCTCGAGCATCGCCCGGTCGCGCAGGCCCAGCGGCGTCGCCGGGTCCGCGGCCGCGAGCAGCGCCTCGACATCGGCCTCGGACAGCGACTTCGGGAAGCGCGGGGTGCGCTTGGGCGGATCGAGCTTGAGCGTCGGGTCCGCATCGATGCGCCGCTCGCGCAGGCAATACCGGTAGAAGCGCTTGAGCGTGGAAACGCGCCGCGCCGCGCTCGAGGCGCGTCCTTTGCGCGAGCCGAGGAAGGCAAAGAGGTTTTCTTCCCCAACGTCGAGCAGGTCCTTGCCTTTCAGGAAACTGGAAAACTGCTCAAGGTCGGCGCGGTACGACGCGATGGTATTGCGCGAGAGGCCGTCCTCCAGCCAAAGCGCGTCGCAGAACGCGTCCAGCAGGCCCTGGTTCAGGGCCTCAGCTCGAACGCGGGCGCTTCGTGCATTAGCAGCCAACGCTTTACCTCCAGCAGGTAGCCGCCGGTCGAGTGCCCGAAGCCGCCGAGACCGTCCGCGGCGACGATGCGGTGGCAGGGAATCACGATCGGCAGGCGGTTGTCGCCGCAGGCCTGCCCGATCGCGCGTGCATCGACGGGAAAATGAGCCCCTAGCTCGCGCGCCAGCTCACCGTAGGTGCGCGTCCTGCCGCGCGGAATCGCGCACATGGCGTTCCACACCCTACGCTGCAGCGGCGAGCCCTCGACCTGCAGCGGCAGATCGAATTTCGCGTCCGGATCGTCGCGGTAGCGCTCGAGCTGGCGCGCGGCACGCTCCGCGAGCGCGCTTCTTGGGGCCACGACAACCGATGACACCGGCAAGAAGCGGATCTCGACGACATTCTCGTCGCGCGTCGCCACGGCGACCTTCATCTTCGGGAACTCGAGAACTACGTCGAACATAGCTTCTCGATCTGCGCCAGCAGCTCGTCCGGAACCTCGATGCCCTTCCTTGACGAGGCCTCCGACGCGAAGCGCCGCGCGCCTGGCAGGCGCACCTCGGGGTCGGCCAGCATGGTTTTCACCACGGTTTCCACCCTCTCCGAGAACTTGTCCATGCCGGCAAGCGCACCCGGATCGATCGCGATGAACGCCTGGCCGATGCGCGGGCGGTTGCCCTCCTCCGAGAAAAACGAATCCGCCTCGGGGCCGATCGCAGCGCCGGTGAGGGAGGCGCAGATGAGCTCGAACATCAAGCCGAGCATTGCGCCCTTCGCGCCGCCGATCGGAAACAGGCTGCCGTGCTCGATCGCCTCCTTCGGGTCGGTGGTCGGCCGGCCGTGGCGGTCGAGCGCCCACCCTTCCGGGATGCGCTCGCCCTTGCGCATCGCCATCATGATGCGCCCGCGGACCACGGTCGTGAGGGCGAGATCGACCACGATCGGGTCCTTGTGCTTGCGTGGAAACACTCCTGCCACCGGGTTCGTGCCGAACAGCGCCTTCTTGCCGCCCCAGGCGGGAATCGCCGCCGGGGAATTGGTGAACGCAAGACCGACCAGCCCGGCCTCGGCGATCGCCAGCAGGTGGATGCCGAGCACGCCGACGTGCGCGCTGTTGCGGATGCCGGCGAAGCCGATGCCGTTGCGCCGGGCGCGCTGGATCACCTCTTCGACCGCCCATTGCACCGAGACGTAGGGCAGGCCGTCGCGGTTGTCGATCAGGCAGACCGCCGCCCGGTCGGCGACCATTGCCGGCTGGGCGGCGCCGTCGGCGCGGCCCTTGCGCAGCATCCCGCAATAGAAAGGCACGCGCGACATGCCGTGCGTCGGCAGCCCCTGTTCCTCGGCGCGAACCAGATGGCGCGCCGCGGCCTCGGCCATCTTAGAATTCGCCCCAGCCTTCTCCAGGGCGGTGCGCGCCAGGCGGTGCAGCTCCTGCGCATCTTTCTTCACAAGCGAGGATTCTACGGCCATGGGAAAAATCATCGAACTGACAGCCGCCGACGGCCACAAGCTGGCGGCGTATCGCGCGGAACCGTCGGGGAAACCCCGCGGCGGCATCGTCGTCATCCAGGAGATCTTCGGCGTCAACAGCCACGTGCGCTCGCTCGCCGACGGCTTCGCCGCCGACGGCTACCTCGCGATCGCGCCGGCGATGTTCGACCGGGCGCAGAAGAACTTCGAGGTCGGCTACACGCCGCCCGACATCGAGAAGGGGCGAGAGCTGCGCGCGAAGATCACCGTCGACATGGCGATGAAGGACGCCCAGGCGGCGGTGGACGAGGCCAAGAAAGCCGGCAAGGTCGGCATCGTCGGCTATTGCTGGGGCGGCTTCGTCGCCTGGATGGCCTCGGCCAAGCTGAGCGGCCTCTCGGCCGCGGTTCCGTATTACGGCGGCGGCATGCTCGACAACACCGACATCGAGCCGAAGGTGCCGGTGATGGCGCACTTCGGCGAGAAGGACTCGATGATCCCGGTCGCCGGCGTGAAGAAGCTGGCCGAGAAGCACAAGAAGCACCAGGTGTTCATCTACGCCGCCGACCACGGCTTCAACTGCGACCAGCGCGGCTCTTACGACGCGCCGTCGGCGAAGCAGGCGCGCACCCGGACGCTAGAGTTTTTCCGGAAGCACGTCGGCTAGCAGCGCGGCCCGGAAGCGTTCTTTCAGGACGACGCCGTCGTGCGGCGGAAGCACGAGCGGCAGCTTTTCCGCGACGACCTTGACCTGTGCGAAGTTCGGGCCGCTCTTGCCGTGGATGACGGCCCGGAGCTTCGCCACGCCGGCGCTGTTTCCTATTACGGTTGATTTCTTGAATCCACACGCGCGGGCCACGGCCGCCAGGTCGACCTCGTGCGCCGTGTGTGTGGTCTGCATCCCGGTCTCGCCGTAGCGCTCGTTGTCGATCACCACGATCGAGAGATTCGCGGGACGCTGCACGCCGATCGTGGCGAGCGCGCCCAGGCCCATCAGCATCTCGCCATCGCCGGTGACCACGAGCACGCGGCGGCGGGGCTGCGCGAGCGCGAGGCCCAGTCCCATCATCGCCGCCTGTCCCATCGCGCCCCAGGTGGGAAAGCTGAGCGGCGAATCGCCGGCCGCCGTGATGTCCCACGAAGTCGAACCCAGGCCAGCGACGACCAGCAGGTCTTTTCTGTCCTTCAACAGGGATTTGACGACTTCCCGGCGATGCAGCGCGGCCTTCATTGCGCGCGCTGCTCCTGGAAGCTCTTGATGCCGATCACCTTCTGAGCGATCAGC
Organism: Burkholderiales bacterium; assembly: GCA_036559525.1. Taxonomy (GTDB): domain Bacteria; phylum Pseudomonadota; class Gammaproteobacteria; order Burkholderiales; family SG8-39; genus SCGC-AG-212-J23. The sequence goes on from DATBSZ010000282.1 coordinate 7,973, forward strand.
ACCGCGGCAGCCGTCTCGCCTTTGAACGCTTCGGCGACGAGCGGCGCGACTTCGGCGGCGTCCGAGGCGCGGCGCACGCTCACGCCCATCGCTTCGAGCACCTGCGGCGTGGCAAGTCCCATCGGGACCTGCCAGGGATTGAATTCGCCCTGCTCGCCGCGCATCGTGACGATCATCACCAGCGGGAAGCGGCACACCTGCACCATGCCGAGCACGTTGACGATGTTGCCGACGCCGCTCGACTGCATGAGGAGCACGCTCTTGCGGCCGCCGAGCCAGGCGCCGGCTGCGAGCCCGATGCCTTCCTCCTCGGTGGTGAGAACGACGCTGCGCATCTTCCGGTCGGCCTGGCACAGCTCGATCAGCCGCTTGTGGCCGGCGTCGGGGACGTAGCCGACGACTCGCACACCGGCCGCGGACAGTCCCCGGTGAACGTCCTCAGGCCACTTCATTTTCCACCCCCTGCAGCAGCGTCTGACCCGGCGCGACGCGGGTGAAGGCTACGGGCTTCATCGAGACGGTCATGTTCCTGATGCTGGTGAACGTCGAGCGCTCGAGCGGCCCCGGCTCCGGGAAATCGGAACGCCAGTGCGCGCCCCGAGAATCTCGCCTGGCCTCGGCCGCGACGGCGATCGCACGGCTCACCGCGACCAGGTTTTTCAGGTTCAGCCAGTCGTGCCAGGTGAGGTTGAAGGCACGCTCGGCTCCGGGAATCGAGTGGGCATCGAGGGCGCGATCGAGCGCGTTGAGGTCGGCCTGCGCCTGGAGCAGCCCCGCCGCGTCGCGCACGATGCCGACCTTGTCCCACATGACGTCGTAGAGCTTTTCGCGCAGCGCCTCGAGGTTTCCCTTCCCGGAATTGCGGAAAGGCCGCTCGCAAGCCGCGACCGCGACGTCGATCGCCGCGCGCTCGGGCTCGCGCAAGGCGGCGTCCTTGACCCACGCGGCCATCGCATCTCCCGCGACCGCGCCGAACACCGTGGAGTTGGCGACGCCGTTGCCCCCGAGCCGGTTCGCGCCATGCACGCCGCCCGAATCCTCGCCCGCGACGAACAGGCCCGGCAGCTCGGTCGTGCAGTCGGGCGCGAACTCGACGCCGCCCATCATGTAGTGCGCGGTCGGCACCACCTCCACCAGGCCGCCGGCGAGGTCGAAGCCGCAGTCGGCGCAGCGCTCGACCATGCCCTTGAAGTCCTTTGCGACCTTCTGCGGACCGAGGTGCGCCATCGACAGATAAAGGCCGCCGTGCGGAGTGGTATCGCCTTTTCTGATTTCTGAAAACATTGCGCGCGACACCCGATCCCGCGTGGCGCGCTCAGCCTTCGGGTCATAGCCCGGCATGAAGCGCTCCTTCGACCCGTTCAGCAGGTAGCCGCCGGCGCCGCGCAAGCCTTCCTCGAGCACCGTGCCGGTCATGCGCGTGTGCGTGCCGGCGAGCAGGCCGGTGGGATGGAACTGCACCATCTCCATGTCGCGCAGCGGCAGCCCCGCGCGCAGCGCCATGGCGAGCCCGTCGCAGGTCTTGTCGCCCGAGGGCGTGTGGTACTTGTACATCGTCGGCCCGCCGCCGGTGGCGAGCAGCACCGCCTTCGCTCGCACGAACACGTACTCGCCGGTACGCATGTCGATGAAGAGCACGCCGGAAATGCTTTTCCCATCTCCTGCTTTTATCAGCTCGACGGCCCGATGCTCCTCCAAACGCGCAATCTTGCGCGCCCAGACCTGCTCGGCGAGGCGGTTGATGATCTCGATGCCGGTCAGGTCGCCCTTGTGCACGGTGCGGTCGAAGGTCTGGCCGGCGAAGGCTTTCTGGTGGATGGTGCCGTCGGGGTTGCGGTCGAAGAAGCAGCCGAGCTCGTTCTCGAGCTCGCGGATGCGTTCCACTGCCAGCGTCACGAGCTTCCAGGCGAGCTCCTGGTCGGAGAGCCACGCGCCGCCGACGATCGTGTCCATGAAATGGCGCTCGACCGAATCCTCGCGCGCGAGCGCCACGTTGTAGCCACCCTGCACCATGCGCGTGCAGCCGCACTTGCCGAGCAGCCCCTTCACCGCCACGGTGATCGAGAGCGGTGACGCCGCCCTCATCTGCGCCTGATGGGCGTGCAGCGCCGCGAACAGGCCCGCACCGCCGGAGCCGAGGATCAGGATGTCGCTATCGAGCCGACGCACGGCGAGGCTCCGCACGCTTCACCAGGAACTGCGAGGCCAGCACGAAAGCGACGAGGCCGAACCCCACGGCGTCGAAAAGCGTCTTCGGATAGACCAGCAGGACGCCGGCGACGAGGAGCATCAAGCGCTCGTATACCGTGGTCTTCTTGAACAGCCACCCCTGGAACCCGCCGCACAGCGCCATGATGCCCACCGCGGCGGTAAACGTCACAAGCGCGATCGAGCCCCAGTTCGCGTCGCCGAGGGTCTTGAACGAGCCGGTGAGCAGGAGCCCTGCGCCGCTCGGGTCGAGCACGAACATGAACGGCACGAGGAACGCCGGCGTGGTGTACTTCCAGCACTGCAGCGTCGTCTTGTAGGGATCGCCGCCGGTGATCGCCGCCGCGGCGAACGGCGACAGCGCGGTGGGCGGCGAGACCTCCGACAGCACGGCGTAGTAGAAGATGAACATGTGCGCGGCGAACTCGGGCACCTTGAGCGCGATCAGCGCCGGGGCGGCGATGACCGCGCAGATGATGTACGAAGCGGTGACCGGCACCGCCAGGCCGACGATCCACACGATGAGTGCGGTGTAGATCGCAGTCAGCAGGAGCGAGTTTCCGGCGTAGGCGAGCACGATCGAGCTGAACTTGAGGTCAAGGCCTGTCAGCGTGACGACGCCGACGATGATTCCGGCGCCGGCGCAGGTTGCGGCGACGTTCAGCACCGACATCGAGCCGCCTTGCAGGGCTTTTGAGAAACCGGAGTTGACCAGCCCGGCCAGCACCGGCTCGCGTCCTCTTAGTACGTCAAAAGAAATCAAAGCCGTGTCCCGCCGCAGGAAGCTCGTCGCGAACGCCACCACGGTGGCCCAGAACACCGAGAGCTCGGGCGAGAAGCCCACCAGCATGAACGCGACGATCGAGACCAGCGACAGGAAATGAAACCAGTAGCGCTTCGCCAGGCTCCACACGCTCTCGACGGCTTCGAAGGTCACGTTCCTCATGCCGAATTTGCGCACGTCGATCTCGACCATCAGGAAGAGCGTCAGGTAGAAGAGGCAGGTCGGAATGACCGCCATCAGCACGACATCCAGGTAGGAGATCTTGAGGAACTCGGCGATGATGAATGCGGCCGCCCCGAGTACCGGCGGCGAGATGATCGCACCCAGGCCGCCGGCGGCGAGCAGCCCGCCTGCCTCCTCCCGGCTGTAGCCCACCTTGGCGAGCATCGGCGCCGCCACCGCGCCGAGGGTGACGGTCGTCGCCACGCCCGAGCCCGACGGCCCGCCGAGGAGGAACGAGGCGAACGTCACCGTGCGGCCCGCGCTGGTGGGCTTGCCGCCCATCGCCGAAAACGAGAAGTCGATGAAGAACTTGCCCGCGCCGGAGTACTGCAGGAACGCGCCGTAGATCGTGAACAGGATGATCAGCGTGGACGACACGTTGATCGCGGTGCCGTAGATGCCCTCCAGCGTCATGTACATGTGGCCGACGAGCCGCGGCACCTCGTAGCCCTTGTGCGTCCACGGCGCCGGCAGGTAGGGGCCGAAGAACGCGTACGCGAGGAAGCACGCAGTGATGACTGGCAGGATCCAGCCGGTGGTTCGTCGCATCGCTTCCAGCACCAGCACGACCAGCAGCACGCCGAACGCGATGTCCCAGTCGTCGGGCAGGATCGAGCGGTCGAAGAATTCGTCGCCGCCCGCGATGAGATACACCGCAGTGCCCACCCCCGCAGCCGCGAGCGCCCAGTCCCACCACATGACGCGGTGACGGAAGCGCCGCGCAACCGGGAAGATGAGGAAGGTGAGGAACAGCACGAAGGCCACATGCGTGGCGCGCAAATGCTCGGGCCGCACGATGGCGTACGCAGTGTAGAGGTGGAACACCGACATCGCCACCGCCACCGTCGCGACGAGCGCGGCGAGCCAGCCGGCGAGCTTGTTCTGCGCCCCCTCCTCGCGCTCGATCATCTCCTCGGCGCGGGCAAGCGCTTCCTTGCTCACCTCGGCGGCGGGCTGATGGATGCGAACAGCTTCTTCGCTCATGCTCCTCCCCTACCAATGAAAAAGCCCCGGCGGGCGGGGCTTTCTCGAGGTCAATCCACTTCTAGTCGAGCTTGACGCTCTTTTCCTTGAAGTAACGGACTGCGCCGGGATGCCACGGAATGCCTCCCGCCGCGGCGGTCTTCTGGTTCTCGAGCTTGAAGTTCTCGGCTTCCTTGTGCACGCGGATCAGCTCGTCGCGATGGTCGAACACCGCCTTGACGATGTTGTAGGCGGTCTTCTCGTCCATGTTCTCGTGCGCGACCAGCAGGTTCATCACCGTCGCCTGCCGGTTGTCGGCGTCCATTCCCCTGTAAGTCTCCTTCGGGATGCGGTCCTGGAC
>DATBSZ010000283.1:0-21044 GCA_036559525.1 Burkholderiales bacterium
CCGATGAGGACCGCGGCGGCGAACGGGCCGCGCAGGCTGCCCAGGCCGCCGACCGCGACCACGATCAAAAAGTACACCAGGTGCTCGAACGGATAACCCCATTGCACCGGCAGGATGTCGGCGCCGAGCGCGCCGCCGAGGCCGGCGAGCCCGCTGCCGAGGGCGAACGTCGCCATGAACAGCAGCTTGGTGTTGATGCCGATCGATTGCGCCATCCCCCGGTTGTCCACCGCGGCGCGCACCATCGCGCCCCAGCGCGTGCGCTCGACGCCGAACCAGAGCACGGCAATGAGACATGCGGAGAAAGCGATCAGGAAGACCCGGTACGCCGGAAAGTCGCGGCCGAACACGTGCACCTGGCCGCGCAGGTACTCCGGCAGGAACACCGGCACCGTGCGGTCGCCGTAGACGAGCCGCGCGATCGCCATCGACACGAAGATGAGGCCGATGCAGAAGAGCACCTGCGAGAGCTCGCCGGCGGCGTACAGGCGCGAGTAGAGGGTTCTTTCGAGAACGATGCTTGCGAGGGCAACCGCCGCAAAGGCAGTGAGCAGCGCGAGCGGGAACGGCACGCCCAGGCGTCCCATCACCGTGGAGAGGATGAAGCCCCCCGCCATGGCGAACACGCCGTGCGCGAGGTTGACGAAGCCCATCAGGCCCATCGTCACCGACAGGCCGACGGAAATAACGTACAGGATCATGCCGTAAGCGACGCCGTGGAAGGCGACGCTTACGACCGACGAAAAGAACTCCTGCAGAGTATTACTTCTTCTGCGGCGCGGACTTCTGCATCTCTTTCCAGGGATCCTTCACCGCGGTCCCGAGCGTCTCGATCTCGACGTTGGCGAGCTGGCCGCCGACCTTGCGTACCTCGCGCAGGTACTCGGGCTGGATGATGTCGCGCGTCTCGGGGTCGATCGAGATCGGGCCGCGCGGGCTGTTCGGGTTCTTCCAGCCCTTGAAGATCTCCATCGTCCGGTCCGGGTCGAGCTTGCCCTTCTGCTGCTTGATCGCCTCGAAAATCAGCGCGGTGCCGTCCCACGAGCCGACCGAGAGGAAGTTCGGCGTCTCGCCGGCGCCGAATTCCTTCTTCCACGCCTCGACGAACGCCTTGTTCGCCGGGCGGTCGCCCGCGGCGGACCAGTGGAACACCGTGGTGACGCCGAGCGCGACGTCGCCCATGTTGGGCAGCTCTTCCTCGGTGGTGATGTCGCCCGGCCCGATCAGCTTGATGCCGGCGCCGGCGAGGCCGAGGTCGGAGAAGTTCTTCATCACTGCGGTCGCGGTCTTGCCCGCGGGGATGAACACCATCAGCGCGTCGGGCTTCGCGTCCTTGACGCGCTGCATGTAGGCTGTCCAGTCGGGGTTCTGCAGCGGCACGCGCACGTTGGCGACGACGTTGCCGCCGCCCGCCTTGAACGCCTGCGTGAACGCGGTCTCGGCGTCGTGGCCGGGACCGAAGTCGCTGACCAGCGTGTAGGCGGTCTTGTACTTTTTCGCCGCCCAGGTGCCGAGCGGGAAGCTCGACTGCCACAGCGTGAAGGAAGTGCGCGCGATGTACGGCGAGCGCGTGGTGATCACCGCGGTGCCGGCGTTCATGATGACGAACGGCACCTTGGCTTCGGTGGCGAGCGGCGCGATCGCGAGTGCGTTCGGCGTGAAGATCACGCCGGCGAGCAGGTTCACCTTGTCGCGCACGATCAGCTCCTGCGCGAGCTGCTTCGCCTTGTCCGGGTTGGGCCCGGTGTCGTCTCGCGTGATGAGCTCGATCTTCACGCCCGGCGGCAGCTCCTTCTCGTGCAGCTTGATGTACAGGCGCACCGCGCGCTCCATGTACGGGCCGAGGTTGCCGTTCAGGCCGGAGTAGCTGGTGATGAAGCCGATCTTGACGGTTTGCGCCGACGCGGAAAACGCGACGCCCGAAGCTGTGGCGGCAAACGCTGCCGCCAGCAGAAACTTCACTGATCTCATTGGTCCTCCTCCTTGGCGGGGGATTCTAGCAGCCAAGTCCCGCCGAGCGCGGCCGGCAGGCGCACCACGTTGCCGTCGACTTTCAGTCCCGCCTTGCTGCAGCGCGCGGCGAATGCCTTCGGATCGCCGCAGGAAAGTGCGTAACCCGCGAGAGCCGGGGCGGGCGGCGCCTCGCCGAGAAGCTTGGCGAGAGTCTTTTGAGTTCCGATCACGACGCGTCCACGCGCAGTGTCCAGGCGGACGAAGCCGTCCTCCGGCCGCGGCAGCAGGCCGCCGAAGCGTCCCCAACGCGCCGCAACCTCCTCCGGATCGTCCGCCACTACATAAACGGCGCGCAGGCCAAACGGGTTGACGAAGGCCTCGCGCCAGACGTGCTCGGGCGTCAGGTGCTCGCAGTACTGGACGCGCCCTTCGGCCATCTTGCCGGGCGGCGTGTAGACCACCTTGAAGCGCAGCCGCGCGCCGGTGTCGATGGCCCGCTCAAGGCTCACCAACGGCTCGGGCTCGAAGCCGTGTGCGACGAGCCGAGCGTGCTCGGCGGCCGCGTCCGGAGTGCCGAAGCAGGCGAGGTGCACCCCGTCATAGCGCTTCATCAGCGCGCGCACCCGTTGTGCGTGAGGGGTGTCCATCGCAGGTGCGAGCAGCTCGAGATAGCCTTCTTCGAGCATCACGCATCGGTTCGAAGTTCCCGCGGGCTTTCCGGCAACGGCGTGATGCGAAACCGGCGTTACGGTGAACCCGAGCTTCTCCCAGACCGCCGCCGCGGCGCCGAGATCGGGCACGAAGTGCGCGAGATGGTCGAGGTAGAGCTCGCCCGCAGGCGGGCGCTGGCGGTCGGCCGCATTCATGTCGCGCTAATATAACCGCGTGAACAAACCGGTCGAGCTCGCGACGCTGACGGGCGCCGAGGCGGTCGTCGAAATGCTCAAGGCGCACGGGGTCGACGTCGTCTTCGGGCTGTGCGGCGATACCAGCCTGCCGCTCTACGACGCGCTGGCGCGCCTGGGCGCCATCAAGCACGTGCTGACCCGCGACGAGCGGCATGCCGCCTACATGGCCGACGGCTATGCGCGCCTGAGCGGCAAGGTCGGGGTGTGCGAAGGGCCCTCGGGCGGGGGCGCGACCTACATCCTTCCCGGCCTGGTCGAGGCCAACGAGTCCTCGATTCCGGTTCTCGCGATCAACACCGACGTGTCGGTTTCATCCCGCGGGAAGTTCACGCTGACCGAGCTGGACCAGCGCACGCTCATGAAGCCGCTGACCAAGTGGAACGCGGTGCTCGACCGCTCGGCCGACATCCCGAAGGTTCTCCGCAAGGCGTTCGAATCGATGACCACGGGCCGCGCGGGCGCCGCGCATGTCGCGCTGCCGTTCGACGTGCAGAACGGGCCGGTCGAGCGCACCGATGTCTGGGCCGACCCGACGCTGGGTTCGTTTCCCTCTCGCCGCACTGCGCCCGATCCCGCCCTCGTCGAGCTGGCAGCCAAGCTCCTGCGCAAGGCGAAACAACCGCTTTTCATCTGTGGAGGCGGGGTCGTTCTTTCCGGCGCGGAAAGCGAGCTACTGGAGCTGGCGGAAAAGCTCTCCGCACCGGTGGCCACCACGATCAGCGGCAAGGGCTCCATCGACGAGCGCTGCGCGCATTCGGTCGGCGTGGTCGGGTCGAACGGCGGCACGCCCGAGACGCGCGCTGTGGTCGATGCCGCCGATTTGATCGTGTTCGTCGGCTGCCGCGCCGGCTCGGTGACGACCGAGCGCTGGCGCCATCCGGCGGCGGGCAAGGCGCGCATCCTCCATATCGACGTCGACCCGGCGGTGCCGGGCACGAACTACAAGGTCGATGTGCCGCTGATCGGCGATGCGCGGCTTTGCCTCTCTTCCCTCAATCAGTCCCTGGAGGGATACCGGCGCGAGGCCGACCTTTCCTGGGTCGATGAAAAGAAGCGCGCGAAGTTCGAAAAGTTCGAGGCGCTGGCGCGCTCCGACGACACGCCGATCAAGCCCGAGCGGGTGGTGTTCGAATTGCGGAAAGCCCTCGATGCGGACGCGATCGTGGTCGCCGATCCCGGAACGCCGTGCCCGTACTTCTCCGCGTACTACGTCGTGAAGGGCTCCGGCCGGCGCTACTTCTCCAATCGCGCCCACGGCGCGCTCGGTTACGCGCTTGCGGCCAGCATCGGGGCGCATATCGCGAAGCCGAAGGTCAAGACGGTCGCGGTGATGGGCGACGGCAGCTTCGGCATGTGCGTCGGCGAGCTCGAGACCGCGGTGCGCCTTCGCCTGCCGGTCACCTTCGTCGTGATCTCGAACGCGGTGTACGGCTGGATCAAGGCCGGCCAGAAGACGGGCTACGACGCTCGCTATTTCTCGGTGGATTTCGGCGTCACCGACCACGCCAGGGTGGCGGAGGCGTTCGGCGTGAAGAGCTGGCGCGTATTCGACCCGGCGAAACTCGGCGCCACGCTGAAAACCGCCGTAGCGCACGACGGTCCAACGTTGGTGGACATCGTCTGCCAGCCGCTGCACGAAGCAAGAGCGCCGGTCTCGGAGTGGGTGGCATGAAGAGCCATCACGACATGGGCGGCGAGCCGGGCGCGAAGGTCGAGCCGCTCGAGCACGACTATGCGGACTGGGAGCGCAGGATCGACGCGATGGGAGTGCTGCTCTGGGGGATCAAGGGCACGAAGAAGCTCCTCACGGTCGACGAGCATCGCAAGGCGATCGAGTCGCTGGCCCCAGAAGCCTACGATTCGATGGCGTACTACGAGAAGTGGGTCTTCGCGTTTTCGCAGTGCCTCGTGCAGCGCGGCGTGGTCACGAGCGCGGAGCTCGCGCGCAAGATGCAGGACGTGATGTTCATGCGCCAGCACCACGACCTGGGCGGCCGGCCGGCGGGCAAGGTCGAGCCGACCGAACATGACTATGCACAGTGGGAGAGGCGCGTGGATGCCCTGGCGGTCCTATTGGGCAGCCAGAAAGTGCTTACCGTCGACGAGCGCCGGCGCGCCATCGAATCCTTGCCGCCCGAGGCGTACGACGCCATGAGCTACTACGAACGCTGGACCATGGCGCTCGCGCAGACGCTGATCCAGCGCGGCATCATCACGACCGAAGAGCTCGCCAAGAAAATGAATGAACGAAGCTAGGTTCAAACCGGGCGAGCGCGTGAGGGTGATGAAGGCCGATCCGCCGGGCCACATCCGCACCCCCTATTACATCCGCGGCTGTGTGGGGGAGGTCGAGCGCATCTGCGGCGCCTTTCCCAATCCGGAGGAGCTCGCGCAGATGCGAAATGGATTGCCCGCGCAGCCGCTCTATAGAGTCAGATTTTTGCAAAAGAACATCTGGCCCGACTACGCCGGCAGCGCTTCGGACGTCCTCGAAGTCGAGATCTATCAGCACTGGCTGGAACCCGCATGAAAGAACAAGACCAGGGGAAGTACCGGCCGCTCAGCTACTTCCAGCTCATGGAAATCAGCCTGCGCGAGCTGCTGGTGGAGAAAGGCATCCTCACCAATGCCCAGGTCGACGCCGAGGTCGAGAACATGCGGCTGCGCACGCCAGAGCGCGGTGCGAGGGTCGTGGCACGGGCCTGGGTCGATGCGGATTTCAAGAGACGATTGCTCGAGAGCGGCACGAAGGCTTGCGAGGAGCTCGGCCTGGACGTCCCGGCGCTCAAGCTGCTCGCGGTGGAGAACACGCCGCAAGTTCACAACGCGATCGTGTGCACGCTGTGCTCGTGCTATCCGCGCATGCTGCTCGGCATCCCGCCCGACTGGTACAAGTCGCGCAACTACCGCTCGCGCATGGTGCGCGAGCCGCGGGCGGTCCTCGCGGAATTTGGCCTGAACCTCCCCGAGAAGGTGCAAATTCGCGTGCACGACTCGACCGCCGACATGCGCTACATCGTGCTGCCGATGCGTCCTGGCGGGACCGAGGGCTGGAACGAAGAGCGGCTTGCAGCGCTGGTCAACCGCGACTCCATGATCGGCGTTGCAGTACCGAAGGGCCCTCACGATTAGCACCGCGGTCTAGAAGCTTCCATGGCTCAACCCCGCCCATTGGGCGTGATCCCGCTGGGAGACTCGGCAGCGTATGTCGAGTTCTCCGCCACGCTCGACCTCGAGGTGAACAGCGTCGTCCAGCGCCTCGCGCTCACCATCCTCAAGCGCAACGTGCCGTGGGTGCGCGACGTGGTGCCGGCGCTCGGCGGCCTCGCGCTGCATTTCGATCCGGACCATGCGGAATTTCCGGCAAAGCCGCTGGAGGAAGCGCTCGCGCTGGTGATCGATTCCCTGAAGCAGGCCCTGGCGGCCAAGGACAATCCCGGAAGCGAAGTCGAGCTGCCGGTCTGCTACGAGCCGGAGTTCGCCTTCGACCTCGCCGAAGTGGCGAAGAAGGCCGACCTTTCCCCGGAGGAGGTGGCGAAGCGCCACGAGGCGGGCGAGTACCGCGTGCTGATGATGGGATTCGCTCCCGGCCACGCCTACATGGGCGGGCTCGATGCGAAGCTCGCCGTGCCGCGCCGCGCCTCGCCCCGCGCGATCGTTCCGGCGGGCTCGGTGGCGATCGCCAACGAGCAGACGGTGGTCTATCCCTACGCGATCTCGGGCGGCTGGAACGTGATCGGGCGCACGCCGATGGTGCTGTTCGACGCGACGCGCACCCGCCCGAGCCTGCTGTGGCCGGGCGACCGCGTGCGTTTTCGCGCGATCAGCCGGGCAGAATTCTTGAGCCTGCAAAAAAATTCATGAGCGTGCGCGTGCTGCGTCCCGGGCTTCTGACCACGGTGCAGGACCACGGCCGCCACGGCTTCCAGCGCGTCGGCCTGTGCCCGGGGGGCGCGATGGACCCGGTTTCGCTCGCGCTCGCCAACGCGCTCGTCGGCAACCCGCCGGAGGAGGCGGCGCTCGAGATCACGGTGATCGGCCCGGAGCTGCTGTTCGAGCGCGACACGCTGGTCGCGGTGTGCGGGGCGGAATTCCAGGGCAGCTTCCCGCATAACCGGCCGGTGCTCGCGCCGGCCGGAACGCGCTTCAACGTCGGGCGCGCGACGCGCGGCGCGCGCGCCTACATCGCGGTGGCGGGCGGGTTCGCGGTCGACCCGGTGCTCGGCAGCCGCAGCACCTATTTGCCGGGCCACTTCGGCGGCTTCGAGGGCAGGGCGCTCAAGCACGGGGACGTGCTCGCGCTGCGCGATGGCTCGGCCGCCAAGAAATTTTCCATTCTGAAAAAAACCAGGGACGGCACCGTGAAATGGTCGGCGCCGCCGCTCACGTTGCCCGACCGCGAGCCGATCCTGGTGCACGTGATCGAGGGCCAGCACTTCGCGAGCTTCGACTCGAACTCGCAGCGCGCCTTCTTCGACACCGTCTGGCGCGTCGCGCCCGACTCCAACCGCATGGGCTTTCGCCTGAGCGGGCCGCCGCTCGGGCGGCCGCAGGCCGATGAGATACTATCGGGCCCGACCTGCCTCGGCTCGGTGCAGGTGCCGCCGAGCGGCGTGCCGATCGCGCTGATGGCCGACCACCAGACGACCGGCGGCTATCCGCGCATTGCCGAGATCGCCTCCGCCGACGTGGCGCGGCTCGCGCAGCTCGCGCCCGGCGGCAAGGTGCACTTCGCGAAGTGCAGCCTGGAGATCGCAGGCGAGCTGCGGCGCGACGCGCGCGCGCGCCTCGAATCGGCGCTGCGCGGCATCGCTTGGGAGTACGGAGCAAAGAAGTGAAGACGATCGACCTGAACTGCGACATGGGAGAGAGCTACGGCGCCTGGAAGATGGGCGCCGATGCCGAAGTCATGCCGCACATCAGCTCGGCAAACATCGCCTGCGGCTTCCACGGCGGCGACCCGGCAACCATTCGCAAGACGGTGCGCCTTGCGCTCGACAACGGGGTGGCGATCGGCGCGCACCCGTCGCTGCCCGACATCCAGGGCTTCGGCCGCCGCCCGATGAAGATCTCGCCGCAGGACATGTACGACCTCGTCGTGTACCAGGCGGGCGCCGTCGAGGCGTTCGCGCGTGCCGCGGGCGCGAAGCTGCACCACATCAAGTGCCACGGGGCGCTCTACAACATGGCCGCCGGCGACGAGGGCCTGTCGGAGGCGATGGTGCGCGCTGCGAAGGACCTTGGCGCGATGCTGTACGTCCTTTCGAAGAGTCGAAACTATGAAATCGCAAGAAAGGCGGGCATTCCGGTCTGCGGCGAGGTGTTCGCCGACCGCGGCTACTCCGACGACGGCTCGCTCGCGCCGCGCGACAAGCCCGGCGGCATGATCGAAGACGCAGCGAAGGCGGTGAAGCAGGCGCTGTCGATGATCGAGGAGGGCACCGTCATTAGTGTGAATGGCAAGCGCGTGCCGGTCGCGGCGGACACGATGTGCATCCATGGAGACCAGCCGGGCGCGGCGTCGTTCGCCAGGGCGCTGCGGCAGGCATTTTCGGAAAGAGAAATCTCTGTCGCCGCGCCCTAAGCTCTTCACGCCGATCGAGCTCGGCGGCATCACGCTTCCCAATCGCATCGTGGTCTCCCCGATGTGCCAGTACTCGGCCGACGACGGCTCGATGACCGACTGGCACCTGGTGCACCTCGGCACCTTCGCCTGCGCGGGGGTGGGCCTGTTCGTGGTCGAGAAGACGAACGTGACCCGCGATGGGCGCATCACGCACGGCTGTACCGGCCTCTATAGCGACCACAACGAAGCCGCGATGGTGCGTGCCGTGCAGGTGTATCGCGGCATTACCCGGAATCCGATCGGCATCCAGATCGGCCACGCCGGGCGCAAGGCCTCGTCCCACCCGCCCTTCAAGGGAGGCAAGCCGCTCGGACCGCACGATACCCCCTGGCAGACCGTGGGCCCGTCGCCAATTCCTTTCGGCGAGGGCTGGCATACGCCGCATGAGCTGTCTTCTTCGGAATTGCGTTCCCTGGTTGATTCCTATGTCGCGGCGACCGAGCGCGCCAAGCGCATCGGCTTCGACGTAGTCGAGCTGCACTCTGCCCACGGCTACCTGCTGCACCAGTTCCTCAGCCCGCTCTCGAATCAGAGAAAGGACGACTACGGCCGGGAACGAATGCGCTTCCCGCTCGAGGTGGCGCATGCCGTGCGCGAGGTGTGGCCGAAGGAGCGTGCGCTCGGCGTGCGCATCAACGCGACCGACTGGGTCGACGGCGGCTGGCAGCCGCAGGACGCGGTGGCCTATGCGCGGGAGCTCAAGCGCGCCGGCTTCGATTTCGTGTGCGTCTCGAGCGGCGCCACGGTGCCGTACGCCAAGATTCCGGTCGCGCCGGGATATCAGGTGCCTTTTTCAGAGCAGGTCAGAAGGGAAGCAGGCGTGGCCACGAGGGCTGTGGGAATGATCGCGGATCCGGCGCAGGCCGAGGAGATCGTCGCTTCGGGGAAGGCCGACATGGTGGCGATGGCGCGAGCATTCCTCGACAACCCGCGCTGGGTCTGGCACGCCGCCGAGCGCTTCGGCGTCGAGCTAGACTATCCGCCGCAGTACGCGCGCAGCCGCCACGACCTGTGGCCGGGCGCCAAGCTTGCGCGCCGTTCCTGACTCGAGGAGGCAGCCGATGGCCGACGAGAAGAGCTTCGAAGCGAGACTCAGGACCGAGGGCTATCCCGAGATCCGCACCAACCAGCTCGAGCCCAACCGCCACAACGCCGAGCATTCGCACCCGTTCGACGTCCTGGCGCTCGTGCTGGAAGGCGAGATCACCCTGACGACCGAGGGACGCGGACAGACCTACCGCGCCGGCGACGAATTTTCCATGCAAGCGGGATGCAGGCACGTCGAAGATGCGGGTCCTCAGGGCGTGCGCTACCTGGTCGGGCGCCGGCCGCGATAGCAGGAAGGAGTGGAGCGGGGACTGAGAGTCGGACTCAGATCTCGATCGGGGATTGACCGCGCTCTTGCCATTGAGCTACCCCCGCTTCAGGACGAAGTTTGAAGCGTCAGCCGCGCGTCAGCAATAGTCGAACCGGCGCATCTTTCACGAGCCTTTGACGACTTTGATCTGGTTGTCGACGGACGACACCCCGTCGACCTTCCCCGCGATCTGTCCGGCGCGGTTGCGCTCTCCCGCCGTCGCGGCCGTGCCCCACAGACTGACGCGGCCTTCTTTCGCGGTCACGTCGATCCCCGCAGCCTGGACCTTGCCGTCGCCTTCGAGCGCCTGCTTCACCCGCTGCGCGAGCTCCTTGTTCGGGTCCGGTTTCGGCGCCTCGGGTGCTTTGGTTTCGGGAGCCTTTGGTGCCGGCGCGGCGGCTTGCGGTGCCGGCGCGGGTGCGGCTGGCTGGGCGGCCGGCTTGGGTGGGGGCGCGGAATCGCCGCAGGCGGCGAGCAGCAAGATCAAAGCAGCGGCATGAATACGTGTCATGTATGGACCTCCTGACCCGAAAGACTACCCCCGGATCGTGGCGTAGTCATGCGCGTTTGTAGCTTTTCAATGACAAGCGAACAGATCGGCGATCGCGCGAGCGTCGAAGCGGTACTCGTGGTTGCACATCTCGTTGCGGATCACCACCTCGCCCTGCTCGGCGAGGATCGACTCGACCTCATCGCGGCCGAGGCCGAGCAGCATGTCCTTGACCTTGGTCTCGTCGTAGGGGCAGTGGTACTCGACCGCGTAGAGCCGGAACACGCGCATCAGCTCCTCCGGAAACACGCGCGTCAGCAGGTCGTAGGGCTGCGCGTCGCGCGTCTCGTCCAGGGTCAGGGTGTTGGCGAGGTGCATGACCCGATTCCAGCCGTCGGGATCGCACAGGTCGGCGCGCGGCAGCTTCTCCAGAAGCAGCCCGCAAAGCGCGCCGCCGTCGGCCCGCAGCCGCAGGAACGCGGTCGTCTGCTCGGACTGCGACAGGTAATGCTCGAAGATCTGCTCGAGGGTCTCGCCCTCCAGCGGCACCAGGCTCTGGTAGAACTGGCCGCTGTGGACGTCTTCGAGGGTCACGGACAGGCGGCCGTTCCCGAGGAGGGCTCTTTCGTTGAAGGAGCTCGCCGGCTTCTCGTAGCTGGCCATCCCCCGGATCCGCAGCTCGGCGGTGCAGTCGGAGACCAGCAGCTTGACCGGGCCCGAGCCTTGCACCTGGAGGGTGACCCGACCGGAGCCCTTCTGATTTGCCCCCAAAAGGACGTTCAGGGCGGTGGTATGACCCAGCAGTGCCGCGATATCCTCGGGGTAGTCCCGGCCATCCAGCATGCGCTGCCAGGCCCCGGTGAGGCAGACCAAGCGTCCCCGGATGTCGAGATCCTCGAAAAGGAACCGCTGAACGTAGTCCGTCTGCATGGTCAAAAGTATAGATGCCTACCGTCGCTGACCGCCCCATAAGTCTGACCGGACACGACCTGTACCTGTTCCGGGAGGGCACGCACAGCCGGCTCTACGAGAAGCTGGGTGCCCATGTGCTCGGGGATGGAACGCAGTTCGCAGTGTGGGCGCCGAACGCCGCTCAGGTGTCTGTGATCGGCGACTTCAACGACTGGGACCCGCGCGCACACCCCATGGGTTCGAGCGAGGCCGGCGTCTGGTCGGCGAAGGTGCCCGAGGCAAAGCAGGGCAGCGTCTACAAGTTCCACGTCGTCTCTCGGCACGGCAACCACCGCGCCGACAAGGCCGACCCGTATGCGTTCCGCTGCGAGACCCCGCCGCGCACCGGCTCCGTGGTGTGGAAGCTCGACTACGAGTGGAACGACGCCGAGTGGATGAAGACCCGCTCGCGCGCCAACGCGCTCGACGCGCCGTGGTCGGTCTACGAGCTGCACCTCGGCTCGTGGCGCCGCGATCCGTCGGATCCGCGCAGGCTCCTGAGCTGCAGGGAGCTCGCTCCGATGCTGGCCGAGTACTGCAAGCGCATGGGCTTCACCCACGTCGAGCTGATGCCGGTGATGGAGCACCCGTTCTACGGCTCGTGGGGCTACCAGTGCACCGGCTACTTCGCCCCGAGCTCGCGCTACGGCACGCCGCAGGACTTCATGCACCTCGTCGACGTGCTGCACCAGAACGGCATCGGCGTGATCCTCGACTGGGTGCCGTCGCACTTCCCCTGGGACCAGCACGGCCTGGGCTTCTTCGACGGCACGCATCTCTACGAGCATTCCGACCCGCGCCAGGGGCATCACCCGGACTGGGCGAGCGCGATCTTCAACTACGGCCGCAACGAAGTGCGCGCCTTCCTTCCCTCGAGCGCGCACTTCTGGCTCGAGCGCTTCCACGCCGACGGGCTGCGCGTCGACGCGGTCGCCTCGATGCTCTACCTCGATTACGGGAGGCAAGCGGGCGAGTGGATCCCCAACCGCCACGGCGGGCGCGAGAACCTCGACGCGATCGACTTCCTGCGCTTCCTGAACGAGACGCTGTATCGCGACTTTCCCGACATTCAGACGATCGCGGAGGAGTCGACCGCGTGGCCGCAGGTGTCGCGCCCGAACTATGTCGGGGGCCTCGGCTTCGGCATGAAGTGGAACATGGGCTGGATGCACGACACGCTCGGCTACTTCAAGCGCGACCCGGTGTACCGCAAGCACCACCACGACGAGCTCACCTTCAGCCTGTGGTACGCGTTCCACGAGAACTTCGTGCTGCCGCTTTCCCACGATGAAGTCGTGCACGGCAAGAGCTCGCTCATCGGGCGCATGCCCGGCGACGCCTGGCAGCAGTTCGCCAACCTGCGCCTGCTCTTCGGCACCATGTGGGCGCACCCGGGGAAGAAGCTGCTCTTCATGGGCGGCGAGTTCGGCCAGCGGCGCGAATGGACGCACGAGGACAGCCTCGAGTGGCACGTGATCAGCCAGGACACGCGCCACGAGGGCGTGCAACGCTGGGTCGCCGACCTGAATCGCGTCTACAGAAATGAGAAGTCCCTGCATGAAAAGGACTTCTCGGGCGAAGGCTTCCGCTGGATCAACCGCGGCGACTGGGAGGCGAGCGTGCTTTCCTTCCTGAGGCAAAGCCCGGGCAGCGACCCGGTGCTCGTGGTCTGCAACTTCACCCCCCTGCCGCGCGTCAACTATCGCGTCGGCGTGCCTCGCGGCGGGCGCTGGCGCGAGCTCCTCAACAGCGACGCCCAGTACTATGGCGGCAGCGGCATGGGCAACCAGGGCGCCGTGGAGGCGCAACCCATGCCGTACGAGGAACTGAGCCACTCCCTGACCCTCACCCTGCCGCCGCTCGCGGTGCTCTTCTTCAAGCCTGAATAAGTCGCGCGACAAAATCCGGACGGCGCCGGCGCGCGTCGTCATCGAGTCGGTCCGGCCGCAGGTCGATGGCGGGCGCTACCCGGTCAAGCGCGCCGTCGGCGACGAGGTGCTGGTCGAGGCGGATGTCTTCACCGACGGCCATGATGTCGTCGTGGCGCAGCTTCTGTTCAAGTTCGACCAGGACAAGGAATGGAAAACCCTGCCGATGGAGTTCCGCCACAACGATCACTGGGCGGCGTCGTTCCGCGTCGAGAAGCTGGGCCGCTACCAGTACACGGTGCGCGGCTGGACCGATCCGTTCCTCACCTGGCGTCGCGACCTCGTCAAGCGGCGCGACGCGGGCCAGGACCTGACGATCGATCTGCAGATCGGCGCCGGGATCCTCGGCGCGGAAATCCCGAGCTACGAAGCCGCATTGGACGTCGACGCACCTCGACCCCGCGAAGAGTGGATCGTGACCCATGAGAAAGTCCTCGAAGTCGTCGTCGACCCGGTCCGCGCGCGCTTCAGCTCGTGGTACGAAATGTTCCCGCGCTCGTTCGGCGGTTTCCGGGGGATGATCGAAGTCCTGCCGCACGTCGAGCGCCTCGGCTTCGATGTCCTCTATCTGCCGCCGGTGCACCCCATCGGCACCACGGCGCGCAAGGGGAAGAACAACGCGGCGAAAGCGCTGCCGGGCGACACCGGCAGCCCATGGGCGATCGGCTCGAAGGAGGGCGGCCACAAGGCGCTGCATCCGGAGCTGGGGACCTTCGAAGACTTTCACGCCCTGGTCGGGGCCGCCGAAAAACGCGGCATCCAGATCGCGCTGGACATCGCCTTCCAGTGCTCGCCCGACCATCCGTACGTGAAGGATCACCCGGAGTGGTTCCGGGCCCGCCCCGACGGCACCATCCAGTACGCGGAGAACCCGCCGAAAAAGTATCAGGACATCTACCCGTTCGATTTCGAAAGCGAGAACTGGACCGAGCTCTGGAACGAGCTGAAAAGCATCTTCGAGTTCTGGGTCGGCCACGGCGTGAAGATCTTCCGGGTCGACAACCCGCACACCAAGGCGTTCGAGTTCTGGGAGTGGGCGATCTCGGATCTGAAGCGCAAGCATCCCGAGCTCATCTTTCTCTCCGAGGCGTTCACCCGCCCGCGCGTGATGCACAAGCTGGCAAAGCTGGGCTTCACGCAGTCGTACACCTACTTCACCTGGAGAAACACCAAGCAGGAGCTGGCGGAGTACTTCACGGAAGTGACCCAGGATTCCTCGCGCGAGTACTTCCGGCCCAACTTCTGGCCGAATACGCCCGACATCCTCCACGAGACGCTGCAGCACGGTGGCCGCCCGGCGTTCATCGTGCGCACGGTGCTCGCGGCCATGGCGGCGGCGAACTACGGCATGTACGGCCCGGCGTACGAGCTGCAGGAGCGCACGCCGCGCGAGCCGGGCAGCGAGGAGTACCTGAACTCGGAGAAATACGAGATCAAGGCCTGGGACCTGAATCGCTCCGACAGCCTGGCGCCGCTGATCTCGCGCCTCAATGCCATTAGAAAGCAGAATCCGGCGCTGCAGTCGGACTGGAGCCTCAAGCTCCATCCGATCGACAACGACCATCTGCTGGCTTTCAGCAAGAAGGAAGGGGACAACGAGATCCTGGTCGTCGTGAACCTCGACGTGCACCATCCGCAGTCGGGCTTTGTCGATTTTCCGCCGTGCGAAGTGCACGATCTCCTCTCCGGCGGGCATTACGCGTGGAGCTCCGGCAGAAACTACGTCGAGCTCAGCCCGCACAAGCTGCCGGCGCACGTGTTCCGCGTGACGAAAAAATGAACGAGCGGGCCACGCCTTCGCTCGTCACGCCGCCGCTCGAGGCCGCGGTGGAAACCGACGCCCTCTGGTACAAGGACGCGGTCATCTACCAGCTTCACGTCAAGGCGTTCTTCGACTCGAACAACGACGGCATGGGCGACTTCGGCGGGCTGATGCAGAAGCTCGACTACATCCAGGAGCTCGGCGTCTCGGCGATCTGGCTGCTGCCGTTCTACCCCTCGCCGCTCAAGGACGACGGCTACGACGTCTCGGACTACACCAACGTGCACCCGCAGTACGGCACGATCGACGACTTCAAGGGGTTCGTGCGCGAAGCGCAGCGCCGCGGCCTGAAGGTGATTACGGAACTGGTCGTGAACCATACCTCCGACCAGCATCCGTGGTTCCAGGCGGCACGCCGCGCGCCGCCGGGCTCGACCAAGCGCGACTACTACGTGTGGAGCGACTCGGACCAGAAGTACAAGGGCACGCGCATCATCTTCACCGACACCGAGACCTCGAACTGGGCCTGGGACCCGGTGGCGAAGGCGTACTACTGGCACCGCTTCTTCAGCCACCAGCCCGACCTCAACTTCGACAACCCGAGCGTGCTGAAGGCGGTGTTCCGCACCATGCGCTTCTGGCTCGACATGGGCGTCGACGGCTTCAGGCTGGATGCGATTCCCTACCTGATCGAGCGCGAAGGCACTTCGAACGAGAACCTTCCCGAGACCCATGGGGTGCTCAAACGAATTCGCGCGCTCATCGACAGCAGCTACCCGAACAAGCTGTTGCTGGCGGAAGCCAACATGTGGCCCGAGGACGTGCGCCCGTACTTCGGCGAGGCCGACGAATGCCACATGGCGTTCCACTTCCCGCTGATGCCGCGCATGTACATGGCGATCGCGCAGGAGGACCGCCACCCGCTGGTCGAGATCATGCAGCAGACGCCCGAGATCCCCAGCGCCGCGCAGTGGGCGATCTTCCTGCGCAACCACGACGAGCTGACGCTCGAGATGGTGACGAGCCGCGAGCGCGACTACATGTACCGCACCTACGCGACCGACCTGCAGGCGCGCATCAACCTCGGGATCCGGCGGCGGCTCGCGCCGCTCATGGAGAACGACCCCGAGCGGATCCGGTTGATGAACAGCCTGCTCTTGTCGATGCCGGGGTCGCCGATCGTGTACTACGGCGACGAGATCGGCATGGGCGACAACATCTACCTCGGCGACCGCAACGGCGTGCGCACGCCCATGCAGTGGAGCCCGGACCGCAACGCGGGCTTCTCGCGCGCCGATCCGCAGCGCCTCTTCCTGCCGCCGATCATGGACCCGGTCTACGGCTTCGAAGCGGTCAACGTCGAAGCGCAGCAGCGCGACGCAGCCTCGCAGCTCAACTGGATGAAGCGCATGCTCGCGACGCGCAAGGCGAGCCGGGCCTTCGGCCGCGGAAGCCTTGAATTCCTGCGGCCCGGCAACAGAAAAATATTGAGCTACTTGAGACAGTACGGCGACGAGGCGATCTTGTGCGTGGCGAACCTCGCGCGCACCGCGCAGCCGGTCGAGCTGGATCTCAAGCGCTTCAAGGGACGCGTGCCGGTCGAGATGCTGGGGCGCACCTCGTTCCCGCCGATCGGCGAGCTGCCGTACCTCCTGACGCTGCCGGCGCACGGCTTCTATTGGTTCCGCCTCGCCACCGACGCGCCGGTGCCCGACTGGCACAAGGAAATGATGGTTTCCGAAGAGGCGCCGGTGCTGGTGCTGTTCGACAACTGGACCAGCTTCTTCCGCGACAAGGTGGTCCCTTGGCGCATCGGAATGGCGGAAAAGCTGCGCACGCAGCTCGAGAACGAGGTCCTGCCGCGCTTCATTGCCGCGCAGCGCTGGTATGCGGCCAAAGGCGAGCCGATCCAGCGCGCGGTCCTGCAGGACTACGTCATCTGGGACGTGGGCGCAATCAGCTGGCTTTTGTCTTTGACTCAGATAAAAGATTCCCTGTACTTCCTGCCGCTGGCCCTGGGCTGGGAGGAGGACGAGGACCACGTGCGCTCGCTCGCCGCGGTCACGGTGGCGCGCGTGCGCCAGCAGGCGAACGTCGGCGTGCTCGCCGACGCGATCGCCGACGAGGGATTCTGCCGCCACGTGGTGAAAGCGATCGGCGCCGGGCGCAGCGTTCCCACCGCGAATGGCTCGCTGCGCTTCACTCGCACGCGGGCGTACGCGGAGCTCGCGGGCGAGGAGGTCGCCACGCTGCAGCTCGGGCCGCTGCACACGCAAAGCACCAATACCTCGGTGCAGCTCGGCGATCGCCTCTTCCTCAAGTGCTACCGGCGGCTGCGCGCCGGCATGAATCCCGAGTTCGAGATCGGGCGCTTCCTCACCGAGACGGCGCATTTCCCGCATTGCGTGCCGCTTGCCGGAGCAGTGGAATACGTCTCCCCGAAGGAATCGTTCACGGTTGCGCTGCTGCAGGGCTACGTGCCGAACCAGGGCGACGGGTGGGGCTACACCCTCGGCTACCTGGAGCGATTCCTCGAGTCGCCGCCCCAGCAGCAGCCCCACGGCGGCTACCTCACGCTGATGCAGACGCTCGCCACGCGCACCGGCGAGCTGCACCGCGCGTTCGCCATTGCGTCGGGCGACCCGGCGTTCGAGCCCGAGCCGCTGACCGCGCAGGACGCGGCCGCGTGGAAGGCGAAGGTGCGGCAGGAGGCCGCGGACACGCTGGCGTTCGTGGAAAAGGCGGACGCGGAAAGAACCAGGGCGTTGCTCGCGCAGCGCGCCGAGCTCTTTGCGCTAATCGACGCGTGCGCGGCGCCAAAGGGCGCCGGTCTCAAGACCCGCCACCACGGCGACTACCACCTCGGGCAGGTGCTGATCGCGAACCACGACTTCGTGATCATCGATTTCGAGGGCGAGCCGTCGCGGCCGCTCGCCGAGACGCGGCGCAAGCATTCGCCGCTGCGCGACGTCGCCGGCATGCTGCGCTCGTTCAGCTACGCGAAGTGGAGCGTACGAAGCCGGCAGGACGGCGGCGCCACGGCGAAGGATTCGGCGCTGCTCGATGCCTGGGAGGCGGACGTGCGCCGCGCGTTCCTCGCGGCCTACGCGGAAGCGACGAAAGGCAGCGGGCTCTACGCGTCGTTCGAGGACGTCGCGGGCCTGCTCGCGCTGTTCGAGCTCGAGAAGGTGCTCTACGAGCTGCGCTACGAAATCAACAACCGTCCCAACTGGGTCCACGTGCCCCTGTCCGGGGTGCTCGCCATGCTAGGAGACGAACAATGAACCAGATCGACTGGTCGCTGGAGCCGCTGCGCGGCTTCCTGATGCGCGTCGGAGACTTCCTGCCGCGCATCGCGCTCGCCATCCTCATTTTCATCGCAGGCTGGATCGTCGCCAAGATGGTGCGCTTCGCCATCGTGAAGGGCCTGCGCGCGGTGAACTTCAACGTGCTCTCCGATCGCGCCGGCATAGACGGCTTCCTGCGCGACGGCGGCATCCGCTCCGATACCACCGAGATCCTGGGGCTGCTGTTCTACTGGCTGGTGATCCTGGCGTCGCTGGTGATCGGCTTCAACCTGCTCGGCCTCGATTACATCACCGACCTCCTCGGCCGCGTGGTGTGGTTCCTGCCGAAGGTGATGGTGGCGCTCCTGATCCTCGCCTTCGGCGCCTATTTCGCCCGCTTCGTCGGCAACGCGGTGATCGCCTATTGCCGCAACGTGCACATCCAGGACGCGGAGATTCTCGGGCGCATCGCCCAGTACGCCATCCTCGCTTTCGTCGTCCTCATCGCGCTCGACCAGGTGAACGTCGGCGGCGACATCGTGCGCCAGACCTTCCTCATCGTGCTCGCGGGGATCGTGTTCGCGCTCGCGCTCGCCTTCGGCCTCGGCGGCAAGGAATGGGCCGCCGAAATGCTCGAACGATGGTGGCCGCGTCGCAGGAAGCCGTGAACGGGCCGAATCGCGTTGCGCGAAGCCATTCCATGCCCTTCGGCGCGCAGGTCCTGGCGCAAGGGGGCGTGCGCTTCGCCTTCTGGGCGCCGGGCGCGAAAAAGGTCGAGCTCGAGATCGCGGGCCGCTTCATGCCGCTGCATGCCGGCCGCGACGGCTGGTTCGAGCACCTCGTGTCCAACGCCGGGCCCGGCACGCTCTACCGCTACCGCATCGACGGCGAAGTGCTGGTTCCCGATCCTGCTTCGCGCTTCCAGCCGCGCGACGTCGACGGGCCGAGCGAGGTCATCGCGCCTCGGTCGTACCCCTGGGGCGACCACGCGTGGACCGGCCGCCCGTGGAACGAGGCCGTGGTCTACGAGATGCACGTGGGGACCTTCACTCCCGAAGGCACTTACGCCGGCGCGGCAAAGAAGCTCGGCTATCTAAAGGAGCTCGGCGTCACCGCGATCGAGTTGATGCCGCTGTCCGACTTCGCGGGCAAGCGCAATTGGGGCTACGACGGCGTCCTGCCCTACGCGCCGGACTCGGCCTACGGCCGCCCGGAGGATCTCAAGGCGCTGATCGACGCGGCGCACGCCAACGGCCTGATGGTGCTCCTCGACGTCGTCTACAACCACTTCGGCCCCAAGGGGAACTACCTGCCGCGCTACGCGCCGCAGTTCTTCACCGAGCGGCACAACACCCCATGGGGCGCGGCGATCGATTTCTCGAACCCGGTCGTGCGCCGCTACTTCGTGCACAACGTCCTCTACTGGCTGGAGGAGTACTGGTTCGACGGTCTGCGCTTCGATGCGGTCCACGCCATCATCGACGACTCGAAGCGCCACATCCTCGACGAGATCCGCGCCTCGGTGCCGCCCGGCAAGCACCTGGTGCTCGAGAACGACGCCAACCAGGCGCGCTTCATCGGGCCCGGGCGCTACAGCGCGCAGTGGAACGACGATTCCCATCACGGCTACCACGTGCTCGCCACGGGCGAGTCTGACGGCTACTACGCCGCCTACGCCGATGCGCCGGCCCGGCATCTCGCGCGCTGCCTCGCCGAAGGGTTCGCATACCAGGGCGAGGTGTCCCCGTTCAGCAAGGAGCCGCGCGGCGAGCCGAGCGCGCACCTGCCGCCGTCCTGCTTCGTCGACTTCCTGCAGAACCACGACCAGATCGGCAACCGGGCCCTCGGGGAGAGATTGGTCGCCCTTTCGAATGAGAAAGCCTTGAAGGCCCTGAGCGCGATCCAGCTCCTCGCGCCCTCGCCGCCGCTGCTCTTCATGGGCGAAGAGTGGGGCTGCCGCCAGCCGTTTCTCTTCTTCTGCGACTTCGAGGGCGAGCTCGGCGAGGCGGTGCGCAAAGGCCGGCGCGAGGAGTTCAGCCGCTTTGCCTCCTTCAAGAATTCCATCCCGGATCCGCTGGCCGAGGGCACGTTCAAGCAATGCGTCCTCGATTGGGCCAAGCGCGACGCGGTCTGGCTCGCGCATTACAAGAAGCTCCTGCAGGTCCGCGCGCGCGCCATCGCGCCGCGCACGTTCGGCCCGGGGAAGTACCGCATGCTCGGCGAGCGAGCGTTCGAGGTGAAGTGGGACGGGCTGACGCTGGTGGCCAACTGCGGCGATCAGGCCATCGCAGTAAAGGACATTTCGAAAGAGAGGCCGCTGTGGTCCAACGCGGCTGCGGGCGCGCCCTGGTCGGTGAATTGGTGGATCAGCGGGTGACAGACGAAATCGCGTCCAGCTATCTGGACGTGTGGGGGAACGAGAAGGCAATCGAGCCCGAAGTTCGTGCGGCGCTGCTGAAGGCGATGGGGCCGGCGCGCAAGGCGCGCAAGGTCGAGGTCGAGGTGGGGCGTTGCTACCAGCCGGACGTGCTCGAGCAGCGCCGGCTGTGGGGATTCATGGTGCAGCTCTACGGCCTGCGCTCGGAGCGCAACTGGGGCATCGGCGACTTCACGGACCTGCGCAAGCTGATCGAGATCGCCGCAGGTCTCGGAGCGGCGGTCGTGGGCGTGAACCCGCTGCATGCGACGCAAGGCAGCCCGTACAGCCCGTCGAGCCGCCATGCGCTCAACGTGCTCTACATCGACGTCGAAGCGGTGCCGGGGTACGAGAACGCCGGAAAGC
>DATBSZ010000284.1:0-33228 GCA_036559525.1 Burkholderiales bacterium
CGGCCGCCTGTGCGACCTCGCCGCGCGCTATCGCCTGGCCGCCAACGTCGAGCCGATGCCCTGGGTCGAGGTTTCCAGCGTCTCGAAGACGAAGCGGGTCCTCGATCAGGCGGCACGGAAGAATTCCGCGCTGCTGGTGGATGCAATTCATTTTTTCAGGGAAGAAAACAAGCTTGAGCAGCTGCAAGAAATCCGGCTGAATTACATGCAGCTTTGCGACGCGCGGCCGGAGCGGCCGGCGGACATGCAGGAGATCATCCGGCAGGCGCGGGCCGACCGATTGTTTCCCGGCGAGGGCGGGCTCGACCTGCAAGGGCTGATGCGCGCGCTGCCGCGCGAGCTTCCGATCAGCGTAGAAATTCCGTACGCGAAGCCGATGGCGCCGCTCGAGCGGGCACAGCGTGCGCTTGCCGCTACGCGATTACTTCTGTCTCGGGTTGCGTAGCCCTTCGTCCGGCGCGCGATAGGTGCCGGAGCGGATCGCGCGCACCATGTTGACGAGGCTTTTCGCCGCGTTCTCGACTTGCACGAAGGTCTCGGACTGCGAGTCGAGCTTGTCGTGGCTCGTCGCGTAGGGCTCCCAGTAGCCGATCAGGGTGTCCACCGCCGCCGACACGCCGGCCTGGATCATGCCGATGCTCGCGAGCCACTCCACCAGCGCTTCGCGCAGGCCCTCGTGGCCCTGCGAATCGCCATGTGCGACCACCGCGAACGCGCGCCCGGCGAGGTGGCGCGGGTAGGGCCATCCCGCGAGCTCCAGCGCCTTGGCGGCCGCGGGATCCTTGCCGCGCGTCGTCGTGGGATCGGGATTGCCTCCGTCTGCGCACACCAGACGATCCATCATCAGCTTGAGGCTCGCGGGCGCCTGGTACCAGTGCACCGGGCACAGCACGAACACGCCGTGCGCCGCGACCCAGCGTGGATAGAGCTCGGCCATCCAGTCGTTGGTCTGGCCCATCGCGTGGTTCGGGTAGCAGCTGCACGGCCAGTGGCACAGCGCCATCGAGGTGGAGACGCAGGCCTTGCACGGATGGATCACCTTCCACGGCTCGTCGGCGAGCTGGGACAGCTCGAGGAAATCGACCTCGAATCCGGCCTGCGCTTCGATCGTGCGCCGCGCGCGATCGGCGAGGCGGCGCGTCTTCGAGACTTCGCCCGGGCAGGTGTGCTCGCTGCGCGTCGCGCCGCTGACGACGAGGATGCGGGAGGCCGAGGCGGGATCGGTTTGCCGTTTCGAAGCTTGAAGAATCGCGGCTCGTGCTTGCAGCCACTCGACCGGAAGCTTGAAACCAGGATCGGAAAACTCCGACCCCGCGGGCTGCGAGCGCGGCGACTTGCGGTACTTGATGTAGCCGTCCCAGGCGACCTCGCACACCTTCTCGAGCTCCGCCTTGACGGCGTCGAATGCCGGGTCGTAGAACCTCTCGAAGAACCGGCTGCGGAACTGCTCGCGCGTCAGGGGAACGTACTGCGTCATCTTGCGCACGGTGGTCATGAGGGATCCTGTCTGTAGAAAAGCCTGAGCTGGTCGTAGACGTCGGGATAGCGGCGTTTGGTTTCCGCCGGCTGCTCGAAGAACGCCTCGCTGATCACCGCGAAGAACTCCGACGGGTGCTCGGCGGCGTAAGGATCGAGCCAAGTCTCCTTGTCGCGCTCGACCGCATCGCAGAAGCCCTCGTACGCTTGCGCGAAAGCCGCCTGCCACGCGGCGCGATCCATCCCGGCGTGCAGCGGCGGCAGGCCGTCAGCGGCGCCGTTCAGCATGTCGAGCTTGTGGGCGAACTCGTGGATCACCACGTTGATCTCGGGATCGTTCGCGGTGGCATCCCAGGAAAGGACCACCGGCCCGCCGGGCATCGCTTCGCCCGCGAGCTCGTCGTCCCACTCGTGCACCACGCCGTGCTCGTCGGTCTCCTCGCGCCGCACGCGGAAGTCTCCCGGGTAGACGACGATGCCGGTGAAGCCGGCATACCAGTCCAGGCCGAGCTCGAGGATCGGCAGGCAGGCTTGCGCCGCGATGGAGATGCGCATCGCGTCGGTCACTTCCAGGCCATGCGCGCCGGTGAACTGCTTTTCGGCGAGGAACAGGAGCGCGAGCTCGCGCAGCTTCTCGCTCTTCGGAATGAAGGGCAGGCCCGTCGTGGCCTCGTTCCAGAGCGCTTCGTCGATGCGGTGCCGGTCGAGCACGCGCCGGCGGCGCCAATTCGTCAGCCAGCCCATGCCCGTAAAATACCCGCATGGTTTCAGTAGTCCAACTGCATCCGCAATCGGGTGCCGCCGCGCTCGGCCCGCTCGCAGACGGCCTGGCGGCGCCCGAGCGTGCTCTCATCGGCCGTGCGCTCGAGTTCGCCGAGCCGCTGTACGCCGGGCAGGTGCTCTCGACCGGCGAGCCCTGCTGGAGCCATGCGCTCGGCCTGGCAGCAAGCCTTGCCGCGATCGGGCTCGACGCGCCGGGACGGGCAGCAGGCGTGCTGTTCGCCGCGCCGAAATACCTCGATGGAACCGAGAAGCTGGGCGAGGCGTTCGGCGCCGAGATCGCGGCGCTGGCGGCAGGCGTGGAGAAGCTCTACCAGTTGCGGGTGGCCACCCGTGGCACACCGAGCGAGCAAAACGAGGTGCTGCGCAAGATGGTCCTCGGCATGGTCGAGGACGTGCGGGTGGTCCTCGTCCGGCTGGCGAGCCGGACGCAGACGCTGAGGTTCTTTGCCAAGAATCCGTCGCCCGAGAGGGCGTCCTATGCCCGGGAGACCCTCGACATCTACGCGCCCCTCGCCAACCGGCTGGGCGTCTGGCAGCTCAAATGGGAGCTCGAGGACCTGTCGTTCCGCTACCTCGAGCCCGAGCTCTACAAGCGCATCGCGCAGATGCTCGACGAAAAGCGCCTCGAGCGCGAGCAATACATCGCCAATGCCCTTGCTTTGCTGAGGACCGAGCTGAAGGCCATCGGTTTGGACAGTAATGTCAGCGGACGGCCCAAGCACATCTACTCCATCTGGAACAAGATGCGCTCGAAAGAGCTCGACTTCTCCGAGGTCTACGACGTGCGCGCGCTGCGCGTGATCGTTCCCGAGATCAAGGACTGCTACGCCGCGCTCGGCGTGGTGCACAACCTGTGGCAGCCGATCCCGAAGGAGTTCGACGACTACATTTCGCGCCCCAAGGGCAACCTTTACCAGTCGCTGCACACCGCGGTGCTCGGGCCCGGCGGCAAGACGCTCGAAGTGCAGATCCGCACCGAGGAGATGCACAAGCAGGCGGAGTACGGCGTTGCCGCGCACTGGCAGTACAAGGAAAAGGCCAAGGCTTCGAAGCAATTCGAGCAGAAGGTCGCCTGGCTGCGGCAGCTGCTGGCATGGCGCGATGAAGTTCCAATCAAGCGCCCGGAGCTCGAAGACACGATCTACGTCCTGACGCCGCAAGGCAAGGTGATCGACCTGCCGGCGGGCGCGACGCCGATCGACTTCGCGTACGCGCTGCACAGCGACCTCGGCCACCGCTGCCGCGGCGCGCGCGTCGACGGCCACATCGTGAAGCTCGATACGCCGCTCGCGAGCGGCCAGCGCGTCGAGATCGTCGCCGCGAAGAGCGGCGGCCCATCGCGCGACTGGCTCAACCCGGAGCGCGGCTTCGTGAAGAGCGTCCGCTCGCGGCACAAGATCCGGCAGTGGTTCAACGCCAAGGCGCTCGCCGAGACCGTGGCCGCCGGCCGCGCAGTGGTCGAGAAGGAACTGCGCCGCGAAGGCGCCACGCAGGCGAATCTGGAGGGGTTGGCGGCGAAGCTCGGCTTTGCCAAGCCCGACGAGATGTTCGCCGCGGTGGCGCGCGACGAGGTCAACCTGCGCCAGCTGCAGGTCGCTCTGAAGGGCGCGGCGCCGCCCGTCTCGGCGCCAGAGCTGAAGCGGGCGAAAAAACCGCCGAGCGCAAAGGCATCGATGCTCGTGGTCGGGATGGGCGGGCTCGCGACCCAGCTCGCGCGCTGCTGCAAGCCGGTGCCACCCGACCCGATCCGCGGCTTCGTGACCCGCGGCAAGGGCGTGTCGATCCACCGCGAGAGCTGCGACGGCCTGAAGCGGCTGGCGGAACGCCATCCCGAGCGCGTGATGGAGACGGACTGGGGCAAAAGCGATGCGGCTTACGCGGTCGACATGACCGTGACCGCCACGGACCGGCGCGGCCTGCTGCGCGACATCGGCGATGCCCTCGCGCGCGAGAAGATCAACCTCACCGCGGTGCGCACCCAGACCCGCGACGATCTCGCCTTCATGCGCTTCACTTTCGACGTCGCCGACTCGGGGCAGCTCAAGCGCGCGCTGGTCCTGGTGCGCGGGCTGAAGGGCGTGATCCGCGTAGCCCGGGGATGAACCCAAAAACGAGATTGGCCGTCGTGGCTACAATAGCCGCACGCAGTCCAACAAGGGAGGTACCAAAATGAATCCTGCTGCGCAATCTCAAGCAATGCTCATCGGTCGGATCCTGCTCGCGGCGGTCTTCCTGGTCGCCGGCGCGCGCAAGCTGATGGGGGTGGCGGCGAGCGCCGGCTACTTGGCCAAGCTCGGCTTTCCCGCGCCCGAGATTATGGTGTGGGTTGCTATCGTGATCGAGATCGGCGGCGCCGTGCTCCTGATCACCGGCTGGCACGCACGCCGGGCGGCGTGGCTGCTGATCCTGTTCGTGGCGATCGCCACCGCGATGGCTCACCGCTTCTGGGAGTTCGATGCCGCGCAGTACAACAACCAGCTGAACCACTTCCTGAAGAACGCGGCGATCATCGGTGGCCTGCTGTACGTCGCGATGCTGGGCGCGGGCGCGCTGAGCCTCGGCGCCAGATCCCGGCCTTCATAGGCTTCATGAAAGGATGATTAGCAGCCAGACCACGCCAGCGTTGACGAGCGAGAGCATCACCGCGGCGCTGCCGATGTCCTTGGCGCGCTTCGCCAGGCGGTGGTTCTCGAGCGAGATGCGGTCGACGGTCGCCTCGACTGCGGCGTTCACCAGCTCGACGATCATCGCAAGGATCACGCTGCCGATCATCAGCGCGCGCTCGGCGCCGGTGTCGCCGAGCCAGAAAGCCGCCGGCACGGCGACCAGACAGAGCGCTGCGAGCTCGCGGAACGCGGACTCGTAGCGCGCGGCGGCCGCGAGCCCGGCAAACGAATAGCGCGTGGCGTTCAGGACCCGGCGCAGCCCGGTCTTTCCCTTGTGAGGGCTCTCTTCTACGTGGGAATCCCGAGCGTGAATAGCAGCTCCTCCTGCGCGGAACGGCGCCGGCCGCGGCGCGGCTTCACCCGCTCATAGGCGCCCTCGGCGCTCATCTCCCAGACCTGGGAGCTGTCGTCGAGGTAGGGCTGCAGGCCCTCGCGGATCACGCGGCGCTTGAGCGCGGGGTCGAGCACCGGGAAGCACAGCTCGATGCGGCGGAAGAAATTGCGGTCCATCCAGTCGGCGCTCGAGAGATACACGTTCTCGGCGCCGCCGTCGTGGAAGAAGAAGATGCGCGTGTGCTCGAGGAAGCGGCCGACCACCGAGCGCACCCGGATATTCTCGGAAAGGCCCTGGATCCCCGGCTTGAGCGCGCAGACGCCGCGCACGATGAGGTCGATTTTAACCCCCGCCGCGGACGCGGCGTACAGCTCCTCGATGATCTGCGGCTCGAGCAGCGCGTTCATCTTGGCGATGATGCGCGCGGGCTTGCCCTCGGCGGCCTGCGCGGCCTCGTTGCGGATCGCGGCGACGATGCGCTTGTGCAGCGTGAACGGCGATTGCCATAGGTGCTTCATCCTGCCGGCGCGGCCCAGCCCGGTGAGCTGCTTGAACACTTCGGCGACGTCGGCGCACATCTCCTCGTTGGCGGTGAGCAGGCCGAAGTCCGTATAGAGGCGCGCGGTGCGCGGGTGGTAGTTGCCGGTAGCGAGGTGTGCGTAGCGGCGCAGGACGCGTGCACCGCCGTCGCCGCCGTCCTCGCGCCGCACGACGAGCGCCATCTTCGCGTGGGTCTTGTGCCCGACCACGCCGTAGACCACGTGCGCGCCGACTTCCTCGAGCCGCGCCGCCCAGTTGAGGTTGGCCTCCTCGTCGAAGCGCGCCATCAGCTCGACCACCACCGTGACTTCCTTGCCCTTGCGCGCGGCCTCGACCAGGATCTCCATCAGCTCCGAATCGGTCCCGGTGCGGTACACGGTCTGCTTGATCGCGATCACCTGCGGGTCGTTGGCCGTGGTGCGGATGAAATCGATCACCGGCAGGAACGACTGGAACGGGTGATGGAGCAGCACGTCCTGCTTCTTGAGCACTTCGAAGATGTCGCCGGTATCGAGCGCGGGCGGCAGGCCGGGCTGGAACAGCGGGTATTTCAGGTCGGGCCGCGCCACCTGGTCGGGCACCTCGCGCAACCGGTACAGGTTGACCGGCCCTTCTACGCGGTAGAGGTCGGCCTCGCGCAGCCCGAACTGTTGCAGCAGGAACTCCACCATGCGCTGCGAGCAGTTGTCGGCCACCTCCAGGCGCACCGCGTCGCCGAAGTGGCGGTGGAAGAGCTCGCCCTGCAGCGCGGTATGCAGGTTCTTGATCTCCTCCTCGTCCACGAACAAGTCGGAATTGCGCGTGACGCGGAACTGGTAGCAGCCCTGCACGTTCATGCCCGAGAACAGCTCGTCCATGTGCGCGTGCAGGATCGACGACAGGAACACGAAGGCGTACTCGGCGTCGCCGGCGATCGCCTGCGGCAGGCGGATCAGGCGCGGCAGCGCGCGCGGCGCCTGCACGATCGCCGCGCCCGAGCTGCGGCCGAAGGCGTCGCGGCCCTCGAGCTCGAGCGCAAAGTTGAGGCTCTTGTTGAACACGCGCGGGAAAGGATGCGCGGGGTCGAGGCCGATCGGCGTCAGCACCGGCAGGAGCTCGCGGAAGAAATAGTCGCGGATCCACTGGCGCTGCGCCGCGTTCCAGTCCTCGCGCTTCGGGAACACGATGCGCTGCGCGGCGAGCGCCGGCAGCACGGTCTGGTTGAGGAGCTGGTATTGCTCGGCGACGAGCGCGTGCGCTTCGCGGCTCACCGACTCGAAGACCTCGGCGGGCGCGCCGCCGTCGGGCCCCGGCTCGGGCAGGCCGAGCTTGATCTGCTCCTTGAGGCCCGCGACGCGGATCTCGAAGAACTCGTCCAGGTTGGACGAGACGATGGTGATGAAGCGCAGCCGCTCGAGCAGCGGCACGGTGTCGTCCGCGGCCTGCGCCAGCACCCGGCGGTTGAACGCCAGGATGCCGAGCTCGCGGTTGAGGAACTGGGCGGGGACGGGGACTCTGCGGTTCATCGGCTGCCCGGTGGGGACCGTGGAAGCGGGGACCGGAAGAGCCATTGTAATGGCCGTGTCCGCCGGAGAAATGACGCGGTCCGGCGTTTTGCCTAGTCCTTCGGATTCCATCCTGCACCGCCCCTCGACCTTCCCCGTCACAAATTCTGCACGCGAGGCGGTCGATTCTTGATGACTGTTTCATGACCGCGGCCAATCCCCTGATGGAGCGCAGAAATATTCCGGACATGCAGAGCCGCTAGTGTCGCTCGGATGACGACAGACCATACTTCGAAGGATTTCGACCACGCGCTGGACCGCGCGCGCGAGCTGGTGAGCCTGATGGCCGTGCGCGTCGAGCGCCAGCTGGCCGACGCGATCGAGTGCCTGCAGACCGGGTCGCCCGCGCTGATCGCGCAGATCCTGCGCCACGAAGCCGAAGTGAACGGTCTCGAGCGGGCGGTGGACGAGGTCGGCGGCCAGATCATCGCGCGCCGCCATCCCGCGGCGCGCGACCTGCGCCTGGTGATGTCGCTGCTCGGCGCCACTACCGACCTTGAGCGCGTCGGCGACGAGGCCAAGAAGATCTCGCTCTACGCCCGCAGCATCTTCGGCGCCGGGCGGCAGGTGCTGCCGCGCGTGCTGGAGCTCAGGCCGATGGGGGAGCTGGTGCACGACATGCTGCGCCAGGCTACGCGCGCGATGGAAGCGCTCGACCCCAACGCCGCGGCGGCGCTGGTGCGCCGCGACCTCGACGTGAACGAACGCTTCCGCGCCGTGCTGGCGAGGCTTGCCGGCTTCATGGTGGAGGATCCGCGCAGCATCTCGGCCTGCCTCGACATCCTGTTCGTCGCCAAGTCGTTCGAGCGCATCGGCGACCACGCCAAGAATCTCGGCGAGCACGTGGTCTACGCGACGATCGGAAAAGACGTCCGCCACGCCACGGCGCAGGAGATCGAGCAAGTCGTGCGCAGTTAGTTTCTGCTAACTTAGCCGGATGGCCCGGCACGACACCCTTGCCGCCGTCGACCTCGGCTCGAACAGCTTTCACCTCGAGATCGGGCGCGTGGTCGACGGGCAGATCTACCCGCTCGACGCGGTGCGCGAGGTGGTGCGCCTCGGCGGCGGCCTCACCGCGGAGAAGCGCATCGATCGCGCCACCCAGGCTACGGCGCTCGAGGCGATCGCAAAGTTCGGCGAGCGCCTGCGCGGCTTTCCGCGCCCGGCGGTGCGCGCGGTGGGCACCAACACCTTGCGCGTGGCGAAGAACGCGCCGCAGTTCCTGCGCGAGGCGCGCGCCGCGCTCGGCTTCCCGATCGAGGTGATCTCCGGACGCGAGGAGGCGCGCCTGATCTATCTTGGCGTCGCGCATTCGCTGCCCGCCTCGGCGCAGAAGCGCCTGGTGGTCGACGTCGGCGGCGGCTCGACCGAGTTCATCATCGGCACGGGCTACGACGCGCTGCTCACCGAGTCGCTCTACATGGGCTGCGTGAGCTACAGCCTGAAATACTTTCCCGAAGGCAAGGTCGAGAAATCCGGCATGAAGGCGGCCGAGCTCGCCGCGCGCCAGGAGCTTGCCGCCCTGGTCAAGGAATACCGGGACACCGGCTGGGAGGAGGCCGTGGCCTCCTCCGGCACCGCGCGCTCGATCGAGAACATCCTGCGCGAGAACGAGCTCGCCGCCGAGGGGCTGACGCGCGAGGGGCTCGATCGGCTGAGAAGCCTGCTGATCAAGGCTGAAAAGGCCGACCCTGATCGCATCCGCGGCCTGCGCCCGAATCGCGCGCCGGTGCTTCCGGGCGGCCTCGCGATCATGATCGCCGTGTTCGACGCCCTCGGCCTCGAATCGATGAAGGTGTCCGAGGGCGCGCTGCGCCACGGCGTGCTCTACGATCTGCTCGGCCGCGTGCAGCACCGCGACATGCGCGCGGCCACGGTCGCGCAGTTCATGCGCCGCTACCACATCGACGTCCCTCAGGCGGACCGGGTGCGCGCCCTTGCGCTCACCATCTACGATGCCCTGACCCCCGGCGGCGACCGGGAGGACGATCCCGATCGCGTGATGCTGGAATGGGCGGCGCGGCTCGCCGAAGTCGGCCTGTCGATCGCGCACGCCGCCTACCACAAGCACTCGGCCTACGTGCTGTCGAATGCCGACATGCCGGGGTTCTCGCGCATGGAGCAGGCGCGCCTCGCGCGCCTCGCGCTCGCGCACCGCGGCAAGCTCGGCAAGGTCCAGGATGCCGGTTTCGAAAGCGCAGACTGGAAGCTCGTGTTCGGATTGCGGCTGGCGTCGCTCATCCTGCGCAGCCGCAGCGA
Source organism: Burkholderiales bacterium (assembly GCA_036559525.1). GTDB lineage: Bacteria > Pseudomonadota > Gammaproteobacteria > Burkholderiales > SG8-39 > SCGC-AG-212-J23. Next base: position 9,603 of record DATBSZ010000284.1, read on the forward strand.
CGCCAAGCTTCCGTTCCTGCGCGTTGCCGCCGACGCCGGCGGCTTCGCCATCGACCTGCCTCAGTCCTGGCTCGAGGAGAACCCGCTGTCGGCCGACGCGCTCGACGCCGAGGCCCGGCACTGGAAGGCGGTCGGCATGAAGCTCGAGGTGAACGGCCTCTCGGACCGGAAGGTATCGGTCCTAAAGCAGGTCAGGTGAAACCGTCGCGCGCACCACGACCTGGTCCTTCTCGTCGCGCACGCGGTTGCTGATCCACCACAAGCCGCCCTTCTTGATGCTGAAACTGCCGCGCGCGCCGAGCAGCTCGGCGAGCACGCGTCCCAGGTCGGGCTGGTGGCCGACGATCACGGTCGCGCCCTTGTAATCGGGCCAGCCGCAGGCCTGGATGATCGTCGAAGGCGAAGCGCCGGGCGCCAGCGTGCGGTCGGTCTTGACCGGCACGCCGAGCGCTTCCGCGGTCTGCTGCGCGCGCGCCGCCGGGCTCGCGACGACCGCGAAGCGCGCCGGCAGGCGCTGCAGCAGCCACTGCGCGACGCGCTCGGCCTGCTTGCGGCCTTTGGCGGTGAGCTTGCGCTCGAGATCGGGAACGCCGTCTTCGGCTTCGGCGTGACGCCAGATAATGAGGTCCATCAAAAAAGTCTACGGTAAAATCATTGCCATTAGGCGCGTAGCTCAGCTGGTTAGAGCACTACCTTGACATGGTAGGGGTCGTTGGTTCGAGTCCAATCGCGCCTACCAGAATCTCGAGGATGACATGAAGCTGCGCGCGTTCGCCTTCCGGTTCGTCTTCCTCTGCGCCTTTTCCAGCGCCGCGCTCGCGCAATTCCCGGCGCGGGCGGTCACCATCGTGGTGCCGATCCCGCCCGGCGGGGCGCCCGACATCGCCGCGCGCGTCATCGGCCAGAAGCTCTCGGAGAACATCGGCCAGCCGGTGGTGGTGGAAAACAAGGTCGGCGCCAACGGCAACATCGCGAACGAGCTTGTCGCGCGCGCGCAGCCCGACGGTTACACGCTCGGGCTGCTCGCCGACAGCCAGATCGCCATCAACCCGCACCTCTACAAGATGCCGATCGATACGCTGCGCGACCTCACGCCGGTGACGCCGGTCGCGGTCAACCAGTTCGTGCTGACGGTGAATCCGTCGCTGCCGGTGCGCACGTTCCCCGAGTTCATCGAATACGCGAAGAAGGCGAACCCGCCGCTCGCCTACGCTTCGGGCGGCAACGGCAGCCAGCACCACCTCACCATGGAGATGCTCAAGCAGCGCGCGGGCATCAACCTGCTGCATGTGCCCTACAAGGGCGGCGCGCCTGCCGCGACCGCGACGGTCGCGGGCGATACCCAGGCGATGTGGTCGGGGAGCTCGAACGCGCCGCAGATCAAGGCCGGCCGGCTGCGCCCGCTCGCGGTGTCCGGGGCGCACCGCTCGGCGCAGTATCCCGAGCTGCCGACGATCGGCGAGTTCTATCCAGGCTTGGAGAACTCGATCTGGCTCGGCCTGTTCGGTCCGGCGGGAATTCCGGAAGCGACGCTCGGCAGGTTGCGGGCGGAGCTCAAGCGCGTGCTCGAATCGCCGGACGTGAAGGAGAAGCTGAACGCGGCCGGCGGTCTGGATCCCTACATCGCGAGCCCCGAGGAGTTCGCCGCGCTCATCAAGCGAGACTACGCAAAGTACGCGAAAGTGGTGAAAGACATCGGAATAAAGTTGGACTAGAAGCCGTCCTGAAGGCAAGCTCGACTAGATCTTGGCGCGCTCGAGCGTCTCGGGCGCGAACAGCTCCTCAATCTTCAGCGGGCGCGTGGCCACGCCCTGCTCGAACGCGTATTGCACGAACGCTTCCAGCGTCGGACGGTTCGGCTCGATCCCGTAAGGCCAGGAGTCCTCGCCCGCGGCCTCGCGCCAGCGGCGCGCGTGCTCGGCGAGCCATGGCATCGGGATGTGCGAGATGCCGATCTCGGTGAGCCGCGCCTGGCTCACGCGCTTCGCCTCCTCGAACGCCTTGAAGAGGTTCATCGCGATCCAGCGGTCGCGCTCGTAGGCTTCGCGCCGCAGGACGACGACGTGCATGATCGGGAAGATGCGCGTTTTCCTGAAGTACTCGAGCTCCAGGCCGGCGTAGTCGGAAAACATGCGCGGCCCTCCCGGATCGCGCGCCGAGATCACCGCGTCGAGCTCGCCGCCCGCGAGCATGCCGGCCAGCGTCTTGCCGGGTTGCGGGGTGATACGCACTCCCTGCGGCAGCTTGAGCTCGACCTTCTCTTCGCGCCCGGGTTGGTGCACGCCCGCCTGAATCCATTCGATGCGCCGCAGGTCGACGCCGTACTCGTGCTGCAGCAGGCCGCGGACGTAGATCCCCGCGGTCTGGGCCCATTCGGGGATTCCGACGCGCTTGCCTTCGAGCTCCTTCGGGGTCTTGAGCTTCGTGTAGATCGCCGAGTGGCGGAACACGCGCGACGGGAACACCGGGAGTGCGATGAGGTCCGGCGACGGCAGGGACAGGATGGACACCACCTTGCCGAACGACATCTCTGAGGCGTCCCATTCGCGGAACCGCGTGAAGCGGTAGAAGATCTCCTCGACGGACAGGTCGAGCACCGTGAGGTCGATCCCCTGAGGGCGGAGATCGCGAGCGTGATCGTAGGGGCTGATCGCGAGAGAGAGCGGCAATTTCACCGTGATAGTATGCAAGCACTCGAGCGCAATGCCCAACATCCGTCTCCCCGACGGCTCGTCGAAGTCGTTTCCCGGACCCGTCACCGTAGCCGAGATCGCCTCGTCCATCGGCGCCGGCCTGGCGCGCGCAGCGCTTGCGGCGAAGGTCGACGGCAAGCTGGTTGACACCAGCTACCGCGTCGAGCGCGACGCAACGATCAGCATCGTCACCGAGCGTGACCCGGAGGGGCTCGAGATCATCCGCCACTCGACCGCGCACCTGCTGGCGCAGGCGGTGAAGGAGCTGTTCCCCGAAGCGCAGGTGACGATCGGCCCGGTGATCGACAACGGCTTCTACTACGACTTCTCCTACAAGCGGCCTTTTACGCCCGAGGACCTGGCGGCGATCGAAAAGCGGATGGCGGAGATCTCGAAGCAGGATCTCCCCGTCCACCGGCGTGAAATGGCGCGCGACGAAGCCGTGGCCTATTTCAAGTCCCTTGGTGAAAACTACAAGGCGGAGATCATCGCCTCGATTCCCGGGAAGGAAACGATCTCGCTCTACGGCCAGGGCAACTGGATCGACCTGTGCCGCGGGCCGCACGTGCCGTCGACCGGGAAGCTCAAGACCTTCAAGCTGATGCGCGTGGCCGGGGCGTACTGGCGCGGCGACTCGAAGAACGAGATGCTCCAGCGCATCTACGGCACAGCGTGGGCGAAGAAGGAGGACCAGGACGCCTACCTGAAGATGCTCGAGGAGGCCGAGAAGCGCGATCACCGGCGCCTCGGCACGCAGCTCGATCTCTACCATATGCAGGAGGAGGCGCCGGGCCTGGTGTTCTGGCATCCGAAGGGCTGGACGTTGTGGCAGGCGGTCGAGCAGTACATGCGCCGCGTGTACCGCGACAACGGCTACCACGAGGTGCGCGGGCCGCAGATCCTCGACGTGGAGCTCTGGAAGCGAACCGGGCACTGGGACAACTTCCGCGAGAACATGTTCTTCACCGCGTCCGAGAACCGCGACTACGCGGTGAAGCCGATGAACTGCCCGGGGCACATCCTGATCTACAACAAGGGCGTACGCAGCTACCGCGAGCTGCCGCTGCGCTATGGCGAGTTCGGCTCGTGCCATCGCAACGAGCCCTCGGGCGCGCTGCACGGGCTGATGCGCGTGCGCGGCTTCGTGCAGGACGACGGGCACATCTTTTGCACCGAGGAGCAGATCCTGGGCGAGTGCGTTGCCTATACCGCCCTATTGCAGAAGGTGTATCGCGATTTCGGCTTCACCGACATCATCTACAAAGTCGCCACCCGGCCGGCGAAACGCATCGGCTCGGACGAGAGTTGGGATCGCGCCGAGCATGCCTTGAAGACTTCACTTGAAAAGTCGGGCGTGCAATTCTCCGTATCCCCCGGCGAGGGCGCGTTTTACGGCCCGAAGATCGAGTATTCGCTGAAGGACGGGATCGGCCGCGTCTGGCAATGCGGCACGATGCAGGTTGATTTCGCCATGCCCGCGCGGCTCGGCGCCGAGTACGTCGCCGAGGACAACACGCGCCGCACCCCGGTGATGCTCCACCGCGCAATCGTCGGCTCCTTCGAGCGCTTCATCGGCATCCTGATCGAGCACTACGCGGGAGCGTTCCCTCTGTGGCTCGCGCCGCACCAGCTGGTGGTGATGAACATTACCGAGCGGCAGGCCGAGTACGCCCTTTCCGTGAAAAATAAACTCGTGAATCAAGGGTTTAGGGCAATTTTGGATTTGCGGAACGAGAAAATTTCTTATAAGATTCGCGAGCATAGCCTGCAGAAACTGCCCTACCAGCTGGTGGTGGGAGACAAGGAGATGCAGGCGGCAACGGTGGCCGTGCGCACGCGCAGCGGCGAAGACCTCGGGGCGATGAGCCTGGATGCCTTCACCGCGCGCCTGGGGTCCGAAATGCGGGCCGAGGCGAAAGCGCAGTAGCACGGCCAATTTTTTCAACTAACGAAGGAGCTTTTCACACATCGCACTCGAGAGATCGCAGCGCATCAACCGGGAAATCACCGCCCCGGAGGTGCGCCTGGTGGCGGAAAACGGTGACCAGCTCGGAATCAAGCCGGTAGCAGAGGCGCTCCGCCTGGCGGAGGAGCAGAACGTGGACCTGGTGGAGATCGCGCCGCTCGCGAACCCGCCGGTCTGCAAGCTGATGGACTACGGCAAGTTCCGCTACCGCGAGCAGAAGAAGGCGCACGAGGCGAAGCTCAAGCAGAAGCAGATCCAGGTCAAGGAAATCAAGTTCCGCCCGGGTACCGACGAGGGCGACTACAAGATCAAGCTCGGGAAGCTGATCCAGTTTCTCGAGGAAGGCGACAAGGCGAAGGTGACGCTGCGCTTCCGCGGCCGCGAGATGGCGCACCAGGAGTTCGGCGTGCGGCTGCTGGAGCGGGTGAGGAAGGATCTGGACGCGGTCGGCCTGGTCGAGCAGTTTCCCAAGCTCGAGGGCCGGCAGATGGTGATGGTGCTGGCGCCGAAGAAGAAGGGACCGGCGCCGAAGGTTGCGAAGCCGAAGGAACCGAAAGAGCCGAAAGAGCCAAAGGCAGCAAAGCCCGCAGCGCCCCCGAAGCGCCAAGCGGCATAGCAGCAAAGCAGTCACTACAAGTGATGGCCGTGGCAGTTGAAGCGTCCCCGCGTAGGCGGGGACCGCCCGGCGTCAAGCTAAAAGAGAGAAGGAGTTCGTTCGTCATGCCGAAGATGAAATCCAAGCGCGGCGCCGCCAAGCGCTTCAAGGTGCGCGGCAGCGGCTCGATCAAGCGAGCCGGGGCCTACAAGCGCCACATCCTCACCAAGAAGAGCACCAAGCGTAAGCGCCAGATGCGCCGCAGGAGCGGCGTAGACCATACCAACACGGCGGCCATCCGTTCGATGCTGCCGTACTCGTCCTAGGAGCGCGCCATGCCAAGGGTCAAGCGCGGAGTCACGGCGCGCGCGCGCCACAAGAAGGTCTTCAAGCAGGCCAAGGGTTTTCGCGGCCGCAGGAAAAACGTCTACCGGATCTCGAAGCAGGCGGTGATGAAGGCGGGGCAGTACGCCTACCGCGACCGCCGCCAGAAAAAGCGCCAGTTCCGCGCGCTCTGGATCGCGCGCATCAACGCCGCGGTGCGCGAGCTCGGCATGAGCTATAGCGTGTTCATGGCGGGGCTCAAGCGCGCCAACATCGAGATCGACCGCAAGGTGCTGGCCGACCTCGCGGTCATGGACAAGCCCGCGTTCGACAAGATCGCAGCGCAGGTGAAGGCAAGCATCGCTCACTGACGTTGCAAGACGTAGATGGAGCAACTCGGGGTCATCGTCTCACGGGCGCTCGGCGATTTCGCCGCCGCATCGGACCCGGCTTCGCTCGAGAACGCCAAGGCGCGCTATCTCGGCAAGGCCGGCGAGCTGACTGCGCTTCAGTCGACGCTCAAGTCGGCTCCTCCGGAGCAGCGGCGGGAGCTGGGCGCGAAGTTCAACGACGCGAAGCAGAAGATCGAGGCCGGGCTCGAGGCGCGCCGCGCCGCGCTCGCCGAAGCGAAGCTCACGGCGCGGCTCACCGAGCAGTCGCTCGACGTCACGCTGCCGGGACGGGGCCGCGGCCGCGGCGGGGTGCACCCCGTGATCCGCACCTGGCAGCGCATCGAGGAAATCTGGCGCTCGATCGGCTTCGAGGTCGCCGACGGCCCGGAAATCGAGACCGACTGGTTCAACTTCACCGCGCTGAACAGCCCGGAAAATCACCCCTCGCGCTCGATGCAGGACACTTTCTACGTCGACCTGAAGGACGCCAATGGGCTGCCGCTGGTGCTGCGCACGCATACCAGCCCGATGCAGGTGCGCTACGCGCGCACGCACAAGCCGCCGATCAAGGTGATCGCGCCCGGTCGCACCTACCGCGTCGACTCGGACGCGACGCATTCGCCGATGTTCCACCAGGTCGAGGGATTGTGGATCGACGAGCACATCAGCTTCGCCGACCTGAAGGGCGTCTACACCGAGTTCCTGCGGCGCTTCTTCGAGAATGACGAGCTCGAGGTCCGCTTCCGGCCCTCGTTCTTCCCGTTCACTGAACCCTCCGCCGAAATTGACATGAAGTTGAAGGGCCGGTGGCTCGAGATCTCCGGCTCGGGCCAGGTCCACCCGGACGTCGTGCGCAACTTCGGGCTCGACCCCGAGCGCTACATCGGCTTCGCCTTCGGCTCCGGTCTCGAGCGCCTCACCATGCTCCGGTACGGCATCGACGACCTGCGCCTGTTTTTCGATGGCGACCTGCGCTTTCTCGAGCAATTTTCATGAACATCCCCGAGAGCTGGCTGCGCAGCTTCTGCGATCCCGCGCTTCCGGGGCGCGAGCTCGCGGACAAGCTGACCATGGCCGGGATCGAGGTCGAGAACTACGAGCCGGTTGGCCCGCAATTCAGCGGGGTCGTCGTCGCAGAGGTCATGGCGGTGGAGAAGCACCCGAATGCCGACAAGCTCACCGTCTGCAAGGTGAAGGCGGGCAAGGACACGCTGCAGGTCGTCTGCGGCGCACCGAACGTGCGCGCCGGGATGAAAGCGCCTCTCGCCAAGGTCGGGGCGAAGCTTCCGGGGCTCGAAATCAAGGCCACGTCCCTGAGGGGGGTGGAGAGCCAAGGCATGCTGTGCTCGGCGCGCGAGCTTGGCCTCTCCGACGATCACTCCGGACTTTTGGAAATAGAAGGCAAGGCCGGGAGCGACGCGCGCGCTGCGCTGGGCCTGGACGATCACATCCTGACGCTCAAGCTGACGCCGAACCGGGCCGACTGCCTTTCGGTGCTCGGCGTCGCGCGCGAAGTCGCGGCGGTGACCAGGAGCAAGCTGAAGCCGCTCGAGATCAAGGCAGTGCCCGCGAAGAGCAAGGCAAAGCATGCGGTCAAGCTCGCGAACCCCGAGGGCTGCGGCAGGTTTGCCGGCCGCGTTATTCGCGGCGTCGATGCCTCCGCGAGCACTCCGTCCTGGATGCGCGAGCGCCTGGAGCGCGCCGGGCAGCGCTCGATCTCGGCGCTGGTCGACGTCACCAACTACGTGATGCTTGAGCTCGGCCGGCCGCTGCACGTCTACGACCTCGACAAGCTGCGCGGGACGATCGTGGTGCGCTGGGGCCGCAAGGGCGAGAAAGTGCTGCTCCTGAACGAGCAGGAGGTCGAGGTCGACGCGCAGGTGCTGTGCATCACCGACGACTCGGGCGTCATCGGCCTGGGCGGCATCATGGGCGGCGAGAGCACCAAGGCCGACGAGAGCACGAGGAACGTGTTCCTCGAGTCGGCGTTCTTCTATCCCGACGCCATCGCCGGGCGCGCGCGCCGCTACAACTTCGGCAGCGACGCCTCGCATCGCTTCGAGCGCGGCGTCGATTTTGAGAACAATGTCGACGGCATCGAGCGCGCGACGAAGCTGATCATGGATATTTGCGGCGGCGAGCCCGGCCCCACCGTCGACACGGTGGCGCGGCTGCCCAGGCGCAAGCCCGTGGCGATGCGCGTGGCGCGGGCGCAGAAGGTGATCGGCGTTCCGGTGCCCGCGAAGGAGATGGCTTCGGTGTTTTCGCGTCTCGGGTTCGAGAGTTCTCTCAAGAAAAACGCCTTCACGGTCAAGGCGCCGTCCTATCGCTTCGACCTCGCGATCGAGGAGGACCTGATCGAGGAGGTGGCGCGGCTCTACGGCTTCGAGCGCATCGCCGCGCAGCCGCCGCGCGTCGCGGCGACGATGCTGAAGGTCCCGGAGGCGGAAAGGAGCCTGCACTTTTTCCGCGAGCGGCTCGCCGCGGCCGACTATCGCGAAGTGATCAACTTCAGCTTTGTCGAGCCCGGCTGGGAAACCGATTTCGCCGGCGAAGCGAACCCGATTCGCCTGCTGAATCCCATCATCAGCCAGCAGTCGGTGATGCGAACGAGTCTGATCGGGTCCCTGGTCGCGAAGATCCAGTACAACCATGCACGCAAAGTTCCGCGCATCCGCGTCTTCGAGGTCGGCCGGGTGTTCCTGCGCGACGCCGCCGCCAAGGACGGCCCGCTCTCGGTCGCCGGCCTGCGCCAGCCGATCCGCATCGGCGCCGCCGCCTACGGCCCGGCCCTGAGCGAGCAGTGGGATACGCCGGCGCGCGCGGTTGACTTGTTCGACGTGAAGTCGGACCTGGGGAACGTGCTCGCGCCGCTTGCCCCCCGCTTCGAACCGGCAGAGCACCCGGCGTTCCACCCCGGGCGCTCCGCCCGGGTACTGGTCGAGGGCAAGCCGGCCGGCTGGATCGGCGAGTTGCACCCCAAGTGGCAGCAGAAGTACGAGCTGCCCCAGGCCCCGGTTCTGTTCGAGGTGGATGCCGCCCCCCTCCAGGTAGTGCCGCTACCCCGCCCCGGCATCCCCTCCGACCTCCCTACCGTGGTGCGCGACATCTCTATGCTTTTCGCCCTGGAAGCCCCCGTACAGGCCGTTTTTGATGCCATTGAGGCCGAAAAACCGGCGATTGTGCGGTCCGTGAGCCTGCTCAGCTTGTTCCGAGGACAGGGGGTTCCTGACGACCGGAAAAGCCTTGCTTTCCGGGTAGTTATGCAACATACTGAACGAACCCTTACGGATGCGGAGGCAGACGCTGCCCGCGACGCGCTGGTCGCTCTGCTGGGCCGCAAATTTGCCGCAAGTCTCCGAACATAAAAGGGAAATCAGGGGAGCGCGTTGATGACTTTGACAAAGGCCGAGCTGGCCGACCTCTTGTTCGAGAAGGTCGGGCTGAACAAGCGCGAGGCCAAAGACATGGTCGAGGCGTTTTTCGAGGAAATCCGTGGCGCGCTGGAGCGCGGGGAGAGCGTCAAGCTTTCCGGCTTCGGCAACTTCCAGCTGCGCGACAAGCCGCAACGCCCCGGGCGCAACCCCAAGACCGGCGAGGAAATACCAATAAGCGCCCGCCGGGTCGTCACCTTCCATGCCAGCCAGAAGCTGAAGGCGATGGTCGAAAAGGCGCGCCATGGAGCCAAGCCGCAGGAAAGCTGAACTCCCGCCGATCCCGGCGAAGCGCTACTTCACCATCGGTGAGGTGAGCGAGCTTTGCGGGGTCAAGCCGCACGTGCTGCGCTATTGGGAGCAGGAATTCACGCAGCTCAAGCCCGTCAAGCGGCGCGGCAACCGCCGCTACTACCAGCACCACGAGGTGCTGCTCATCCGCCGCATCCGCCAGCTCCTGTACGAGGAAGGCTTCACCATCAGCGGCGCGCGCAATCGTCTGGACAATGCGCGCCTGGAGAGCGCGCGGATCGATGCCGAAGAAAAATCGGAGCCGCCGGCGCCGCGCGAGCTGCGCGTCGTTCCCGGGGCCGGAGTCGACGTCGCTGCGATCAAGCGCGAATTGCGCGCCGTCCTCGACCAGCTGCAGGGGTAAAATCCGCTTTCTCGGGGCGTAGCGCAGTCTGGTAGCGTACCGGCATGGGGTGCCGGTGGTCGTGAGTTCAAATCTCACCGCCCCGACCAGTTTCCCCTCATAGGTTTTATCAACTCGCGCCATGGCGAAATACCATTTGCTCCGGCGCTTGGGCGCTCGCTAATCTCCTCTCCATGGACACCGGAATCTCGACCAAAGACCGCGCGGCGATCGCCAAAGGCCTGTCGCGCCTGCTCGCCGACACCTACGTCGTCTACCTGAAGACGCACAACTTCCACTGGAACGTCGAAGGCCCGATGTTCCAGACCCTGCACCAGATGTTCATGGAGCAGTACACCGAGGCGTGGAACGCGATCGACCTGGTCGCCGAGCGCATCCGCTCGCTCGGTCACTACGCGCCCGGCACGTACCGCGAATACCTGGACCTCGCGCGCGTCAAGGAAACGCCGGGCGTGCCCAAAGCCGTGCAGATGGTGAAGCTCCTCATCGAGGGGCAGGAGGCGGTGGTGAAGACCGCGCGCGAAGTGCTCCCGCTTGCGGAGAAAGCGGACGACCAGCCGACGCTGGATCTGCTCACGCAGCGCATGCAGGTGCACGAAAAGAACGCCTGGATGCTGCGCTCGCTGCTGAAGAAGCAGTGATGCGGTAGTTCATTCCGCTACCCGAATTTCACAAGCGGGCGCTATAGCCGAGCGTGCAAGAATCCCCGTAAGAAGACGGGGATGCATTTCAATTTCCAACTGGCGCAGGATCATCTGCGGGTCGAGCTGTTCGGCCGGCAGACGCTCGAGGACACGCTGCAGTTCGTCGAGGCGCTCGCCGCCGAGGCGCGCAAGCATTCGGCGCTCCCCATCCTGATCTGGGTGCGCAATTCGCGCCCGATCTTCAAGGTCGAGCGCTACCCGCTCTCCGAGCGGTTCCGGCAGCTCGCCGCCCAGAAGGGGGTGCGCGTCGCGCTGCTCGCCGATTCGGACGAGGTGCGCGCCTCCAACCAGTACATCGAGGTGCTCGCCGGCCAGCAGGGCGCCAGCGTGCGCGCCTTTCGCGAGGAATCGCGCGCGCTCAACTGGCTCACGGCTCAATCCCAGAAAGAGCGGTAGGCGGGCCGGACCCGGCGCACGACGGTTCCACTAGAATCGTCCGCGTGAAAATCCTGGTTTCGAACGACGACGGCTACTTCGCTCCGGGCATCACGCTGCTCGCCGAGGCGCTCGGCCAGCTCGGGGAGGTGACGGTGGTTGCGCCGGAGCGCGACCGCTCGGGGGCCTCGAACTCGCTGACGCTCGACCGGCCGCTCACGGTGCGGCGCGCGCCGAACGGCTACTTCTCGGTCAACGGCACGCCGACCGACTGCGTGCATATCGCGGTCACCGGCCTGCTCGATTTCCTCCCCGACATCGTGGTCTCCGGCGTCAACCTCGGCGCCAACATGGGGGACGACACCATCTATTCCGGTACCGTCGCCGCAGCCGCCGAGGGCTACCTGCTCGGCATCCCGTCGGTCGCGGTCTCGCTCACCAGCAAGACCGGAGAGCATTTCCAGAGCGCGATCGGGGTCGCGGTGCAGATCGTCGAGCGGTTCAAGCGCCACCCGTTTGCCCAGCCGGTGCTCCTCAACGTGAACGTGCCTGACGTTCCGCCGGAGAGCCTGCGCGGCATCGAGGTCACGCGGCTCGGCCGGCGGCACAAGGCCGAGCCGGTGGTCAAGCTGCAGACGCCGCGGGGCGAGACCGCCTACTGGATCGGACCGGCGGGCGGCGCCGCCGACGCCGGGCCGGGCACGGACTTCCATGCGGTGGAGTCGCAACGCGTGTCGGTCACGCCGCTGCGCATGGACCTTACGCACAACGCACAGCTCACGCTCGCCAAGGACTGGATGGCGGCGTGAAGAAGAACGCCGCGGGCGTCGGCATGACCTCGGAGCGCACGCGAAAGCGCATGGTCGAGCGCCTGCGCGACCAGGGCATCCGCGACGAGCGCGTGCTCGCCGCGATGGCGGCGGTGCCGCGCCACCTGTTCGTCGAGGAAGCGCTTGCCAGCCGCGCCTACGAGGACACGGCGCTGCCGATCGGGTTCGGCCAGACCATCTCGCAGCCTTACGTGGTTGCCCGAATGACGGAAGTTCTCATCGAGAATCAAAGTCCAAAGAAGTTGCTCGAAGTGGGCACGGGCTGCGGCTACCAGGCCGCGGTTCTGGCGCACGTGTTCCCGGAGGTGTACTCGATCGAGCGCATCAAGGGCCTGCTCGAGCGCGCGCGCGGCAACCTGCTCTCGCTGCGCCTGAAGAATCTGCGGCTGGCGCACGGCGACGGCTACGCCGGGCTGGAAGGCGCTGCGCCGTTCCAGTCGATCATCGTCGCTGCCGCGGCGCCGCGCATGCCCGAAGCGCTGCTACGCCAGCTCGCGCCCGGTGGCAGAATGGTGCTGCCGCTGGCGCAGGTCGCGCAGGGTGGTAAAGGCGGCGGCGGCCGCCAGCGGCTGGTGCTCGTCGAGCGCAACGGCCGAGGGTTTCTCGAGTCGGAGCTCGACGCGGTGCGGTTCGTGCCGATGGAGGCGGGCAAGGCGTGAAGGCTTTAGCCGTGGTCATTGCGCTGGCGCTGATTGCTGGATGCGCGCCGCAGCGCCGCGGGGCGCCGGTCGAGGACCGGCGTCCGCCGGCGCGCGCGCCGGCGCCGAAGGCTCCGGCGGCTGCTGTACCTGCTGCGCCTCCCCAGGCACCTGCTTCAGTTCCCGAAGGCTTCTATGCGGTGAAGAAGGGCGACACCCTATACAGCATCGCGCTTGACCATGGCCACGACTACCGGGAAGTCGCGCAATGGAATTCGCTCGACGACCCGACGAAGCTGAACGTCGGCCAGTTGCTGCGCGTAAAGCCGCCGGCGCAGCCGGCCGTAGTCGTGGGCACGGGACGTGCCGGCTCGCGCATCGAATCCAGGCCGCTCGACGGACAGAAGCCCGTTCCCGCCGCCGCCGCCGCGCCTGCCCCTGCCGTTGCCTCGACCTCGCCTCGAGAAGAGCCCAAGCTCGACGTGCATCCGCTGACCTTCGCCTGGCCGGTGAAGGGCAAGGTGGTTGCCGGCTTCGCCGAGCCGCGACAAAAGGGCATCGACATCGAGGGGAGGTCGGGCGACCCGGTGATCGCCTCGGCGGCGGGGCGCGTGACCTACGTCGGCAGCGGCATCCCCGGCCTGGGCAAGCTCATCGTGCTCAAGCACGACCAGGGCTACATCACGGTGTACGCGCACAACAAGGACATCCTGGTGAAGGAGCAGCAGAACGTGACGCGCGGCCAGAAGATCGCCGAGCTCGGAGAGAAGCTGCACTTCCAGATTCGCAAGGGCGCGGCGGCCGTCGACCCGCTGCTCTACCTTCCCAAGTCGTAGGCTTTCTTCAGCTCCTTGGCGAGGTCGGCGACGGCCGCGGCGTAGAGAGCGCTGCGGTTGTAGCGCGTGATCACATAGAAGTTGCGCAAGCCGACGCGCCAGTCGCTCGGGCGCTCGGTGTTCCCCAGCTCGACGAGCGCCCCGTGGGCGCCCGCGGGCTCGGGCGAGTCGAATTCGACCCCGGCCTCGCGCAGCTCGACCATGGAGTGCCTGGGCTCGAAGCGCCCGTCGGCGTAGGCGCGCCAGGCGTCGCCCGTCACGCGCGCGCCGACCGCCACGTCGGCGTCGCGCTGCCAGCCGTGGACCTTGAGGAAATTGGCGACGCTGCCGATCGCGTCGGACCGGCTCTTCTGCAGGTCGATCTTGCCGTTGCCGTCGAAGTCGACCGCGTAGCGCCGGGCGCTCGACGGCATGAACTGCGGGATGCCGATGGCGCCGGCATAGGAGCCGCGCACCGAGAACACGTCGATGCCCGCCTCGCGCGTCATCAGGAGATAGCTCTCGAGCTCGCTGCGGAAGAAGCCGGCGCGCGGCGGGTAGTCGAACGCCAGCGTGGTGAGCGCGTCCACCACGCGCCAGTTGCCGATGTTGCGGCCGTAGAAGGTCTCGACGCCGATGATCGCCACGACGTATTGCGGCGCGACGCCGTACTTGCGCTCGGCGCGCTCGAGCGTGCGAGGGTATTTCTTCCAGAAATCCACGCCCTCGGCGATGCGCCGCTCGGTGATCAGGAGGGCGCGGTACTCTTCCCAGGAGCGCACCCGCTCCGCCGGCCGCGCGATCGCCTCCAGCACCGGGTCGAGGCGCTGCGCCTTGGCGAACACGCGTTTGAGCTCGCTTTTCACGAAGCCGTGGCGCTTTGCGACGTCGTCCACGAATGCCTGAACCTCGGGGCGGGCGGCGTAGGAGGCCTGGGCGAGGGCAGGCACGCACAGCAGCAACGCGATCAGGAGGCGGATCAAAATGCCCGCACCCATCTGCGCAGCCGCGCGACCCCGGGTTGCGTGGCGTGCGCGCCGTAGCGCAGCGCGATGTAAAGCGCGCCGATGCGCAGGATGCTGCGCCGCGCGGCGGGCAAGGCGCGCGCCGCGCGCGCAGCGAAGTCGCGCGGGCCCTCCGCGGGGGCGCGCTCGATGCCGCGCGCGGCGAGCTTGCGGCAGAAGCGGCGCCACGCCTTCTGCACCGGATCGGGACGCGCCAGCCGCCGGAGCGACCAGGCGAGCAGAACGAGCGTCATCGCGCCGAGGAAGGTGAAGAGGGCCGCGGTGAGCGTGCGCCAGTCGGCGTCGCGCACGCCGATGCTGCTCAGGAGGTCGCGCTGACGCTCGGGGTTGTAGCCGAGCACCCAGACGTTCCACTTGTGCGCCACCGCTTCCCACCGGTCGCGCACGCCGCGCAGCCACTCGAGCTGCGGGCGCATCAGGAGCGGCAGCTCGCTCGCCTGGGGAACGGCGCGCGCCATGCCCGACTCGATGCGTCCCGGCACTGCGGCCGCGGTCGGATCGACGCGCACCCAGCCGCGCGCGGGAAGGAACACTTCCGCCCAGGCGTGGGCGTCGGACTGGCGCACGGTGATGATGCTGTCGACCGGATTCGCTTCGCCGCCCTGGTAGCCGGTCACGACGCGGGACGGGACTCCGGCGGCGCGCATGAGGAACACGAACGCGGAGGAAAAGTGCTCGCAGAACCCCGCCTTGGTCGAGAACAGGAAGTCGTCGACCGTGTCTTCGCCCAGGAGCGGCGGCTCGAGCGTGTACACGTATTGGCCCTGCCGCAGGAATGCGATCGCTCGCCCGAGCACTTCGGCGTCGTCGTCGGAGTCCGCGCGCCACTGCGCGGCGAGCGCGCTCGCGCGCGGGTTGAAGCCCTGCGGCAGGCGCAGCGCCCGGCGCAGCGTCCCCGCGGTCTCCTTCGCCTGCGGCTCGGGCGCGAGCACCGAGGCGACGTCGTAGCGCATGCGCGCGCGCACCGGCGAGCCCGACACGATCTGGCCGTCGAAGCTCATGCGCGCGCGCTCGGGCAGGCTGGCCGCGGTCTCGAGCGCGAACAGCCAGTGCCGGTTGTGCGGCTCGAGCACCACCTCGTAGCGGTAGCTGCCGCGCCCGCCGCGCGGCGGGGCGAAATCGACCAGGAAGCCCGGCCCGATGCTCCAGGTGCGGCCGTCGAAATCCCACAGCACCGGACCGCGCCAGTAGCGCACCGGCTGCGGCGGGGGCGCGCCCTGGAACTCGGCGCGAAACGCGATCGAATCCGAAAGCGCGAGGCCCGACAGGGTTCCCGGGCTCATCGTCTCGGACAGCCCGGTCATCGCGGTGTAGGCGTCCTGCGGCAATCCCCACAGCGGGCCTTGCACCCGGGGGAAGAGCAGGAACAGCGCCAGCGCCGCCGGCGCGGCATGCGCGAGCAGCAGGCCCGCGGTTCTCAGGTTCGCGCGCAGCGCGCGCTGCGGCGCCGCAAACCCGATCAGCGTGGCGGTGAGCAGGAACAGCGCCGCGCACATCGCGGCCGCGGTCGGGATGGTCTGGGTATAGAGGAAATTCGTGATCACCAGGAAGTAGCCGAGGAACACGGCGATCGCGGCGTCGCGCAGCGTGCGCGTCTCGAGCAGCTTCAACCCGGCGAACAGCATGAGGAGCAGGATCCCCGACTGGCGGCCGAACAGGGTGCGGAACTCGATCCACACGCCGAGCATCGCAACCGCGGCCACGCCGAGGACCAGCCAGCGCGAAGGCAGCGGCGCGCGGTTGAGCGCGAAGTACAGGCGCCAGCCGAACAGGCACAGCGTGAGCAGCGTCAGCCACCACGGCGCGCGCAGCGCGTGCGGCGCGATGACCAGCACCAGCGAGGCGATCAGCCAGACGAGATCGCGCGCCCCGACGGATCGCTGCTCCGGAGCAAGCGGGTGGTTCATGAATACAAGGCGAGAGCCTGGAGGCATGCGGCGCGGTGCACGTCGCCGCGCGCCGGGGCGATCTCCACGCCGGGCAGGCGCAGGCCGTAGTGCGCGCCGCCGCGATCGGCTGCGAGCACCCAGCCGGCCAGCCGGGACAAGGTTTGTTCCAAAGTCAAACTATGAGGAAGCAGTCGCGCGTCGAGCCACAGTTCCGCCGCGGCGTCGCCGGCGAACTGCTTGGTGAGCAGCTCCTCGCTTCGCGCCACCGCTTTCCACGCGATGTGGCGCGGCGAGTCCGAGCGCTGGTAGCCGCGCAGGCCGGCGAAATCGTCGCTGCCCGGAGTCGGCGCGTGCAGCGCTCCCGCCACGGCCTCGCCGCTGTACGGCGGCAGCGGCGAGCGCTCCGGTCGCGGATAGACGAGGCAGCGCGCATCGGGCTCGATGTAGCTCCAGGCGCGGAACAGGCCCAGCGGGAAACGCGTCTCGAGCATCACCCGCCCGAGCGGCAGCCAGCCGCGGCGCGGCGCCGGCACCGCCAGTATCACTTCGCTCACGCCGCGGGGCGCAATGTCCACCACCAGCTGCGAGCCCGAGGCGAGATGGCGCGCCAGGATCGCCGGCCGGTCGAACGCGGCGCGGCCGTCAAGATAGAGGCGGAACTGCGCCGACTCGCCCGCGAACACCGGCTCCGCGCGCCCTGCGCTCGCCGCGATGCGGGCGAGGTTGCGCGCGGTGTGCACCATTCCGACCAGGCCGAGGCCCGCGAGCAGGAAGGTGAGGGCGAAGCCGAGCGACAGCGCGTAGTTGATCGAGCCGACGAGCAGCACGAGCAGCGTGCCGCCGAAGTACCACCCGAGCCGCGCCGGCACGATGTACACGCGCCGATGCACGAGCTCGACCACGCCGCGCTCGGGCGGCGTGAAGCCGTAGAGCCAGTTGGCGATGCGCGGGTTGCGCTCGAGAAGTCGGCCGATCACGCCGTGGGACCGTCGTATTTCCACCGGCCGCGCCAGGCCGCGAGCACCTGGTTCGGATATTCCGGCTTGCCGAGGCTGCCGTTGTACCGCCCGAGCGCGCGCCAGTAATCGCCTTTCTCGAGGTCGAGATAGTGGCGCAGGATGACGCAGCCGTAGGCGAGGTTGGCGCGCAGGTGGAACAGATTATGGCTCGGCTGGCCGATCAGCTTGACCCAGAACGGCATCACCTGCATGTAGCCGCGCGCCCCGGCGCGCGACACCGCGTACTTGCGAAAGCCGCTCTCGACCTCGATCACGCCGAGCACGAGCTGCGGATCGAGGCGCGCGCGCGTCGCCTCGTACTGCACCGTGCGCAGTAGCTCGAGCCGCTGCTGCCGGTCCGGAATGCGCTTCTCGAGGCGCCGGTCCATCTCGGACAGCCAGCGCTGGCCATCCAAGGCCTCGCGGAAATGCATCCCCGCCGGCGCCCGGTCCGCCACCATGCGCGAGAGCCGCTGGCGCACGCTGTCGGCGAGCGGCTCGTATTTCTGTTCTCCGGCAAGACCTGGCGCCGGGCACAGAAATATCGCGACAATCGCGGCACGTCCGATCATCCCAGACGGTCTTTCAAGAAGGCCACGACGTCCTGCAGCGGCAGGTCCTGCGGCTTTTCGTCGCGCCGACCCTTGTACTCGGCGTTGCCGGCGCCGAGGCCGCGCTCGGAAAGCACCACGCGGTGCGGGATGCCGATGAGCTCCATGTCGGCGAACAGAACGCCGGGGCGCTCGTCGCGGTCGTCCATCAGCACATCGATGCCTGCGGCCCGCAGCTCGCCGTACAGCCGCTCGGCGGCCTCGCGGACCTGGGCGCTCTTGTGATAGCCGATCGGCACCAGGCAGGCCTGGAACGGCGCCATCGGCGCGGGGAACACGATGCCGCGCGCGTCGTGGTTCTGCTCGATCGCCGCGGCGACGATGCGCGTCACGCCGATGCCGTAGCAGCCCATTTCGAACGGTCTTGCGGTTCCG
Organism: Burkholderiales bacterium; assembly: GCA_036559525.1. Classification (GTDB taxonomy): domain Bacteria; phylum Pseudomonadota; class Gammaproteobacteria; order Burkholderiales; family SG8-39; genus SCGC-AG-212-J23. The sequence goes on from DATBSZ010000284.1 coordinate 27,922, forward strand.
TCCTCCCCGAGGAACGTGGCCTTCATCGCCTCGGAGTATTTGGTCCGGAGCTGGAAGATATGCCCGACCTCGATTCCGCGCGCGATCTCGAGCTTGCCCTTGCCGTCGGGGCTGGGGTCTCCGGCGACCACGTTGCGAATATCCGCCACCTGCGGTTCCGGCAGGTCGCGGCCCCAGTTCACGCCCGTGAGGTGGAAACCTTCCTCGTTGGCGCCGCAGACGAAGTCGCTCATCGCCGCCACCGTGCGATCGGCGATCAGCTTCACTTTCACCCCAACCGGTCCGATGTATCCCGGCTTGCAGCCGAGCGCCGCCACGATCTCTTTCTCGCCGGCGAAGCGGAACGTGCCGATCACCTTGGCCGTCTTGATCTCGTTCAACGCATGGTCGCCGCGCACCAGCAGCAGGTGGAACTCGCTCTCGTGCATGACGGCGACCGATTTCACGGTCCTCTGGAGCGGCAGCTTGAGAAGCTCCGCAACCGCCTCACAGGTCGCCTTGCCCGGCGTGGCGACCTTCTTCATGCCTTCCGAAGGATTGCTGCGCTTGGACGGCGCGAACGCTTCCGCCAGCTCGACGTTGGCCGCGTAGTCCGACTGCGGCGAGAACGCGATCGCGTCTTCGCCGGAGTCGGCGAGAACGTGGAACTCGTGCGAGCCGGTGCCGCCGATGGCGCCGGTATCGGCGGCGACGGGGCGGAAGCGCAGGCCGAGCCGCGTGAAGATGCGCGTGTAGGTGTCGTGCATGTTGCGGTACTCGCGCTCCAGGCTCTCGTAGTCGGCGTGGAACGAGTAGCCGTCCTTCATGATGAACTCGCGCCCGCGCATGATGCCGAAGCGCGGGCGGCGCTCGTCGCGGAACTTGGTCTGGATCTGGTAGAAGTGCACCGGCAGGCGCCGGTAGCTCTTCAGCTCGGCGCGGGCGAGCTCGGTAATCGCCTCCTCCGAGGTGGGCTGGATCACGAAGTCGCGCTCGTGCCTGTCCTTGAAGCGCAACAGCTCCGGCCCGTATTCCTGCCAGCGGTGCGACTCCTGCCACAGCTCGCCCGGCTGCACCACCGGCATGCTGAGCTCGACCGCGCCGGCGCGGTTCATCTCCTCGCGCACGATCGCTTCCACTTTCTGCAGCACGCGCATGCCGAGCGGCAGCCAGGTGTAGATGCCCGCCGACAGCCGCCGGATGATGCTGGCGCGCAGCATCAGCCGATGGCTGACCACTTCGGCCTCGGCCGGCACTTCCTTCAGCGTGCTGATGAAGAACTTCGAGGTTCTCATTGGCGCCGCACCGGCATTGTCATTGTCGATGGGCTGTGGAAAAATCGTTCGAGGCATTCTAACTGAAGGCGGTCCGGCCCATGCTGGACAAGGAAGGCTACCGTCCGAACGTCGGCATCATCCTCGCCAACCAGAGGAACGAGGTCTTCTGGGGCAAGCGCGTGAACCAGCACGCGTGGCAATTCCCGCAGGGCGGCATCAAGCCGGGCGAGACCCCGCTGCAGGCCATGTACCGCGAGCTCGAGGAGGAGATCGGGCTCGAGCGCGCGCACGTGCGCATCCTCGGCCGCACCCGCGAGTGGCTGCGCTACCAGGTGCCGGAGCGCTGGGCGCGGCGCCAGCGCGAATCGAGGGACGCCAACCCCGGCGGAAAGCAGAGCGCTGGGTACCGCGGTCAGAAGCAGATCTGGTACCTGCTGCGCATGGTCGGGCGCGACTGCGACGTGCGGCTGCGCGCGAGCGGCCATCCGGAGTTTGACGCCTGGCGCTGGCACGATTACTGGGTGCCGCTCGAGGCGGTGATCGAGTTCAAGCGCGAGGTGTACCGCCAGGCGCTGATCGAGCTGCACCGCTTTCTGCTGGCCGACCGCCGCGGACGCGCGGCGCGCGCGCAGGCCGTGTCCTGATCGGCTGCCGATGGACCGCGAATACGATGCGCTGTCGATCAGAGAGCTGGGCGCCGGCGCGGGCTTGCGGCGGCCGACGCAGGCGCCCGCGGCCAGGGTTTCGGTCGAGTCGCCGGCGCTCGACGTGATGACCGACCTGCGGCGCAGCACGCCGGCCGCCATCCGGCCGCAGGCGCCGCTCGCCGGCGCGAACCAGTTCATGATCGCGCGCGGCGTGCGGCTGCTCCTGGTGGTCGACGAGCGCGAGGACGTGCTCGGCGTGATCAGCGCGACCGACATCCTCGGCGAGCGGCCGATGCGCGTCGCCACCGAGCGCGGCATGCGGCGCGACGAGCTCACGGTCGCCGACATCATGATTCCCGCCGAGCAGGTCGAGGTGATCGCCCTCCCGGACGTGGCCGCCGCGCGCGTCGGTCACGTGCTCGAGACGCTGCGCCGCGCCGGCCGCCAGCACGCGCTGGTGGTCGATTTCGACGACATTCCCTCGAGCCGCCCGCTGACCCCGCCGGCGCGGCGCGCGATGGTGCGCGGCATCTTCTCGCTGTCGCAGATCGCGCGCCAGCTCGGTCTTTCCGTGGCGACCGGCGGCGAGGTGGCGCGCACGTTCTCCGAAATCGAAGCGGCGATCAGATAGTAGTCTGACACTCCCATGATCGAACGAGACTCGCTCCTGTCCCTGGAAGCCTACGCGAAGGAGCGCAACGCGTTTCGCGCCCAGGTGATGGAGCACAAGAAGCGCCGCACGGTGCATCTCGGCGGCCATCTCACGCTGCTGTTCGAGGACGAGCTCACCGTCCGCTACCAGGTGCAGGAGATGCTGCGCATCGAGCGCATCTTCGAGGAGGAGGGCATCCGGCACGAGCTCGACGCCTACAACCCGCTGGTCCCCGACGGCGGCAACTGGAAGGCGACCATGCTGCTCGAATACCCGGACGAGGCCGAACGCCGGCGCATGCTCGGCGCGCTGAAGGGCATCGAGCGCCGGGTCTGGGTGCAGGTCGCCGGCGCGGGCCGCGTGTACGCCATTGCCGACGAGGACCTCGAGCGGGAGAACGACGAGAAGACCTCGTCGGTCCATTTCCTGCGCTTCGAGCTCGAAGGCCCGATGCGTGAGCGGTTGCGTCAAGGTTCGGCGGTCACGGTCGGCGTCGATCACCCGCACTACGCCGCCGCGGTGGAGCTTGCTCCCGAGCAGCGCGCCGCACTTGCGAGCGATCTCACTTGAGAAAGTGGCTCATCGCGGTCTTCGCGCTCGCCGCGTGCAGCGGCCCGACCGAGAAAAGCGACTGGGAGCTCCAGAATGAAGCGCGGCTGGCGCCGCCAGAGGAGACCGTGGCGCTGCCGCCGTATCCTGCGGAGCAGCGCCTGATCGAGTTCTCCGTTGCGGCGACGAGCGAGTTCCGCTTCTTCATCGACGCCGCTTCGATCAGCGTCGGCAAGGAGGGCGTGGTTCGGTACACGCTGGTCGCGCGCAACCCGGCGGCCGCCGACAACGTGAGCTTCGAAGGCATGCGCTGCACCGCCGCCGAGGTGCGCACCTACGCCGTGGGGCGCGACGGCGGCTGGATGCGTAGGACGGGCGGGTGGCGCTCGATCGAGGGAACCAGCGTGCAGCGCTGGTACAGCACGCTCTATCGCGAGTATTTCTGCCCTCAAGCGCAGGCGATCACGAGCGCTCAGGAAGGCATCCTGTCGCTGCGTCGTGGCGGAGCCTCCATTACCCGCAGCCTGACCGAAGACATCCCTAGGGGCGGCGGCGCCCGCTAGAGCAACACGAGGTTATCTCGGTGAATGAGCTCCGGCTCGCCGACGTAGCCGAGGATCGCCTCGATCTCGCCTGAGGGCTTGCGGATGATCTGGCGCGCCTCGGCCGACGGGTAGTTCGCCAGGCCGCGCGCGATCTCGCGCCCCGCGGGATCGAGGCAGGCGACGACCTCGCCGCGCTGGAACTCGCCCGCGACCTCCGTGACGCCGATCGGAAGCAGGCTCTTGCCGTCGCGCACCAGCGCCTTGACTGCCCCCGCATCGAGCCGTACCCGGCCGCTCACCGTGAGGTGGTCGGCGAGCCATTGCTTGCGCGCCGCGAGCGGCACGGTCTGCGCCGTGAGCAGGGTGCCGATGCGCTCGCCGCGGGCGAGGCGCAGCAGCACGTCGGGCTCGGCGCCCGAGGCGATCACGGTGTGCGCGCCGCTGCGCGCCGCGCGCCGCGCGGCCAGCACCTTGGTGAGCATGCCGCCCTTGCCGAGGGCGCTGCCAGCGCCGCCGGCGAGGCTTTCGAGACGGGAATCGCTCGCATTTGCTTCCTGAATGATTTTTGCTTGCTGGTGCTTGCGCGGGTCGGCGTCGAACAGCCCGGCCTGATCGGTGAGGATCACCAGCGCGTCGGCCTCGATCAGGTTGGTGACGAGCGCGGCGAGGGTGTCGTTGTCGCCGAGCTTGATCTCCTCCACGGCGACCGTGTCGTTCTCGTTCACGATGGGCACGCAGCCGCGCTGCACGAGCGCCAGGAGCGCGTGGCGCGCGTTCAGATAGCGGCGCCGATCGCGCAGGTCGTCGTGCGTGAGCAGCACCTGCGCCACCGTGGTCCCGTGGGAGCTGAAGGCCGCGTCCCACTTGGCCATGAGCTTGGACTGCCCCGCCGCCGCGCACGCCTGCAGACCGGCGAGGTCCTTGGGGCGCTCCTTGTAGCCGAGCACGGCGAGGCCGAGGGCGATGGCGCCGCTCGAGACGACCACCACCGACGCGCCCTTCGCGCGCAGCTGCGCGACCTGGTCCGCGAAGCGCGCGAACGCGTCGCCCTCCTTCTCCGCGAGCAGCGCGCTGCCGACCTTGACGACGATCCGCTTGGCGTTCGCGAGGTGCGCGCGCGGCGACGTCATTGCGGGCTCATTCGTCGTCGGGGAGCTCGCCCGGGGCCGCCGATGCTGCTGCTGGCTTCGGCTTGCTGCCGGGGCCAGACGAGGATGGACCGCCGTCTTTGGGCAACGGCTTCACGATGCCCTCCTCCTCGAGCAGCTCGCGCGGCCGCACCGGCATCTTCTGCCGCGAGATCTCCTCGATGGCGTCCTTGGGCATGGCGATCTTCTGGTCCTTGCCGATGTCGTGGAAGGACTGGTCCACCTTGACCTTGAGCACCGACGGCGCGGCGCCATCGCCCACGGCGAGCGCGCCCTCGAACCGCACCATCGTGATCACGCCGGAGTCGACGTCCACCCACAGCTCGCCGCTGCCGCCGGCGGGCTTGGCGCGCGTGCGCCACTTGCCGAGCCGGTCGCGGATGCGCGTCTTCTTCTCGGCCGGCGGCTCGACGTCCTCGAGCACGCCGGCGTCGTTCAGCTGGGGCTGCGGCGGCTGCGGCACGGACCCGCCCTCGGCCGCGGCCGCGCCGCTCTGGTCCGGGATGGACA
>DATBSZ010000285.1:0-10809 GCA_036559525.1 Burkholderiales bacterium
CGAACGCACGTAGCCCACCGGCAGCACGTGGACGCGCGTGCGGGCGTCCTGCAGCGGCAGCGCGTCGAACGCAAGCTCGCCCTGCGAGTACGCATAGCCGGCGAGCAGAAAATTCAGCCCGACCGGCAGGTTCGAGTAGGCACGCGGATCCAGCGACTGCGCCGCGGCGAGCGCCGGCGCGAGCAGGAGCATGGCGAACACCCGCATGCGTCAGAAAAGAACCTTGATCGCATAACCCGCCAGCTCTTCCAGCGCGAAGACCGTCAGCGCCAGCGGCAGAAGAGGAACGGCCGTGACTGCGGCGAGCCGGGTCACATCCTTCAGTCCGAACGGCACGAAGCGCATTTCCTGGACGAAGCTGTAGCTGTTTCCGAGGTCGGCCAGCGACTGGAGGTCGGCGCTGCCGAGGAGCGCCTCGTCCTTCGGGGCATCGGCATGCACCCACTTGTCCTCGAACTCCTGGGTGTAGCGGCTCGCCAGCCTGCCGAACTCGCCCATGCCTTGCCGCTTCGCGCGCACCAGGTGCGGCGTGAATACGGTCAGCGGGATGAAGACGACGACGACGAAGAAAGCGATGAAGGCTCCGATTTCCACCTTGAAGTCCGTCAGCTGCTGTCCCGCATAGAAGATCTGGCTGGCGAGCAATCCGGCCAGCACGGCGCCCTGGGCAAAAAGAATCGGCGCGAAGGCGTTGGTGCTCCTGCCGAGAAAGCTTAGCCCGGCGGTCTTGTCCGGGTGGATGGGAACCAGGCGCAGGTTCAGCCGCGAGACCCGCCAGAGAAACGAGAACCAGAGGAAAAAACGCAGATACCAGCGCAGCAGGATGAACTGGAAAATCGGCAAGCTGATGAAGAAATACCAGTATCCGGCCGGCGTGGGATGCATCCCTTCGCCATCCGGGGTCGCGTACCAGCTTGCCGTCTCGAGCGCGATCTGGTTGCGCCAGACAAACAGGCCAAGCGTGTAGACCACGACGATGAGCGTCACCTCCCCAATCACGGAGTTACGCATGCGCAAGGTGCTGTCGATGGCCTCCTGAAACTTCGGCAGCTCTTCCGGCACGACGATGCGCCGCTCCACGAACTGAGTGACGACCGGGCGGATGCGAAGGTGGACGACCAGCTCGGCGGCGATCAGGATGGGCAGCGCGATCAAGAAGCGGGCGTGCGCCTCTATGTCGTAGAGGAATGGAATTCCCGCTGCCTCGTCATGCGTTCTGCCCGAAAGCGCCGCCAGCAGCAGCAACGGCAGCCACGCGACGCCGGTGATGACCAGTATCCGCCGCCACAGCATCTCCAGCGCGTCCCCGGTCAAGTGCGATCGGCGGAACAACTGGTAGAGCGGTCCCCCGAGCACCAGGGAGAAGTCGGGTAGTTGCAGGATGGCGGACTTGGTCATGGGGTCTCCCTTAATCGCAAATCATCTCGGTGGGCGTGACGGCGCTTCATCCGCGCCGCCATTGGACCTGGGTCCCATGGCTACAACCAGTCGGTCAGCAGCACTCCGACGCCGATGCGGTGGGTGTTGAAGTTGTAGTCGATCAGGTTCTCGCCATAGCCGTTGTACCACTGCACCAGGCCGCGCAGCCGGCGGACGATCGGGAACGACCAGGCGAGCTCGGAGTTCAGCCGGTGCTCGCTGTCGAGCACGTTGCGCAGCATGGCGCTGAAGAGGTGCCCTCTCCAGTTGTAGAGAAGGCGCAGCTCATAGCGGCCGAGGTAGTTCTCGATGTCCGGGTTGTTGTCTTCCTCCGGGTCCTCCTTGATGCGCACCCAGGGCTTGAAGCTCAGCGCGAAGTCGCCGCGCGTGAGCTGGAAGTCGGCGAACACGCGGTTCCAGCTGCGCGAGAGCGGCTCCGCCCGGCCATTCGACTGGTGCACCACGCCGACGTTGACCGTGCGCAACTTCAGGCCAAGGAGGTCGTAGCCTGTCAGGAACGAAAGATAGGCTTCGGGCTCGTAGTTGGTCTCGCGGAACGGCGCCGAGATCTCGCCGTTGAAGAGTTGCCAGAACGCCACCTGCGTGTAGCCGAACCACAGGTCGCCGTTGCCGCCGAAGAGGTCGTCGGCCGCCTTGGTCTGGAAGGCGAGCTGGAACTTCACTTCCTCGCTGTCGAGCCGGTCGGAGGAGCCGGTGAACTCGTAGGGCGCCTGGTTGGGCGAGCTCATCGAGGTGACCAAGATGTAGTTCGGCTTGCGCGCCGTGAGCGTAAAGGTTTCGCGCCGCGCGTCCTCCTCGATGCGCCGGTCCCAGATGCCCTGGTCCTGCGCGCGCGCGACCGGACCCGCGGCGATCAATGCGCCCGCAGCAAGCGCTATCCACTCCGGAGCTCGGCTCATTGCACGCCAACGATAACAGGGCTCATCATGTCCGCTATTGGACCTTGGTCCCACAATGCGCCTGATCGCCTTGGCGTTCGCGGCGATCCTGGGAGGATGCGCCGGCTTGCCGGCCGGCATCGACCGTCCTCCCTCGAGCGTGCTCGCTGATACCGGCGGCACCCGGCTCGGCCGCGCCCTCGCGCCTGCGGTTGCGGTCAGCGCCGGGAAAACCGGAATCCACGCGCTCGGCAACGCGCGCGATGCGTTCGCCGCGCGCGTGCTGCTGGCGCGCGCCGCCGAGCGCAGCCTCGACGTGCAGTACTACATCTGGCGCGCCGACACGACCGGCGGACTGCTGATGGAAGCGCTCTGGCAGGCGGCCGAGCGCGGCGTGCGCGTGCGGCTGCTGCTCGACGACAACAACACCCGCGGCATGGACGAGGCGCTCGCGACGCTCGACGCGCATCCCAACATCGAGGTGCGCCTCTTCAACCCGTACGCCAACCGCGCCTTCCGCCTCGGCGAGATGGTCGGCAGCTTCGCGCGCGTCAACCGCCGCATGCACAACAAATCGTTTACCGCGGACAACCAGGTGGCGATCGTCGGCGGCCGCAACGTCGGCGACGAGTACTTCGGCGCGGACACGCCGGTGGCATTCGACGACCTGGACGTCGTCGCTGCAGGCGCGGTGGTGAGCGAAGTCTCGAGGTCGTTCGACGCGTACTGGAACAGCGACTCCGCCTACCCGGCGGCAAGCCTGATCCGCGGGTCACCCGCAAGCGCAGCGCAGGTCCGCGCAGCGTGGGCAAAGCTCAACGACGACCCCGCGGCGAAGAAATACGTCGAGGCGCTGCGCGCTACGCCGCTGGTGCATCGGCTATTGGCAAGCGACCTGCCGCTCGAATGGGCGAGGGCCCGCGTCGTCAGCGACGATCCGGCCAAGGTACTGCATCCCCCGGAGCGCACCGAGGAGCACATGCTGCCGCGCCTCGTCGCGGCGCTCGGCGAGCCCGCGCGGCAGCTCGACCTGGTGTCGCCGTACTTCGTGCCGACGAAGGACGGCACGGCGGCGCTGCGCACGCTGGCCGGGCGCGGCGTCCAGGTGCGCGTCCTGACCAACTCGCTCGCTGCGACCGACGTCGCGCCGGTGCACGCCGGCTACGCGAAGTACCGCGAAGAGCTGCTGCGCGCCGGCGTGCGGCTCTACGAGCTGAAGCCGACCGCGACGCAAACGAGCGAGCGCGGCGGCATCGGCGGCAGCTCGGACGCAAGCCTGCACGCCAAGACGTTCGCGGTTGACCGCAGCCGCATCTTCGTCGGCTCGTTCAACTTCGACCCGCGCTCGGCGCGGCTCAACACCGAGATGGGCGTTGTGGTCGAAAGCGCTACGCTCGCGGCGCAGCTATCCGAGGCGCTCGACCGCGATCTGCCCCGCGATGCCTACGAAGTGCGGCTTGTCGAAGACAAACTCCAGTGGATTGACGGCAATGTGCGCCACACGTCGGAGCCGGGCGCGGGATGGCTGCGCCGAATTTGGATCGGCTTTCTTTCGATTCTCCCCATAGAATGGCTCCTATGAAAAATCTGCTGATCCTTGTCGGCGTCGCATGCGCGAGCGCAGCGCACGCGCAGGGCGAAATTCCCGTCCACCCCACGCTGACCGACAAGCTCTACTTCGGCGTCGGCGCCTTCTTCCCCAAGACCACGACCTCGGCCCAGCTCACCTCGCGCAGCGGTGTCGGCACGACGGTCGACTTCGAGGACACGTTCGGCCTCAAGTCGGGGAAGACCGTCCCGCTCGTGCTCGCGCGCTGGAGGTTCGGCGAGCGCTGGCGCCTCGAGGCGGAATATTTTCAGCTCAATCGCGAGGGCGGGCGGACGATCGACCGCGAAATCCGGTGGGGAGAGAACGTCTACCCGGTGAACGCCAATGTGCAAACGACGTTCGACTTCTCCGACCTGCGCGTCTCCGTCGGGTACTCGTTCTTCAAGCGGCCCGACAAGGAGCTCGGGGTCGGGCTGGGATTGCACGTCGCCGCTTACGACGTAGGCCTTACCTCCAACGCGGTCGGCAGTGAGGAGCAGGACGTGACCGCCCCGCTGCCGGTGCTCAGCTTCTACGGCCAGTTCGCCCTGACCAATCAGTGGGCGCTGGGCACCCGCGTCGACTTCTTCTCCCTCTCCTACGAGAACTACGACGGCAGGCTCAGCGCGGTCGGCATGGACATAACGTACCAGCCGTTCCGCCACGTGGGCTTCGGCCTGGGCTGGCGCAGCCTGTTCCTCAGCCTCGAGGCGGAGAAGGACGCGCGGCACCTGAAGGTCAAGCAGACCTTCCAGGGGCCGATGGCGTTCATGAACGTGAGCTTCTGAGCGTCTACGGTTTCGCGGCCGGCTTCGGCCGGCGCGCAAGCCCGTCCCGAAAGCCTTCCTCGTATTGCGCGCGGCCGAAATCCGCTCCGCAGCTCGCCGCGTAGCGCTCGAGCTCCCCCTTCGCGTCCGCCATGCCGTCGTTCAGGCCGAGCCGATACCACTGGACGCCATGGCATTCGCCGCCGGGCGCGCCGGCGCAGCCCGACACCGCGAGGAGCAGCGCGCAGGTGATCAAGACGATGCGAAAAAGCATGGCGTCTCCTTTTCTTCGACCTTGCGTTATTCTGGCACCCCGTTGCTCCAGCTCGCCGAATCGGCGCCCATCCTCTCGCCGACGTCGGCCAGCTCGTTCATCACTTCCTTCTTGAAGGTGCCTGCCTCTTTCGGCACCCAGGTTTCGGGTACCGCCATGACACGCACCTCCACGTCGATGCCGTACTTGAGGCGGGTCAGCTCGGCGTTCGCCTGGAGGTGGCGCATGGCGCTCACCGTCGCGTTCTGCGTCGCCATGATGGTGGCGCGCGACATGATCTCGGGCCAGCGCGCCTGCGTCACCTGCGGCGGGAAGCGGAACTGGTTGTTGAAGATCACCCAGTAGCGCACGCGCGGCGCCGGCGCGCGGCCGTGCTTCGCGCGCCACTGCGCGGCGACCCCCTGCTCCTGGTCGACGCGCGCGCCGTACAGGATGTTGCCGGTGATCGCGCCGTCGACATACAAGTGCGGGCCGATCTCCTGCGCCGGGAAGATCGCCGGGATGCCGGCGCTCGCCAGCAGGATGCGGTGGACGCGCTGCGGGTCGCCCGCGGCGAGCGACGCCTTCGCTTCCGCCACCAGGTCCCAGGCGTGCAGGTCGCCGAGGTCGATATTGGTGGTGTTGACCAGCAGCAGGCGTCCGCTCGCCTCCTGCGCGGCGATGCGCTCGAGCATGCCGCGGTCGAGCGCGGTGCGCAGCTCGCGCTCGAGGCCGGGGAGAAGAAAGAACGACGGATTGTTCGGCAGAAAGAACAGCGTCCCGCGCGACGTCGCGATGTCGACCGCCGGGTTGCGGTACAGCTGCACGATGCGCTCGATCGACGCATCGTCGCCGAGGAAGGCGAACGGCGCGATCAGCGCGCCGGTGCTCACGCCGGTGACCGCGTCGAACTGCGGCCGCGCCATCTCGCCCTTTACGCGCCCCCAGCCCTTCAGCACGCCGGCGCCGAACGCGCCCCAGTCGCCGCCGCCGGAGATGATCAGGAAGTCGACGGTCGCGCGCGGCGTACGCGCTTTCGCCTCCGCGCGCGCAAGCATCTGCGCGACCAGGCGCTTCGCGCCCTCGCCGCGAGCGGCATCCTGCGCCCGGCGCTCGGCGAACAGGTCCTCCTGCTTGCGCGCCTGCCGCTCGGGCGCGCCGGCGCAGCCGCACAGCGCGGCGGCGAGGAGGACGGCAACGGTCAGCTTCATGGGTCGTTCACGTTTCCCGAGGCTCATCCCACCGCAGTCTCCGCCGGCGGCGCCCGGGCTCCTATTGGACCATGGTCCCATGCCCCTACCGCCAGGCGCTGCCCGCCTGAATGTAGATCGCCGTTTCCTCGGGCCCCTTGGCGAGGTCGACGCCCATGTAGATTCCGAGCCGCCGCGCGACCAGGCGACGGAAGCCGAGCCCCCATGAGCTTGCCGTATCGGCGTCGCCGAAGCTCTTGCTGGTTCCCCAGGTGCGGCCGGTGCCGACGAAGCCGACCAGCGACCAGCGCGGCGTGACGTTCCAGCGCAACTCGGTCTCGATCAGCGCGACGTTCTCGTCCTGGTAGCGGAAGAACGGTATGCCGCGCATCTCGATGAACGGCAGCTGGTAGAACGGCACCTCGCCGCGCGCGGCGCGCGAGTCGAAGCGGCCGCCGAGGATGAGCGCCTTCGTCATGGGGACGTAGCCAAAAGCCTGGGCGCGGTACATCTGGTAGCTCGCGTCGCCGCCGAGGTCGGGCGAATAGAACACCCCCTCGAAGAGGCCCTTCCAGCCGCGCGAGGCGGTAAAGAAATTGTCGCGCGAGTCGTGCTCCAGGAACACGCCGAAGCCCGAGCTGGTGATCTCGCGCGCGCCGCGCACCAGCGGCTGCGGATGCGACGAATCGAAGCGCGCGTCGAAATCGATGTAGTTCCAGCGCGCGCCGAGCCAGTTGTCGCTGTCGCCGATCCGCCGCAGCAGGTGCTGCGTCGTCGCCCAGCCCTCGAGGTTGTAGCCCAGCTTGGTTTCGCCGGTGCCGAGGTCGCGCCCGGCGCCGTAGAAATCGAGGTTGACGTCCGGCCGCCCGATGAATCCGCGCCAGCGCCAGTACTCCTGGGCGAAGGTCAGCATGCCGAAGGCGCCGGCAAGCGTGGTGCCGTTCTCGGTCGCGGCGAGCGCGCCGCCGAAGATGTCGGGCGGGGTGAGGCGGCCTTGCGCGCGCCGCTCGCCGAGCGACTCGCGGAACCAGAGCAGCGCCGCGCCGCCGCCGTAGCCAATCGCCGGCTCGGTGACGATGATCGGCACCGGCAGGAAGCCCTTCTTGTCGAGCAGCCACTCGGAGGCGTCGAACGCGCCGTCCTCGGGATCCGTGAACAGGCCGCGGTCCTGTGCGAGCGCCTGGGTCGAGAAAGCAACTGCAATTGCAAGAACCAGCCTCACCACGAATGGCCGACCCCGCCTCTCACCGGACCCGGTGCAGCACGCCGGGACCGTTCTCGCCCCACAGGCTGTGCTCCCACTCGCGGGCGACGAGCTGGTCGCCGGCGCGCTCGAACACCATGGTTTTTTGATTGTCGAGATTGACCGTGACACGGCGACCGTCCGCTACCCAGGTTCCCTCGGCAAGGAACCGGCTCGGAAGGCCCGAGAAGGCGCTGGACACGGCGGCGAACCCGTCGGGCTGGAGCACGACGCGGATGTGGCGCTCGCCGCCGCCGCTCGCGGCCGGCAGCACCGCCTCGTACCGGCCGGGGTTTCCGCTCGAGGCGCAAGCCGCCATCAGCACGGCCACGACGGCGGTCTTGCGCATTTCCTAGCGGCGTCCTCCGCCGCCGCGGCCGCCGCCGCCTCGCGCGCCGCCGCCGCCGTGGAAGCCTGCGCTCGGCTGCCGGGCCGCCTGCGCGCGCTGCGCGCCGAGGTCGCGCGACTGGGCCTGCCGGTCGAGGGACTGCCGGGTTTCGCGGCTTCGGTCTGCTTCACGCGTCGCCTCTCGTGTCGAAGCAGCGTCGCGCGACGACGGGCGCGTTTCAGCCGAGGGCCTTTGCTCCGGTCTGCCGACGTCCGACCACCCCTCACCCTTGCCGCCGTGCTGCTGCCAGTTGCCGCTGTCATCGCGCCGGTACACGTTGCCGTCGCGGCCGGCGTACACGTTGTTGCTGCCCGAGCCCTTGGCGAGGGTCGTATTCCCGACCTGCGTCGCCTTCACGTTGCGCCCGCCGGGGCCGCTGACGCTGGTGCTCTTGCCGCCCCAGCGGTTGTAGCTGTTGTTGATGTTGATATTGTTGTGGTGGCTGATGTACACGCCACCACCGCCGCCATAGCAGCAGGGGCTGTGCCAGCCGCCGCTGAACGCGAAGCCGATGAAGAAGCCGGTGGCGAAGCCCGCGCCGTAGCCGTAGGTGTAGTACGGCGGCGGATAGTAGTAGTACGGCCCGACGTAGGGCGGGTAGACGTAGCCCGTGCCGTAGACCACCACGCCGTCGGTGGACATCACTGTGCCGTAGTAGCCCGGCGTGTAGCCCACGAACACCGTGCTCGGCGTGCTGCTATACACGCGCACGTAGGTCACGTAGTGCACCGGCGAGCTCGCCGGGATGCTGTAGATCACCGCGGGAACCGCGGTCGCCACGACAAAGGGCCCCGGCGGCGCGCTGGCCGAAAACCAGACGCCGTTCTGCACCATGTAGTAGGACTTCGGGTCGACGCGGATCACCGGCGCGGGGGTGTTGGGAGCGTAGCTGAGCGGCGTGCCGTCTATGGGCTGCCACTTCGGCTCGCCGCCGTCATAGGCGACCGGCGAGGGCTGCACGTCGCGCTGCACGGTCGCGGTCTGCGGGATCTGGTTGGCGATCGCCGCCTCGCGCGCCTGCGTCGTGCCCGGCACCGACATCAGCACGTCGGCCATCGGGTGGTCCGCCGGGATCTTCGCGAAATCCGCGGGCAGGCTCTTGGGCGGGACGAAGCTCCACGGCCCGGCGAGCGCCTTCGCGGTGAACCAGCGCCCCGAGATCAGCGTGTAATAGGTCTGCGCGCCGAGCACCAGGAAGATGTCGTTCTGCGAGTTCGACATGTAGAGGAGCTCGGTGCGGGGAATCGGCGAGAGCTTCGGCTCGCCTTTCGATTGCAGCAGCTCGGTGGGCTTCGTCACCACGATGATCTGCGGCGTTACGCCCGGCTCGAACACCGGCTTGCCGTCGGCGTCCTTGCCCTCGAGCGGGTCGTACTGCTTTTCGAGCGCTTCGCGCGGCTTGTCGAGCGTCGCCAGCATCAGCGGCCCGGACTTCCAGGCGCCGTCCAGCGCCGGCGCCTGCCACCAGCGGCCGAGCGCGCGCAGGGAATAGGTGGAGGAAGACTTCTCGAAAAAGATCAGCGCAGTGGTATTGAGGATGCGCTGCAGCCCGGGCGCATCCTTCACGTCGCGCAGCGCCGGCTCGCCGTCGACCACCACCAGCATGGACGGGGCGGTGCGGAACAGGATCTGCGGCGGGTCGTTCTTCACCGGCAGCCCCTTCTGCGAGCGCGCCTGCGCGATCGCGAGATTGGCCTGCAGCGCCTGCGCCGATACCGGCCAGCTCGTCCTTGTCACCGAAGCGCGCAGCGTGGCGAGATGCTTCTCGGCCTCTTCCGGGCTCATGCCGGGAAAGCTCGACTTGGTGATGCGCAGCGACGAGAGCGTCGCCACGTCGGAAGACTTGTCGATCTCGGTGCGCGCGGAGAGCTCGATCACGCCGTAGTGCGGCTCCTTCTCGCCCGGCCGCTTGACCGACACTGCCGCCCTGCCCGACAGGTTGCCCTCCGCCCAGCGCTCGACCTGCGGCTGGTACACGGTGATCACCGTGCCGTCGGCGGCCTTCGCCTCGCGCGGCCATGCGACGTCGGGAGCGGGAGCCTGCGCCCGGCAGGTACAGGCGACCATCAGGAGAACTGCGGAGAAGAGAAATCTCATTGGCGGAACCGGATCGCGATGCCGATGAGCTTGCGCCCCTCTCCCGGCCTGATTACATCGCGGATGACGTAGACGGCGTTCGCTCCCATTTTCGCTCCCTCTTCGCGCAGCCGCTCTTCGATATCGGCGACCGGCGGCGCCGGGTCGACGGAGATGTCGAGCAGGACCTCGCCGAGGCGATCGTGCCGCTGCGCCGGCTCGGCCGGCAGAACCTGCACCGCGGCGGGCTTGGTCGGCGGAAACTTTGGCACGCCGACATACTGCGTCGTAGTGGCTTCGACGTAGGCGCACGACGCGATCGCGCACGTCAGCGCGGCGAGTGATAACCGGGCGCTCATCGAATTAGAACGCAAGCGTGAAGCTTAGCTCGCCGTAAGTGCTGTCGCACGAGCGGTAGACGGCCTTTTCGCAATCGAGGTAGGACTCGTAGACCACGCCTGCGCCGATGTACATGTTGCGCCCGGCCTGGAGGTAGGCGCCGGCGCGCGCGCCGACGGAATCGAGGTCCGGCAGGCCGTCGATATCGGTGCGGCGATAGAACGCGCCGACATAGGGCTTCACGACCTGCACGCGGTGGAACACGTACTGCACCGAAGGCGTGATCTTCGTCATGCCGGGGTCCGAGCCGGACCAGGACTCGAAGAAAAGGCCGACGCCGAGCCCGTCGAGCAGGTAGTAGGTCGCGCCGAGCCCGAGGACGAGGTAGCTTTCGTCGAACGCGTAGCCGGTGCCGGCGGTCACGACGACGTGCGTGCGGCCCTTGCCGAAGACCCCCGCGACCTGCTGCGCCGCTGCCGGGAAGCTCAATGCGCATGCCGCGAGCGCAATAACCAATTTCCGGGTCATCAGAACTTGGTGCCGAAGTCGATGCGGTACTGCGTCCAGGCCTGCGAGCCGTAGCCGTCGCTGAATTGGATCCACTGCTGGTTCACCAGCCCGCGGAAGAAGCCCCTGCCGACGTCCAG
>DATBSZ010000286.1:0-7629 GCA_036559525.1 Burkholderiales bacterium
AACGCCAATCAGAATATCGAGAGGTATGAAAGCTACGGGCACCGCGTGGTGCCCGACGAGATCGGCGGCTTCGCCGGCCCGCTCGCCGGCCTGCACGCGGGCCTCAAGGCCGCGCGCGAACCGCATGTCGTCACGGTGCCCTGCGATTCGCCGTTCCTGCCGTCCGACCTCGTTTTGCGTTTGAGCAATTCTCTGGGCGAAAACCATCTCGCCGTCGCCAGGACCGGCGATCAGCCGCACCCGGTGTTCGCGCTCATGAAAAGGCAGGTGCGCGAGAGCCTGGAGGCGTTTCTCGCGACGGGCGGCCGCAAGATCGACGCCTGGTATGCCGCGCTCAAGGTGGTCGAGGTGAGCTTCGACGACGAAGCCGACGCCTTCCGCAACATCAACACCCTCGAGGAGCTGAAGCGGGAATGAGCATTGCGCAGACGGTGAGCTGCCTCGACGGCTACGATCCCGACGCGCTGCGGGTCGACAAGGCGCGCGAGGCCATACTCGCCTGCCTCACACCGATAAACGACTCTGAAAACCTGAAAATTCGCGAAGCGCTGGGCCGCGTTCTATCGCAAGACATCGTTCCGCACATCGACGTCCCGGCGCACGACAACTCGGCGATGGACGGTTATGCGGTGCGCTTTTCCGATCTCGAAAAACAGCCGTTGAAGGAAATCGGAACGGCCCTGGCCGGCAAGCCTTTCCACGGCAAGCTCGGCGCGGGCGAGTGCGTGCGCATCATGACCGGCGCGGTGATGCCTGCCGGCGCCGACACCGTGGTCATCCAGGAGGTGGTGAAGAAGGAAGGCGAGCGCGTCACTATCCCGGCGGGACAGAAGAAGGCGCAGAACGTGCGCTACGCCGGCGAAGACCTGAAGGTCGGCACCCCGGTTTTGAGAAGCGGAAAGCTCCTGACGCCGGCCGACATCGGCCTCGTCGCCTCGCTCGGCATGGGCGAGGTCCGGGTGAAGCGCAGGCTGCGCGTGGCGTTCTTCGCCACCGGCGACGAGCTCGCGTCGATCGGCGCGCCGCTCAAGGAAGGCGAGGTCTACGACTCGAACCGCTACACGCTGCACGGCATGCTGGCGCGGCTCGGGGTCGAGATCGTCGACATGGGCGTAGTGCGCGACGATCCGGCGGCGTTGGAGAGTGCTTTTCTCCTTGCTTCAAGGCAGGACGTGGTCATCACCACGGGCGGCGTCTCGGTGGGCGAGGCCGACTTCGTCAAGCAGCTGATGGCAAAGCTCGGCGAGGTGCTGTTCTGGAAGATCGCGATGCGCCCCGGGCGGCCGATGGCGTTCGGCAAGATCGGCAACGCGTTCCTCTTCGGGCTGCCGGGAAATCCGGTCGCGGTGATGGTCACCTTCTACCAGTTCGTGCGCGACGCGCTCATCCATCTCTCGGGAAGGAACGACGATGCGCTGCCGCTGCTGAAGGCGGTGGCTGCCGAGAACCTGCGGAAAGTCCCCGGCCGCACCGAATACCAGCGCGGGATCCTGTTCCGGGACCAGGATCAGTGGAAGGTGCGAACCACCGGCCAGCAGGGCTCCGGCGTGCTGCGCTCGATGTCGGAAGCGAACTGCTTCATCGTGATCGAGCACGAGCGCGCGGCGGTCAAAGCCGGCGAGCTCGTGAGCGTGCAGCTCTTCGAAGGCCTGGCGTGAACCCGATCCACCCGGCGCTCGCGGAGCTCGCGCGGGCGGCGAAGGAAATGCCGGGCAGAGACGTGGCGCCGGTTCTCAAGGAAGCCCTGAGCGAGAACCGCTGGCTGCGGCCGGAGCATCGCATCGGCGACCCGGCCGGCTACATGCGCCACGTGCTTTACGTCGACCCCGAAGACGCCTTTGTCATCACGGCGATCACCTGGCTGCCGGGCCAGGTGAGCCCGGTGCACGGCCACCGCGTCTGGTGCGCCTACGGCATCGCCGAGGGCGAGCTGACCGAGGAGCAGTTTCGCGAGTCCGGCGGGAACTTGAGCCCCCTGAAAAACGCGGTCTACCGGGCGGGCGACATCGCCGAGCGCGATCTCGAGTGCAGGACGATCCACCGCGTGTCCAATCGCGGCCGCGGCACCCTCGTCTCGCTGCACGTCTACGGCGTGAGCGCCGAGCGGCTGACGACCGGGATCAACCGGCTATTTCCCGCCTAAACAGGGCATTTCGGCCTAATCGTCCCCTTGAGCGGGGCTGTCGCAGGGCGGTAAAGTACGCCCGAGGGGGAGGATCATGGTGCACTTCATGGACGCCTTCCGCAGAAATGCGGACGGGTCCTGGACCTGCATTGCGCCGGTCACGCTGAGCAATCCCAGCGGCCCGGTGCGCTTTACGGAAGGGGCCACCTTTCCGCAAGGCATGATGTTCATGGGCATCAAGGTCGCCACCCTGCTCGACGAGCTGGCGAAGTACCCGCGCCCCGGGCACAGGCAGACAAGCCTGTAAAGGTCTAGCGGGTCCGGCCGCCGCTCACGAATTCCAGCGAGGCGCGAAACAGCTCCAGGTCCTTCTCGTAGTCGGCCGCGTCGGCGCGGTTGATCTGGATCCACTCCCGGGAGCTCGCAAGCCCGCGCGGCTGAAACGGCACCACGTCGTCCCTCGAGAACTGCGCCTCGGTCGCGGCGGCGACGGGAAGGCGCAGTCCGACCCCGTCGCCGCTGATGCACGCGAACATCCGGTCGCTCACGAAATAGGCGTCGAGGCCATTGATCTTGCGCGTGCTGACCCCGGGGAGCTTGAGGAGCACGGCATCGATCTGCGACTTGCGGGTTGGTTCGGACAAGCGATTAAATTGTCGCATGGCCGGACGGTCGAGCCTCGCGGTGTCGAGCTCCCTCGCGTTAAAAGGCGTGCTGGAGAAATCCGCGCCGGCATTCGAGCAATCCCTCGGCGTGCGGCTCGACATGCGCTTCGATGCAACGCAGGCAATCCTGGCCGAGTTCGAGGCGGGCCTGCGGGCGGATCTGCTGGTCCTGACCGCCGAGGCGATGGAAGCGTTGCGCGCGAGCGGCAAGGTGGCGCAGGTTCGCGCCCTCGGCAGCTCGGGCGTCGGCATTGCGGTCCGCGCCGGCGCGCCGAAGCCGGATATCAGCTCGGTCGACGCGCTCAAGCGTGCGCTCGTCTCCGCGCGCTCGGTCGCGCACTCGAAGGTCGGCGCGAGCGGAATCTATTTCGCCGAGCTGCTCCAGCGCTTTGACATAAGACTGAAGAAGCGAGTGGTCGTCGAAAAGGGACCGGTCGGCCTGGTGGTGGCGGCGGGGGAAGCCGAGCTCGGCGTGCAGCAACTTTGCGAGCTGGCGCCGGTCCCCGGGATCGAGATCGTCGGCCCGCTGCCGGAGCCGGTCCAGAGACTGACGCATTTCGCGGCCGGGATTCCGGCGAATGCCGCGAATCCGAAGGGCGCTTCGGCGCTGCTCGCATTGCTGCGCACCGATGCCGTTCGCGCCGACATGGTCAGAGGCGGCATTGTTCCGTCCTCACTGGCCGAGGCCTAGCGCAAGCCGGGTCGGCACGCCCTCCCCTTCGGCCTGTTGCTGCACCGTCGCTGCGACCTGCACGCGCTCCGGCTCGACGCCGTGGTCGAGCAGCGCCGCCCGGACGGCCTCCGCGCGCTCCCGGGCGAGCGTCTCCGCCGCCGCGGGATCGGCGGGCATGGCGGCGGCGAGCCTTTGCAGCAGCGCCCGGACGTAACGCGGCTCGCCCTTGCGCAGGTCGGCCAGCCCAGCGCGTTCGCCGCCGTGCTTCAGATACAGCCGCTCGGCCGCGCGCACGACCTTCGGATCGGACAGGTCGAGCGAACCTTTGAGCCCCGCGGCGTGGGCAAGCTCGTCGCGCGCCGCGCGCAGGCGCAGCGCGTCCGGATCGCGCGCGGGGTCGTAGCCGCCGTGCACCCGGATGCCGAGCCGCGGGCGCTCCTCGAGCGCCTTCGCCACCTGCGCGACGTCCTCCTCCGCAGGGGGCGTGAGCGCGGCGGAGCCGGGCGCGAAGGCCACCGCGCCCGGATCGCGGTCCTCGCCGCCAAAGAGCCCGGCGAGCGCGCGGAACGGCGCCGACACGATTTTCTTCAGCACGTTGCCGAAGGCGCGCGCCATGATGGTGCCGAGGTCGAACTGCGGATCGTTCAGGTTGCCGCGCACCGGGATGTCGAGGTCGATGCGGCCTTCCGCGTCGGCGAGCAGCGCCACCGCGAGCTCGAGCGGCAGGTCGAATAGCCCCTCTGTTTCGAGCTTTTCGCCGAGCTTCATGCTCTCGAACGCGAGCTTGTTGGTGCCCACCAGGCGGCCGGCGCGCAGTTCGTAGCGCAGATCGGCCGACACGCGGCCAGACTCGATGCGATAGCCGGCGAACTTCGCGATGTACGGGTTGAAGGCCTCGAGGTGCAGGTTGCGGAGGCTCGCCCGGACGTCGGCTAGGCTCGTCGGCGCGTTCAGGTCGATCGTCCCGCGGATGCGCGCCACTCCGTAGGGCTGCACGCGGCCGTTGAGGCGCACGCGTGCAGGCTCCTTCCCCGCCGCGGTGCTGACGCCGGTGATCCCGCCGGCCAGGTCGCGGATCGTGACTTCGAACGGATTGGCGAGCGAGCGATCGGCGAAGTGCAGCGTGCCGCTCTCGATGCGCAGGCGCTCGACGCTGGCGCGCAACGGCGTGTCCTTTTCAGTTGCATCACCACCGCCGAAAACCTTCGCGAAATTCATCGAGCCGTCCTGCTCGATTACCAAACGCCCTTCCGGCGCACGCAGCACCAGCTCACGGATCTCGACGCTGACCGGTGCCAGCGCGAGCTTCAGCGAGTCGGTCCCGGCATGCTGCCAGGCGAGGAGCGGCGCGCCCGAATCGCGCTCCGTCAGGCGCAGTGCATGCACGGCAGCCGAGCCCTCGTACGCTGCGGTCGCCTCGCCGATCTGTAGCGCCCCTTTGCCGGACAACGCGCCCGAGGCAATCTTCAGGGCGGCGTCCGGCAGCCAGCGCTGCGCCGGCGCGAGCGGCAGCGCATCGAACTCGATCTCGAGGTCGGCGCGCTGCGGCTGGAGACCGACCGTGCCGTGCGCCACAATCGTGCCCTGCGGCGCCACGCTCGCGCGCAGCGCGAGCGCAATGGGCTCGCGCGGTGGAACCGGCACCATCGGCGCCTCGAGCGTGGCCTGTTTCAGCTCGACGCCCGCATAGGCAAGGCCGCTGCCCTCGATGACGACTTCGTGGAGAGCAAGCGGCGCCAGCGACAGCGCGCCGCGCGCGGCGATCCGGCCTGCGCCGCCGGCGAGGCGCCCGGCGGCTTCGAAGCGTCCGGGCTGCGCCTCGCCGGTCGATAGATCGCGCGCGTGAAACGTGAGCTCCTGCAGGGCGAGCCCCTGCCCAGCGACCTGCACCGTGCCACCTTCGACCGCGAGCTCGCGCACGACCCAAGCCCGGTGCCACAGAGAAGCCGAGGAAAGGTCGACGCTCGCCGTCCGGGCCGCAGCGTTGCGGCCCAGCGGGCCGCGCAACTCGATGCCTTCCAGCGCGACGCTGAGCGCGAAGGGGTGAGTGCGCACGGTTTTCAGCTCGAGGTTGAATCCCTGCTTTGCCGCCGCGTCCACGAGCGCCTCGCGCACGTAGCGGGGAGCGATCCAGGTGCCGGCTGCTGCGTACAGGGCGACGAGGAGCGCCGTCCCCGCACCGACCGCCAGGATCTTGCGCATGATCCCGGTGCAGCAAAATTCGCGCCGGCTACTTCGGAGCCGCCTTCACCTCGTCGCCCCACTTCTTGAGGAGGCGATTGCGCTCAGCCGAGGAGCCGTATTTCGCCGAGTCGTAGTCGATCAGCTTGATCGCGGCGATCTTCGGCGCCTGGGCATGGACCGGCGCGGCCTTGTTTGACGGGATGGAGTAGATGTTCTGGTCCACGCCGACGATCTTCTGCGCCTGCGCCGAAAGGGTCCAATCGAGGAAGCGCTTCGCGGCTTCGGCGTTCTTGCGCCCCTTGATGAGCGACACCGCGCCGATCTCGTAGCCGGTGCCCTCGCAGGGCGCGACGGTCTGGATCGGCGCGCCCTGCACGCGCATCGTCACCATGTCGTGCAGGAAGGCGATGCCGACCCCGGTCTCGCCCGACGCCGTCGACTTGACCGGGGCGATCCCCGACTTGGTGTACTGGTTGACGTTGCGGTGCAGGGCCTTCAGGTACGCGAAACCCTTGTCCTCGCCCATGAGCTGCACGATGGTCGCGAGCATCACGTAGGCCGTGCCCGAGGAATTCGGGTCCGCGATCTGCACCTCGTCCCTGAATCTCGCATCGAGGAGGTCCGCCCAGCACTTCGGCTCGGGAATGTTCTTCTTCTTCAGCACGTCGGTGTTGTAGCCGATGCCGAGCGCGCCGAGGTAGATGCCCGTGGTCCTGAATTTCGACAGCTCCGCGAGCCGCACCGCCCACGGATGAAGCTCGGCGAGCTTCGGCGACTTGTATTCCTCGAGCAGGCCTTCCTCCGCGGCCTGCATGTGGGGATCCCCCGGGCCGCCCCACCACACGTCGCCGCGCGGGCTCGACGCCTCGGCGCGAATCTGCGCGTAGGTTTCGCCGGTCCCCTTGCGCACCATCGTGACCTTGGTGCCCGTGGCGCGCTCGAACGCGGCCACCCCGGCCCGGCATTGCTCGTCGATGATCGAGCAGTAAACGGTCAGCGGCGACTGGGCGCCCGCCTGGAACGACGTGAAACAGAACAACAAGGCAGCGATGTGCGCGAGCTTCATTCCCCCTCCCCGTCCCGCCTAGATTGCCATAACCCGCGCGAGCTCGAGCAGGCTCGCGTCGGCGGGGCGCGTGCGCCCCGTGATGTCGGCGAGCGGCGTGGTGACGATGTCGTTCTTCACGATGCCGACGAGCACGCCGTGCCGGCCCGCGGCCAGCGTCTCGATCGCCGCCGCGCCGAGCCGCGTGGCGAGGACGCGGTCGGCGGCGCCGGGAATGCCGCCGCGCACCACGTGGCCCAGGCGCGTCACACGCAGCTCGAAGCCGATGTCGGCGCGGCGCGCCGCGTAGTACTCCATCAGCTCGTGCACGCCGCACTTCGCGCCCTCGGCGATCACCGCGAGCGCGTGGGTCTTGCCGCGGCGGTAGGCGTCGCGCAGACGTTCGGCGACTTGCGAAGGCAGGATCTCGCTCTCGGGCAGCGCGATCACCTCGGCGCCGCCGGCGATGCCGGCCATGAGCGCGATGTAGCCGCAGTCGCGCCCCATCGTCTCCACCGCGAACGCGCGCTGGTGCGACGACGCCGTGGTGCGCAGGCGGTCGATCGCCTCGAGCGTGATGTTGATCGCGGTGTCGCAGCCTATGCTCACGTCGTTGCCGTAGAGGTCGTTGTCGATAGTGGAGGGCACGCCGACTACGGCGAAGCCCTCGCGCGCGAGGCTCGCCGAGCCCGACTGCGAGCCGTTGCCGCCGATCACGACCAGGGCGTCGATTGATTTTTTCTTGAGGTTTGAGAGCGCTTTGGCGCGCCCGGCGGCCTCGACGAACTCCGGGCAGCGCGCGCTGCCGAGCACGGTGCCGCCCGACTGCACGATGCCGCCGACGTCGCGCGCGGCGAGCGGCTCGATCAGGTCGCCGAGCAGGCCGGCGTAGCCGTTGCGCACGCCGAAGACTTCCCAGCCGCGGGCGAGCGCCCCC
>DATBSZ010000287.1:0-5340 GCA_036559525.1 Burkholderiales bacterium
GCGTTGGTGTAGCCGTGGTCGGCGATGGTCTTGATGCGCAGCGCCGTCATCGTGCCGTCCTTCTTCGCGCCGAGCTCGACCTTCATGTGGTAGTCGCGCGCGAACGAATCGGCCTGCAGGTTCTCCATCCGGTCCTCGATCCACTTCACCGGCTTGCCGATCACCACCGACGCCGCCACCGCGATCACGTAGCCGGGATAGACCGGCACCTTGCCGCCGAAGCCGCCGCCGATGTCCGGCGAAACGATCCGGATCCTTTCCTCCGACAGGCCGACATGGCCCGCGACCAGCGCGAACACCGTGCGCACCGCGTGCGGCGCCTGCGTGGTCATGTACACCGTGAGCTTGCCCTCGGCGCTGTTGAAGTCGGCGACGCAGCCGCAGGTCTCCATCGAGGCGACGTGGATGCGCGGCACGTAGACGAACTGGCTCGCCACCACGTCGGCCTGGCCGAGCGCGCTGTCGGTGGCGCCGCGGTCGCCCGCCTCCCAGTGGAAGGCGAGGTTGTCCTTTTTGCCCTTCTTGTCCTTGCGCAGCACCGGCGCGCCCGGCGCTATCGATTTCAGCGGATCGACCAGGACGGGCAGCGGCTCGTATTCCACCTCGACTGCGTCGGCGCCGTCGGCCGCGATGTAGCGCTCGGTGGCGATCACCGCGCACACCTCCTGCGCCACGTACATCACCTCGTCGATCGGCAGCACCATCTGCGTGTCGCCCGAGATGGTCGGCATCCAGTGCAGCTTGTACTTCTCGAGCGTCGGCCCGTCGATCACCGCCAGCACACCCGGGATCTTGAGCGCGGCCGAGGTGTCGATCTTCTTGATCTTGGCGTGCGCATAGGGACTGCGCACGATGTCCATGTACAGCATCCCCGGAAGCTGGATGTCGTCGACGTAGTTGCCCTTGCCGCGGATGAAGCGCGGGTCCTCCTTGCGCTTCATCGAGTGACCCATGCCGCAGATCTTCTCGCTGGTTTTCATGCCATCTTCTCCGCGGCGTGCTGCACCGCTTTCACGATATTGAGGTAGCCCGTGCAGCGGCACAGGTTCCCGGAGATCGCCTGGCGGATCTCTTCTTCGCTCGGCTTCTTGTTGCGCTCGAGGAGCGCCGAGCAGGTCATCAGCATTCCCGGCGTGCAGAAGCCGCACTGGAGCGCGTGCTTCTCCGTAAACGCTTCCTGCACCGGGTGGAGCTTGCCGCCCTGCTCCAGGCCCTCGACCGTGGAGACGCTGCAGCCGTCGGCCTGCACCGCGAGCAGCGTGCACGACTTCACCGGCTGTCCGTCGAGCAGCACCGTGCACACGCCGCAGTGCGACGTGTCGCAGCCGATATGGGTTCCGGTAAGGCGCAGGTTTTCTCTTATGAAGTGCACCAGCAGCAATCGCGATTCCACTTCCGCTTCGCGCGCCGCGCCGTTCACCGTGACGCTGATCTTGTGCTTCATCTCAGCTCCTCCCCGCGCGCTCGAGCGCAGCCTTCAGGGCCCGCCCCGCCAGCACGCGCGTCATCTCGCGCTTGTAGTCGGACGAGCCGCGGCGGTCGCCGCTCGGCGAGCCGGCCGCGGCGGCGAGCTTCGACGCTTCCGCAATGGTTTTTTCATCCAGGGTCTTGCCTGCGAGGAATTTCGCAGCCGCAACCGCATCCGTCGGCGTCGGCCCCACGTTGGTCAGCGCGACGCCGGCGCGCTCCACCGCGCCGCCCTTGCCGAGCGCGAGCTGCACCGCGACCGCGACCACGGCGTAGTCGCCGGTCTTGCGCTTGAGCTTGCGGTACGCGCCGCCGCTCTGCCCCGCGGGCGCCGGAATGCGCACCTCGGTGAGGATCTCGTCGGCCTTGAGGTCGGTGACGAACAGGCCCTTGTAGAAGCGGCTCGCCGGGATGGTGCGCTCGCCGCCGCGCCCTTTCGCCACCAGCTCGGCGCCGAGCGCGATGACGATCGCCGGCCAGTCGTTCGCCGGGTCGCCGTTGGCGATATTGCCGCCGATGGTGCCGCGGTTGCGCACCAGCGGGTCGGCGATGAGCGGAATTGCATCAGCCAACAGGGGATACTTTGTTTTGACCAATTCACTTCTCTCGAGGGCGGCCTGCCGCGTTCCCGCGCCGATGCGCAGCCAGCCCTTCTCTTCCTTGACGTACTCGAGCCCGGGAATCCGGTTGATGTCGACCAGGTGCGCATAGGAGCCCAGGCGCAGCTTGAGCGTCGGCAGCAGGCTCATGCCGCCCGCGAGCACCTTGGCCTGGTCGCCGTAGCGCGCGAGCAGGCCGATGGCCTCGTCGAGCGTCCCCGGGCGGTGATAGTCGAAAGGCGCGGGAATCATGCGCTCACTCCTTTTTGAAGGAACTTGGTGCGGCAGCCTGCGCAGCAGAAGTAGTAGGTCTTGCCCTCGAGCTCCGCGCTGTGGCGCGCGCCGGCCACGGCAACCGCCATGCCGCAGATCGGGTCTATGGCTTCCTCTAAAACAGTCTCAACAGGGGCAGCTTTTCGGCTCCGCTCCACGATCTGCGCCATGACGCTCAGCGCAATCTCTTCCGGCGTCCGCGCGCCGATGTCCAGCCCCGCGGGCGCCGCGACGCGCTCCACCGCGGCGCGCGGCACGCCGCAGGCGATCAGGGTCTGGCGCACGTGGTCGAAGCGCTTGCGGCTCGCGATCACGCCGACGTAGGCCGGCTCCGCGCGCAGGACCTTTTGCAGGACTTCCAGGTCCTCGTCGCCCATGGTTCCCACCAGCACGTGCGCGCCCTTGAGCGCAGCATCCGCCCCGCGCTCGACGCGGTAGCCCATTGCCTCGCCGATGCGCGCGAGCGCCTCGACCATGGGCGTGGCGCCGAACAGGACCAGGCGCGGAACGGGCAGCACGGGCTCGACGTAGATTTCCACGGTGCCTCCGCTGTCGCAGGTCATCTGGAGGGCGATCATTCCTGATCTTGTCGTTGGGTTTGTCTCAGGGCTCAAACACAACAGGCGGGGTTCACCGTCGGCCATCGCGCGCTGCGCCTCGCGAACCACCGTCTCGCGCGTGCAGCCGCCGCCCGCCCAGCCGTGGTATTCGCCGCTCTCGGTGACCAGCGCCGTATCGCCCACGCGTGCCGAGCTCGGCGGCTCGCGCCGCACCACGGTGACGAGCGCGAAGCGCTCGCCCTTTGCGCTCAGACTTGCTGCCAGCGGCAATAGCTCGGGCCGCATATCCCCCTCCAAGAGACGCAGGCGATACTAGCGCATACACCGCCGCCGGAGCGCGAATTCCCGCTTATCGCGCCGTCCGTTCACTTGATCGCGATCGGATTGATGATCGCCTGCACCGCGCCGGTGATGCGCGAAGGCCCGAGCGTGAAGAGAAACTCCCACGCCTGGTCTTTCACCATCTCCGAAGTCTCCATGTTCTCGAGGATGTAGATGCCATTCATGGGCAGCAGGATCTGGTGCACCTCGAACACGCCCTGGTTTTTCTCGAACGGAACCACCTCGACCCCCCAGGTGTCGGCGCCGACCATCGCCACCTGGCGCTCGGCGAGGTAGCGCGCACCGCCCACGCCGAGGCCGGGCTCGACCGAGCCGTAGCGCTTGTTGTCCTTGCCGATCAGCTTGGTCCAGCCGGTGTGGAACAGCACGACGTCGCCGCGCTCGATCGACTTCACTCCCTGGCGCTTCATCGCGCCCTCGATCTCGGCGCGGTTGAAGGCGGTGCCTTCCTTCACGATGTCGGTATTGAAGTAGCCCGCCATGTCGAGCAGCACGCCGCGCGTCGCGATCGGCGGCACCTTCTCGACGCCGAGCTTCTTCAGGCCGTCGGCCTGGACGAACTCGGCGGCCTTGTTGCAGTTGTAGTAGACACCGTCGATGCCGATGTGGCCCAGGCCGTCGAGCTGCGAGCCGATGCCGACCCAGCCGGTGATGATGTCGTCGTTATAAGTCGTCTTCGTCGGGCCGAGCGAGGCGCCGTGCACCTGGCCCGGCTGCAGAATGGTGATCGACCAGGTGCGCGGCGGAAACGCCGGCGTGTCCTTGTTGGTTTCGATGCCGAGGCGGTAGCTCTTGCCCTTCGTCACCAGCTTCGCCGCGGCGAGCGTTTTCTCCGGCGTCACGTAGTTCAGGTTGCCGACCTGGTCGTCCTTCCCGTGCTTGGACGGAAAGCACGTCTGCTGCGGCTGCTGCGCGTGCGCGGCGACGCCGAGGAGCGACACCGCGATCGTCGAAACGAGTACCGCTGTCTTGATGTGCATGGCCTCTCCCGGTTAGGACCGGGGAAGAGGCTACGTCGCGCGTTCGCCGTGCGTCAATCAGCGTCGGGTGATGGGTCGGTGCACTCCAGCGGTGCGGGGGAGCCACAACCGGATAAAAACCGCCGCGAAACTCTGAGAAGTTGTAAGGCCCTCCCCGCTAGCGCACGCTGGGGCGCTCGGCCTAGGATTTGCAGATATGCAGGCCGAGATTTTCCAAGCGACGTCGAGCTTCACCAATTGCGGGCTGCCCGGGGTCGCGCAGGTTCCGTACGGCACCCACATGTGCCACTTCTACCGCGAGCGCGCAGACATGGTGGCGGCGCTGGTGCCATTTTTCGTCGCGGGATTGAACAGCAACGAGCGCTGCATCTGGATCACCGCCGAGCCCCTGAACGCCGCCGATGCCCGGCTGGAGCTGCAGAAAACCGGTGTCGACGTGGACGCGGCGATTCGAAGCGGAGCGCTCACGGTGCGCGACTTTTCTGCGTGGTACACCGACTCCGCGGGACTGAAGAGCAGCGAGGTCGCGGAGCTCTGGCTCGCCGAGGAGGAACGCGCCCTGGCGGAAGGCTACAGCGGGCTTCGCATCACCGGGAACGCCAGCTTCCTCACGCCGGAAACCTGGCCCGACTTCATGGACTACGAGGAGATCGTGCACCGGGCGTTCCACGGCCGGCGCATCCTTTCCTTGTGCAGCTACGACGCCCGCCGCTGCTCCGCCGCCGATATTCGGGAAGTCGTGCGCCGTCACAGCTGCGCGCTCGCCCAGCCCGACGAGGGCTGGCAGGTCGTCACCCCGACCGTCTAGCGGCGAATCAGGAACGCAGCACGCGTCCCGCCGCGGCGCCGGTGAGCGCGCCCTTCTCCCAGGTCACCACGCCGTTCACCAGCGTCATCTCGATGCCGCGCGAGCGCATCACCATGCGCTTCGCGCCGCCCGGCAGGTCGTAGAGCCGCTCGGGACGCCCGCCGGAGCCAACGCTCGCCGGGTCGAAGATCACCAGGTCCGCGGCCATTCCCGGCGCGATCCTGCCGCGATCCTTGATGCCGAAGAAGTCTGCCGGATCCGACGTCATCCGCCGCACCGCTTCTTCAAGAGTGAGCACTTTGCGCTCGCGC
>DATBSZ010000288.1:0-4876 GCA_036559525.1 Burkholderiales bacterium
CGAGGATCTGCTGTTGACGGCCCTGGAGGAGATCGTCGAACACGATGCGTTCCGCGGAGGTTCTCAATCGAAGCGCACGCGGCGTCCTGTCCGGCGCGATCCCGTTGCGGCAGGTGCCGGGATAGATCTGCGCGCCGTCGGTTGCGAGGCCGAGCGATGAATCGGCGATCTCGCGGCGCGAGCAGGCGCACCAGTAGGTCTGCTTTTCAAGCCGTCCCAGCGCTTCTCGGTACCGGCCTGTGCGCTGGCTTTGATACGCGACCTCGCCGTCCCAGGCGAGGCCGATCCGCTCGAGAGTACGCAGAATATCTTGCGCCGCGCCGGGCTGGTTGCGAGGCGCGTCGAGGTCCTCGATGCGCACCAGCCAGCGGCCGCCCGCGGCGCGCGCATCGAGCCAGCTTGCGAGCGCCGCGACCAGCGACCCGAAATGCAGCGGACCGGTGGGCGAGGGCGCGAACCGGCCGACGTACATGATTGTCTAGAGTACACTGCCCCCCGTTTTTACTGACCCGCCGAAAGGACTGTCGTGGCCACCGTCGAGCTCACCAAGGACAACTTCGAGAAGACCGTCAACGAGAACCCGATGGTGATCGTCGACTTCTGGGCGCCCTGGTGCGGGCCGTGCCGCGGCTTTGCGCCGGTCTACGAGAAGGCCTCGGAAGCCCATGCGGACGTGGTGTTCGCCAAGGTGAATACCGAGGAGGAGCAGGAGCTCGCCGGCGCCTTCGGTATCCGCTCCATCCCGACGCTGATGGTGTTCCGCGAGAAAGTGATCCTGTTCCAGCAGGCGGGCGCTCTGCCCGGCCCGGCGCTCGAGCAGATCATCACGCAGGCGAAGACCATCGACATGACGAAGGTGCACGCCGAGGTGGAAGGTCAGAGGCAGGGCCGGGATCAGGCCCAGGAGCAGGACCAGAAGTAACATTAGGGCCGCGATGAGCGGCTCACGCCTCGAGAAGGACAGCTTCGGCACCATCGAGGTGCCCGCCGAGCGGCTGTGGGGCGCGCAGACCGAGCGCAGCCGCCGCTTCTTCCGCATCTCGGGCGAGCGCATGCCGCCCCCGGTGATTTACGCCCTGGCGCTGGTCAAGAAGGCGGCGGCCGCGGTCAATGCGGAACTGAACCTTCTTTCGAAACAAAAAGCGGAAGCGATTCAGCGCGCCGCGGAAGAAGTGCTCGCCGGCCGCCACGACGCCGAGTTCCCGCTGGTCGTCTGGCAGACGGGGTCGGGCACGCAGACCAACATGAACGTGAACGAGGTGCTGGCCAATCGCGCCTCCGAGCTGCTCGGCGGCGAGCGCGGCCAGAAGCGCCTGGTGCATCCGAATGACGAGGTCAACCTCGGCCAGTCGTCCAACGACGTCTTTCCGACCGCGATGCATATCGCCGCCGCGCGTGCGCTGCAGGAGGAGGTCCTCCCCGCCGCCGAGGCCTTGAAAGCGACGCTCGCGAAAAAGCGCGACGCCTTCGCCGCGATCATCAAGATCGGGCGCACCCACCTGCAGGATGCGACGCCGCTCACCCTGGGCCAGGAGTTCTCCGGCTATGTCGCCCAGCTCGAGCACGCCCAGGCCGCGCTGCGCGCGGTGCTGCCGCCGCTCTACGAGCTGGCGATCGGCGGCACCGCAGTCGGCACTGGGCTCAACACGCATCCGGAGTTTGCGGGCAGAGTATGCGCAGCCGTTGCTTCGCACACCAAGCTGGCTTTCGTCGAGGCAAGCAACAAATTCGCCGCCTTGGGCGGGCATGAGCCTCTGGTGTTCGCGCACGGCGCGCTGAAGACCCTCTCCACCGCGCTGTCCAAGATCGCGAACGACATCCGGCTCCTCAGCTCCGGGCCGCGCTCCGGGCTCGCCGAGCTGCGGATTCCGGAAAACGAGCCCGGCAGCTCGATCATGCCGGGCAAGGTCAACCCCACCCAGGCCGAGGCGTTGACGATGTTGTGCGCACAGGTGGCCGGGAACGACGTCGCAGTGGGGATCGGCGCGGCTTCCGGCCACCTCGAGCTCAACGTCTACAAGCCGATGATCATCCACGCTTTCCTGCAGAGCGCGAGGCTGCTCGCCGACGGCTGCCGCTCTTTCGACGAGCATTGCGCGCGCGGCATCGAGCCCGACCAGGCGCGCATCCGCGAGCTGCTCGAGCGCTCGCTCATGCTGGTGACCGCGCTCGCACCGCATATCGGCTATGACCGCGCTGCGGAGATCGCGAAGAAGGCGCACCGCGAAGGCAGCACGCTGCGCGAGGCGGCGCTCGCGCTCGGCTACGTCAGCGCACAGGACTTCGACCGCTGGGTGCGCGCCGACGCGATGATCGGGCCCCGGCGATGAAACGCAGGGCCTTGTTGACGGCGCTGCTGCTCGCAGCGCTTCCGGCGCGCGCGCAGGCCCGCCGCTTCGAGCGTGGATTGCTCTGGCGCGTCGAAAAGAAAGGCGTCGCACCGAGCCACGTCTACGGCACGATCCACGTCGCCGACGCAAGGCTCGCCGAGCTTCCGGCCATGGTGCGCCAGCGGTTCGATGCGGCGAAGAGCCTGATGCTCGAATTCGTGCCCGACCCGTACTCGCGGGAGCGTTTCCTCGAAGCCTCCATGTTCCTCGATCGCCAGACGCTCGAGGAGAAGATCGGCGCGCAAGACTTCGAGCGCGCGCTCGAGGTCCTCGCACCGATCGGCCTGCCGCGCGACGTGGTCAACAAGCTCAAGCCCTGGGGCGTGCTCCTGAACCTGCGCAATCCCATGCGCGCGGAGCGCGGGACGCCGCTCGACATGCATCTCGCCGAGCTGGCGCGCGCGCGGCGGCTGCCGCTCTCGCAGATCGAGGGCGTCGAAGAGCAGATCTTTACCTTCGACGAGTTCCCGATGGAGTCGCAGGTGGCGCTGCTCAAGCACAGCCTCGCGCACCGCGACGAGCTCACCGAGCTCGCCGAGCGGACGCTGGAGGCCTACCTCGAGCGCGATCTGGCCGCGATCTGGCGGCTGCGGGAGCAGTTTGCCGCGCGCCACCCGCAGATCGCGGCGCACCAGGCGGCGATGACGAAGCGGGTGGTGCACGACCGCAGCGTGGTGATGGCGTTCCGCATGCAGCGGCAACTGCGGCGCGGCGAAGCCTTCGTCGCGCTCGGCGCGCTGCACCTCTACGGCGACAAAGGCGTCCTCGCCCTGCTGGAAGGTGATGGCTACCGCGCCGAACGGGTATTTTGACGTGGTCGTCATCCTCATCTCAGGGCGCGGCAGCAACATGCAGGCGCTGATCGACGCAGGCCTGCCGGTGAGCGCTGTTATCAGCAACCGCGGCGACGCTGCGGGGCTGGCGCTCGCCGCGGCGCGCGGCATCGCGACCCGGGTGGTCGAGCATCGGCGTTACGCCACGCGCGAAGAGTTCGAGGCCGCGCTCGCCGCCGAGATCGACCGGTTTGCGCCGCGCCTCGTGGCGCTCGCCGGCTTCATGCGTATATTCACGCCGGTGTTCGTCGCCCGCTACCGTGATCGCCTGCTCAACATCCACCCTTCGCTCCTGCCCGCGTTCCCAGGCCTGCACACGCACGAGCGTGCCCTCGCCGCCGGCGTCAAGCTGCACGGCTGCACGGTCCATTTCGTGACCGCCGATCTCGATCACGGTCCGATCGTCGCGCAGGCGGCGGTGCCCGTGCGCGCCGGCGACGCTGCCGCGACGCTCGCCTCGCGCGTGCTGAAGCAGGAGCACGTCATCTACCCGCGCGCGGTGCGCTGGTTCCTCGACGGCCGGCTGGTCCTCGGCAACGGCGTGGTTCACCTAAACCAAAACGCTGCAGGCAACGATGCGCAACTCGTTCTGGCTGCTGATTAGCCTGCCGGTCGCGCTTTCGGCGCTCGCGCAGGTGCTCCCGCCGGCACGGGTCGAGCTCGAATACGACCTCATGCGCAATGGCAGCACGATGGCCGAGGTCGTAGAGCGCCTGGAGCACGGCAACGGCACCTACCACCTCACCGAGACCTGGAAAGGGCGGGGGGTCTACGCGCTGCTCGGGCGGGCGAAGCGCACGAGCGAAGGCGATCTCGGAGCCGACGGCCCGCGGCCGCGGGAATACGTCGACGAGCGCAGCGGCCGCGACACGCAGCGCGTCTCGTTCGACTGGAGCGCGAACACGATCACGCGCCGCTACAAGGGCGCGACGCGCACCGAGCCGGTGCCCGCGGATACGCAGGACCGGCTGTCGTTCCTCTTCGCGCTGACCTTTTACGCGCAGAAAGGCGAGCCGGTCAGCTTCCACATCGCCGACGGCCGCGGCATGTCGCGCCATACCTACCGGCCCAACGGCCGGGAGCGCCTCGCGACGCCCGCCGGCGAGTTCGACACGGTGAAGCTCCTGCGCAAGAACGAGGGCTCGGGCGAGGTGTCGGAGATCTGGCTCGCCGCGGACCGAGGCTACCTGCCGGTGAGGATCTCCGTCGTGGAGAAGGACGGCACGCGCTACGAGCACGTCGCTACGCGAATTTCCCAGCCGTGAGAATTACGCGCGCGGTTCTGGCGCATGCCCGCGCCGCGCTTTCCATGATCCTGCGCTTCGAGGCGCCGGCCGACCAGTGCCTGTCGCGCTATTTCCGCGACCATCGCAACCTCGGGCAAAGCGAGCGCGCGTTCGTCGCCGAAACCGTGTTCGCCGTGCTGCGCCGCAAGCGCTCGCTCGAGGCGGCGGCCGGCTCGCCCGAGCCGCAGGCGCTGATCGCCGCGGCGCTGCTGCGCGTCCACGGACTATCGGCGCGCGCGCTCGACGGTCTTGTCGACGAGGATCTCAGCCGCCGAGTCCGCCGGCTGCAGATCGCCGCGCTGCCGGCCGCAGTGCGCGCCGACCTGCCCGACTGGCTGTGGGAGCGCCTCGCGCAGCAGCACGGCCA
>DATBSZ010000289.1:0-23751 GCA_036559525.1 Burkholderiales bacterium
CTGCCGCCGGAGGAGCTGATGCGCAAGTGGCTGCACGTGCTGCGCTCCGCGCAGCGCCAC
Source organism: Burkholderiales bacterium (assembly GCA_036559525.1). Lineage (GTDB taxonomy): Bacteria > Pseudomonadota > Gammaproteobacteria > Burkholderiales > SG8-39 > SCGC-AG-212-J23. The sequence goes on from DATBSZ010000289.1 coordinate 61, forward strand.
GCGCTGCAGATACCCGCCGCGAAGATGCACGAGCGCGCCACCGCGGGCCGCGACCGCAGCACCCTCACCCTCGCCTACCATGTCTACCAGATCCCGGACGCTTTCCTGCAGGCGATCCAGGACGGCGTGCCGGACATGGCGAAGGTTTACGACACGCCGCTGCCGGCTGCAGTGAAGACCACTGCGGATGTCATTGCCTACGGTTCCCGCATGGAAAAGAAACTTGAAGCCTGGTGGAAGGCGCTGCCGGACAAGTCGTGCCAGCAGAAGGTCAAGACCTACTACGGCGATCGGCCGATGCACGAGCTGCTCGAGCGCTGCACCTGGCACTCGGCGCAGCACGCGCGCCAGATCATCGCGGTGCTCGAGCGCCTGGGGGTCGAGCCGCAGGGGCGCCTCGGCGCCGCCGACTACGCCGGCCTGCCCATGCCCAAGGGCCTCTGGGAGTAGTGGACAAGGAAAAGTCCCGGCAGGCGCTGGAGAAGGTTTTCCGCGACATGGCGGGCGCCATGACCGCGGGCATGGTGTACGTCGGGGTGAAGACGGGGCTTTTTCGCCTCATGGCCGGCAAGGGCCCGCTCACCGCTTCCGACGTCACAAGAATTTCCGGATTGATGCCTCGTTATGTCGAAGAGTGGCTGAAAGGCATGGTGGCCGCCGGCTATCTCGACTTCGACCCCATGGCGCAGACCTATGCGCTTCCGGAAGAGCACGCCTACTTCCTCGCATCGGAGGACTCGGACCACTTCGTCGGCGGGCTGTTCGCCATGGTGCCGCCGCTGATGCGCGTCGCACCCGAGGTGGCGCGCGCCTTCACTGAAGGCGGCGGCGTGCGCTTCGAGGACTTCGGCGCCGACTGCGTGAGCGCGCTCGACCTCATCAACAGCGGCCAGTACGAGAGCCGCTTCGCGGACTACTGGATGAAATCGCTGCCCGAGGCCGCCGCGCGCCTTCACGCCGGCGGGCGCGCGCTCGACGTCGGCTGCGGCTCGGGGCGGGTGTGCACCGCGCTCGCAAGCGCGTTCCCCGCGGCCGAGATCGTCGGCGTCGATCCGGACGAAGCTTCGATTGAACGAGCTCGAAGTTTGAGCCCAAAAGCTCGCTTCGTGGCCGGCGACGTTTCCTCGGTGCAGGGAGCGTTCGATTTCATCAGCCTGTGCGACGTGCTGCACGACCTGGCCGAGCCGCTGCAGACGCTGCGCCAGATCCGGGCGCTGCTCAAGCCCGACGCGACGCTCTTCATCGTCGAGCCGAAGGCCGCAGACCGGCTCGAGGACAACCGCAATCCGGTGGCGGCGACCTTCTACGGCTTCAGCCTGTTCCACTGCATGACGCAGTCGCTCGCGCGCGGCGGGCCGGGCCTGGGCACCTGCCTCGGGCCGGCGGCCACCGAGGCGCTGGTGCGCCAGGCGGGCTACACCCGCTTCCGGCGCCTCGATATCAAGAGCCTGACCAACCTGTTCTACTCGGCGCAGCCATGATCCTCAAGCTCGCCCTCGTCTGGCTGATCAACGCGGTCGCGCTGATTGCGGTCGCCTACCTGATGCCGTCGGTCACCGTGTCGAGCTTCGGCGCGGCGCTCGCCGCGGCGCTGGCGCTCGGCCTGATCAATGCCGTGGTGCGGCCGGTGCTGGTGCTGCTCACGCTGCCGGTCACCCTCCTCACGCTGGGCCTTTTCATCTTCGTGCTGAACGGGCTGCTCTTCTGGATGGTCGGCGCCTGGCTGCAGGGCTTCGAGGTCGGCGGATTCTGGTCCGGCGTGTTCGGCGCGATCCTCTTCAGCCTCGTGTCCTGGGCGCTGTCGGCGCTGGTGCTGAAATGACCTTCAAGCAGGCTCTGCACCGGCACCTGCAGGCGCTCGACCGCATCAAAGAACACGCTCGCCTGTTCGCCACGCCGGTCGAGATCCACGAGTCCGCCGACGCGGCGCTCGCGGTTCTGCACCTGCTCTACTGCGAGGACGCGCCGGGCAAGCGGCCGCTGCGCAGCCAGAGCCACTTGACGCTCGTCTATCAGCGCCGGGGCGCCGAATGGGTCGTGGTCCAGGACCGGCACTGCCCGATCTCCTAGGACCGAAATCGCTGCTGCGCCGGCTCGCGCGGCGCTGGCGCGACCCCATCATCATCCTGCCGTACCTGACGTACGGCACGGTGCAGAAGCTCACCGTCTGCGGCCGCGTGCTGGAGGACGAGGGGTTCCTCCCCGCCGCCGACGCCGACACGCGCTGGCGCAACCTGATGCGCTTCTACAAGCGCCTGGAGTCCGACGAGGTGCCGGGGGCGCGGCTGCGCGCGCGTTTTCTCGGCGTCGCCACCGAAGGGGTGTCGGACGACGAGGGGTACTTTCGCCTCGAGCTGGCGCCGCGCGGACGCGTCGGCCCGGGTGCCTGGCAGGAAGTCGAGCTCGAGCTGCTCGAAGCAAGGTCCATCAAGGCGACCGCGCGGGTGCTCGTGCCCTCGAAAAGAGCCCGCTTCGGCGTGATCAGCGACATCGACGACACGATCGTGTCGACCCACGTCGCGAACAAGCTCCGGATGATCCTGACCGTCGCGCTGTCGAACGCGCGCACGCGCAAGCCGTTCCTCGGCGTGGCCGCGTTCTACCGCGCGCTGCACGCCGGCGTGAACCCCTTCTTCTACGTCTCGAAGAGCCCCTGGAACCTGTACGCGCCGCTGGTCGAGTACCTCGAGGCGCAGGGATTGCCGCTGGGCCCGCTCATGCTTCGCGATTTCGGTCTTTCCTCGAACAAGGACCACAAGAGCGAGGCCATCGTGGACATCCTGCGCACCTACCCGAAGCTCAAGTTCATCCTGATCGGCGACAGCGGCGAGCAGGATCCGGAGATCTACACCCGCATCGTGCAGCGCTTCCCGGAGCGCATCCGGGCGATCTACATCCGCTCGGTGAATCCAAAAAGAATTGTCGAGATAGAAAAGCTCGCTTCCGAAGTTGCCCGGACCGGCTGCCAGCTGGTGCTCGCGGCGGAAGCCGAGCCCGCCGCGGCGCACGCCGCGGCCGAGGGCCTGATTCAGGCTTCCGAGCTGCGCGCGGTGCGCGCCGAGAAGGACTCGGAAATGAGCTCCTCGAAGCCGGCGGTGTCGAGCGGCGCGCTGAAGTAGTGCCCCTGCCATTCCTCGCAGCCGAGCGCCATGAGATGCTCGAGCTGCGCCGCGGTCTCCACGCCCTCCCCGGCGACCGCAATGCCGAGCGTCGAGGCGAGCGCGGTGATTGCGCGCACGATCGCCGCATCGGCCGCCTGCGAGTCGATCCCGCTCAGGAACGAGCGGTCGATCTTCAGCTTGTCGATCGGCAGGCTGCGCAGATAGGCGAGGCTCGAGTAGCCGGTGCCGAAGTCGTCGATGGCGAAGCGCACGCCGAGCTCGCCGATGCTTTTGAGCGTGGCGACGTTCTCGGCGAGGCCCGACATCAGCACGCGCTCGGTGACCTCGAGCTCCACCTGCCGGCCCTCGAGCTGGTGCTCGCGCAGGGTTGACTTGAGCTTCTCGACGTAAGCGGCGCCCTGGGAGAGCTGCGGCGCCGAGACGTTGACCGCGGTCCAGAGCTTGTGACCGTAGCGCCGCTGCCACGCGCCCGCCTGCGAGACCGCGCGCTCGAGGACCCACTCGTCGACCGCGCGGATCAGGCCGCACTCCTCGGCGAGCGGCACGAAGTGCTCCGGGGTGAGAAGCCCGCGGGTGGGATGCTGCCAGCGCACCAGCGCCTCGGCGCCGACCACGCGGCCGCGCCAGTGCAGCGGGCTCGAGCGCCGGTCGGGCGGCCAGCCGCGCACCACCGGCTGCCAGTGCAGCGCGAGCTCGCCGCGCGCGAGCGCCGAGCGCAGCTCGTTCTCCAGGCGCAGGCGCTCGGCGGCGCGCGCGTTGAGCGCCGGCGCGAACAGGCGCCAGGTGCCCTTGCCGCTCTCCTTGGCGTGGTAGAGCGCGGCGTCGGCGTTCTTCAGGAGCTCGACGAAATCGCGGCCGTCGTTGGGGTAGATGCTGATGCCGATCGAGGCGGCGACGCTCAGCGTCTTGCTCTCGACGGTGAACGCTCGCGCGAGCAGGCCGAGGATGCGCTGCGCGAGCGCCGCCGCCGCCGCGGCCGCGTCCTCGCTCGGCTTGATCGACTGCACCAGGACGAAGTCGTCGCCGCCGAGGCGCGCCAGCGTGTCCTCCCCGTGCACGAGGTTGCCCATGCGCTCGGCCACCGCGCGCAGCAGCGCGTCGCCGGCGCGGTGCCCCATCGACTCGTTCACCAGCTTGAAGCGGTCGAGGTCGATGCACAGCAGCGCGAATTGCGAGCGGTTGCGCGCCGCGGTGAGGATCGCCTGGCTCGCGCGGTCGGCGAGCAGCGTGGAATTCGGCAGCCCGGTCAGGGCGTCGCGCGTGGTGAGCTGCTCGATGCGCGCCTCCGCGTGCTTGCGCGCGGTGACGTCGGCGCCGGTGCCGCGCCAGCCGATCAGGCGAGCGCGGGGGTCGCGCACCGGCACGCCGCTCACCGATTGCCAGATCACGCCGCCCGACTTCGTGATCATCCGGTGCAGCAGGTCGCGGAACGGCTCGCCATCGGCGGCGCGGCCGGCGAACCATTCGTCCACCATGCGCGGCTCGCCGAGCGGCATGAAGTCGCGCGGCTTGCGCCCGAGGAGCTCGGCGCGCGCATAGCCGAGCACCGCCTCGGCGCGCTCCGAGAGGTAGGTGTAGCGGCCCTGGGCGTCGGTCTCCCAGACGTATTCGCCCGAGGCGTCGACCACGTCGCGGAAGCGCTGCTCGCGCTCGGCAAGCGCCGCCTCGGCGCGCTTGCGCTCGTCGATGTCGGCCACCGTCCCCGAGACGCGCGTGGCGCGGCCGTGCGAGCCCTGCTCGGTGACGCGCCCGCGCGCGTGCAGCCATTTCCACTTGCCCTGGCGCGTGCGGATGCGGAACTCGACGTCGAGCGCCGGCGCTTCGCCCTTCAGCGCGCGCACCAGCGCCTCGGTGTAGTGCACGCGGTCGTCGGGATGCATCATCGCGATCAGTTCGGCGCCGAGCGTCACCGTGGGCGACGCGGTGTGGCCGAGGAAGCGCACCCAGCCGTCGCCGGCGGAGAGCTCGCCGCGCTCGGCGTCGAAGTGGAACTCGGCGAGGTTGCCGCCGTCGAGCGCGAGCTCGAGCCGCTCCTTCGCGCGGAACAGCGCCCGCTCGGCGCTGCGCTGCTCGGTGACGTCGCGCGCCACGCCGCGGTAACCGAGGAAAGCCCTGTTATCAGCGGCCAGGCGCGACTGGCCCGAGATGATGTGCACCTGGCGCGCGCCGCGCTCGTCCACGCGCGCGATTTCCAGGTCGAAGAACGATTGCCGGGCCGCGAGCTGCTCGAGGTGCGCCTCCAGCGCGCGCGGCTCGACCTCGACCCCCGGGATCTCCCAGATGCGCTTGCCGAAGGTCGGCGTCTGGCCGAAGAACGTCGCCACCGGCGCGCCGCCCGAGAGCCAGACGATGCGGTGTTCGGCGTCGGTCTCCCAGAACCAGTCGGCAGACAACTCGGTCAGGCCGCGGAAGCGGGCGGAGTCTGCTTTTGCATCCAGCAATGCTTTCTCTCCCCTGCGGGAAAGCACGTGCATCGCCAGATAGACGGCGCCGCCCGAAGCCGCGACCAGGAGCAGGATTTCGAACATGCGGGCCTAGCCCGCCGCCGCGTCGCGCACCGGCGGCGCGACCTTCAGGACTTCGTCGATCGTGGTGGCGCCGGCGCCCACCTTCACCGCGCCGGAGATGCGCAGCGGCTTCATGCCTTCCTTGAAGGCTTGCTCGCGCAGGGCCACGAGGTCCGCGTTCTGGGACACCAGGCCCTTCAGGGCCTGGGAAAACACCAGCGTCTCGTAGATCCCGACCCGCCCCATGTAGCCCGTCATGCGGCATTCGAGGCAGCCGACCGGCTTGTAGAGGCGCGCCGGATGCTTGGATTTCCACGGCGCGACCAGCGCGTTCCAGGCGTCCTGGTCCTCCGCGCGGTTGAGCTCCACCGTCTGCTTGCAATGCGGGCAGAGCGTGCGCACCAGGCGCTGCGCCATGACGCCATTGAGCGTGGCGTTCAGCAGGTACGGCGCCACGCCGAGCTCGATCAGGCGGGCGATCGCGCTCGGCGCGTCGTTGGTGTGCAGGGTGGACAGCACGAGGTGGCCGGTGAGCGCCGACTGCACCGCCATTTCCGCGGTTTCCAGGTCGCGGATCTCGCCCACCATGATGATGTCCGGGTCCTGGCGCATCAGCGCGCGCACGCCCTCGGCGAAGCCGAGCTCGATCGCGCTCACCACCTGCATCTGGTTGAACGCCGGCTCGACCATCTCGATCGGGTCCTCGATGGTGCACACGTTCACTTCGGAGGTCGCAAGGCTCTTCAGCGTGGAATACAAGGTGGTCGTCTTGCCCGAGCCGGTCGGCCCGGTCACCAGCACGATGCCGTTCGGCCGGTCGGTCATCTCCTTCCAGCGCTTCTGGTCCTCGGCCGAGAAGCCGAGCTCGCTGAAATCGCGCACCAGCACCTCGGGGTCGAAGATGCGCATCACCAGCTTCTCGCCGAACGCGGTCGGCAGGGTCGAGATGCGCAGCTCGATGTCCTGCTCGGCGCTGCGCGTCTTGATGCGCCCGTCCTGCGGCCGGCGCTTCTCGACCACGTCCATGCGCGCCAGGATCTTGATGCGGCTGGTCATCGCGGCGAGCACCGAGGCCGGGATCTGGTAGACCTGGTGCAGCACGCCGTCGATGCGGAAGCGCACGATGCCCAGGTCGCGCCGCGGCTCGACGTGGATGTCGCTCGCGCGCTGCTCGAAGGCGTACTGCCACAGCCAGTCGACCACGCGCACCACGTGCGCGTCGTTGGCGTCGAGCTTGTCGCTCTTGCCGAGCTCGACCAGCTGCTCGAAGTTCGACAGGCCGCTGATCGAGGTGTTCTTGTTGGCGCCCTTGATCGATTTCGCGAGGTTGTAGAACTCGACCTGGTAGCGCTCGATGTCGAGCGGGTTCGCGATCACGCGCCGGATCTCGCGCTTGATCATGCGTGCGAGCTCGGGCTCCCAGTCGCGGATTCCCGGCTCCGCGGTGGCGATCACCGCTTCCTTCGAGTTGAGCGCCACCGGCAGGATGCGGAAGCGCGTGGCGTACGCCGACGACATGATCTCGGTCACGCCGGTGAAGTCGATCTTGAGCGGATCGATGTGCAGGTACTCCAGGCTCGAGCGCTTCGCCAGCCACTCGGTGAGCGCGTCGAGCGTGAGAAGAGCGCTGCCCGGGGCGGTTGCTCCCTTCTTCCACTTCTGATCGGCGACGATCACCAGCGGATGCATCGTGCCGCGGTAGTAGCGCCGCTCCTTCTTCAGCTTCTCCGCCGCCTCGGGCTCGGCCATCTTGTCCGCGACCAGCCAGTCGAGCACCTCGGCAAGCGTCAGCCGAGCCCCGCTCTGCGTCTTCCCCTCCGGGGTCTTAACTACTTGTTGCATAGGCGAAAGACTATACCGCAAGGCGCTTCGCCCATCAGGGAGGAAGTCCTCCTCCACACACCCCCTTAGAATCGCCTGCGTGCGAACCGCAGCCAAGCGCGCCCTCGCGCCGGACGTCAAATTGCGCGAGGTCTGGGCCTGGAGCATGTACGACTTCGCCAATTCGGCGTACACCACGGTCGTCATCACCGCCGTCTTCAGCGCGTACTTCGTCGGCGTCATTGCCCAGAATGCTCCCTGGTCGACGTTCGCCTGGACGGCTGCCCTCTCGGTGTCGTACGCCGCGATCCTCCTGACCGGTCCGCTCGTCGGCGCCTGGGCCGACGCGCACGCGGCGAAGAAGCCGCTGCTGCTCGCGACCACGCTGGGCTGCGTAGTGTTCACGGCCCTGCTGTATTTCACGCAGCCGGGCGCCGTCGCCGTCGCGCTGCTCCTCCTCATCGCGTCCAATTATTTCTTCGGCGCGGGCGAGAACCTGATCGCCGCGTTCCTGCCCGAGCTCGCCGATTCGCGCGCGATGGGGCGCGTGTCGGGCTGGGGCTGGAGCTTCGGCTACCTCGGCGGCCTGACGGCATTGGGAATCTGCCTCTTTTACATCACTTCTTCCGAAGGCAAGCCTGCTTCGCAAACGGTCCCGGTCACGATGCTGATCACCGCGGCGTTCTTCGCGCTCGCCGCGGTGCCGACGTTCGTCTTCCTGCACGAGCGCGCAGTGCCGCAGGCGCGCATGGAGAACCCGTGGGCACGGGTCAGGCAGACACTGCGCGAGACCGAGCGCTACGCGGATCTCAGGCGGTTCCTGGTCTGCCTGCTTTTCTACCAGGCGGGGATCACCGCGGTCGTCTCCCTCGCCGCGATCTACGCCGAGCAGGCGATGAAGTTCACCACGCAGCAGACCATCGCGCTGATCCTGGTGGTCAACGTGACCGCGGCGATCGGCGCGTTCGGCTTCGGCTACCTGCAGGACGCCGTCGGCCACGTTCGCGCCGTCTCGCTCACGCTCGTCGGATGGATCGTGATGGTGGTGCTCGCCGGCCTGTCCGAATCGAGCGCTTCGTTCTGGGTGGCGGCGAATCTCGCCGGCCTGTGCATGGGCTCGTCGCAGGCCGCCGGCCGCGCGGTCGTGGGCTACCTCGCGCCGCCGGCGCGGCTCGCCGAGTTCTTCGGCCTGTGGGGCCTCGCGGTCAAGGCGGCGTCGATCTTCGGCCCCCTCACCTACGGCGCGGTGACCTTGATCTTCGCCGGCAACCACCGCCTCGGCATCTTCGTCACCGGCATCTATTTCGTGATCGGCCTCATCCTGCTGCGCAATATCGACGTCGAGCGAGGGCGCGCCGCGGCGCTCGCGGCATGAGACATCTCTTGATGAGGCTGTTTCTGGCCATGCTGCTCGCCGCGGCCGCGGCCGGAACGCTCGCCGGGCCGCGGGGCGACACCAGCGAGTGGAGCCTCAACCTGTTCGTCGTCGGCTCGAACCACTACGCGTTCGAAGGCGGCGCGAGCGCGCGCAGCGACACCGGCGCGGGCTTCGGCTTCTCGGTGGCGCGCAACCTGAACGACTACTTCGCGGTGGGCGTGGAAGGCTCGCTCGCCACGTTCAGCTACCGCGCGAGCATCGCACCGGGCAGCGGCAACGGCGGCGCCGGCTTCGAGACCCGCGGCGACATGGAAAGCGCGATGCTGCGCGTGCATGCAACCTGGAACCTGCTCGCGCGGCCGCTCACGCCCTTCGTCACCGCCGCCGCCGGCGTGATTTTCCTCGAGCCCGATTTCGGCGCCCAGCCGCCGGCGGACGCCTGCTGGGCCTATCCGTGGTACGGCGAGGTCTGCGGCGCGCGGGCACCCACCAGCACGCTCGCGCGCTTGAGCTACGGCGCCGGCGCCGGCCTGCGCTTCGATTTCCCCCGCGAACGGGGCTTCATCCGCGCCTTCGTCGGCGGCGAATGGATCGAGATGTCGGAAGCGCCGAGCACGGTCGGCTACGTCACGGTGCGCGCCGACTTCGGACTGCGCTTCTAGGACACCCGCTCAAGTCCCGGGCGCGAAGCTTGCAGAAAGGGGTTCACCATGAGAACCCTCGCTCCTCATTTCCTCTCCCTGGTCCTTTTGACTGCCTTCGCCACCGTGGCCCCGGCGCAGGCCCCGGAAAAACAGGCGGCGAAGTCCGCCGCCGGCGGGCGCACCGCCAACCTCCCCGACTTCACTGCGCTGATGAAGCAGCATGGGCCCGCGGTGGTGAACGTCATCACCAAGCGCGAGCCCGCCCGGACCGCGCGCGCTCCCCAGGAAAAGCAGGCGCCCGACGACCCGCTGCAGGAGTTCTTCCGCCGCTTCATGCCCGATTCGCCGGAACGCGCGCCCGGCCCCGGCCAGGGGCTCGGCTCGGGCTTCATCATCAGCCAGGACGGCTACGTGCTTACCAACGCCCACGTGGTCGCGGGCGACGGCGAAGTCACGGTGCGGCTGGCCGATGCCAAGCGCGAGTTCAAGGCGAAGGTGATCGGCGCGGACGAGCGCACCGACGTGGCGCTCCTCAAGATCGACGCCACCGGGCTGCCCACGGTGAAGCTCGGAAAATCGGCATCGCTCCAGCCCGGCGAATGGGTCGCGGCGATCGGCTCGCCGTTCGGCTTCGAGAACACGATCACCGCCGGGATCGTGAGCGCGACCGGGCGCTCGCTGCCCGCGGAGACCTACGTGCCCTTCATCCAGACCGACGTCGCGGTGAACCCCGGGAATTCGGGCGGGCCGCTCATCAACCTCGCGGGCGAAGTGGTCGGGGTGAACTCCATGATCTACAGCCAGACCGGCGGCTACATGGGCGTGTCGTTCGCGATCCCGATCGAGGTCGCGCTCGACGTGAGCAGGCAGCTCCGCGCCGAGGGCAAGGTGACCCGCGGCCGGCTCGGCGTGCGCATCCAGCCGATGACGAAGGAGCTGGCGCAGTCCTTCAAGCTGAACGAGCCGAACGGCGCGCTCATCGCCACGGTCGAGCCCGGCAGCCCCGCGGACAAGGCGGGACTCAAGCCCGGCGACGTGGTGCTCGCCTACAACGGCCAGGAGATCGACGACCCGAACAAGCTGCCGCGCCTCGTGGCCGCGACCAAGCCCGGGCAGAGCGCCACGCTGAAAATCTGGCGCGGCGGCAAGGCCGAGGAAGTGAAGTTCACCGCGGCCGAGCTGGTCGCCGATACCAGGGCCGCGAAGCCCGCCCAGGACAAGGCGATCAAGCCGAACCGCCTCGGCCTGGTGGTGAGCGAGCTGCCGCCGGCGCAGCGCCGGGCGCTCGGCATCGAGTACGGCCTGGTGGTCGAGAGCGCCGAGGCCGGGCGCACGCCGCTTCGCCCCGGCGACGTCATCGTCGGCGTCGGGCGCGAGAGCGTGAAGAGCGTCGAGGACTTCGACCGGTTGATCGGCGAGCAGAAGCAGGGCGACACCGTCGCGCTCCTCGTGCGCCGCGGCGAAGCGACCGTCTACGTCCCGGTCGAGGTCGGATAGCGAATTCGGGGTCAGGGTGCGAATTCGGTTATTGCGTACGCAAAAACGAGTTCGCACCCTGACCCCGAATTCCTTCCTGTAGAAGTTATATGACACAGAAGCTCTTACTTGGGCGCTGATTGAGCCGTAGGGAGTAAGCGGCGCTCTGCGCCCGGGCGCGCCGCTTGCAGCAGTTGGAGCGGACTACATGCCATGCGCAGCCTCGTGTTGCTGGTTCTGGTTTTCCTCTCCTCGTGTACCCCGGCGCCGGAGGGACTGAGGCTCGTGACCATCGACAACCCCGAGCGGGGCCTGAGCCTGCGCGAGTTGCCGCCCGAAGCGCTGAAGTCGCTCGGGCTGCCTTACGGCCTCGCGGTGGTGAGGGCGGGCTCGCTCGCCCAGCGCGCCGGCCTGAAGATCGGCGACGTCGTCTACGGCGTGAACCAGAGAAAGCTGAAGAACCTCGAGGAGCTCAACCAGGTGCTGGCCGAGCAGGAGCATGGAAAGCTGGGGCTGCTCGTGCGCCGGGGGCGCTCGGACTTCTACGTCGCGGTGGACCTCGGCGGCGCGCCAGGCGTGCCGAGAGGCCTGCCCGCGCCTAGAGATACTCTTCTGCGCACTTGATGATTTCGGTGTTCGAGGGCAGGTCGAGGCAGTGACGCGCGTCCTCGTGCCAGCGGCGCGCGTGCGGCATTCGCGGGCCGGTCGCTGCCTGCCTGGCCTCCGGCTTCGTCGCTTCTTTCATGGCTTCTGCCTTGGCGGGTTCCTTGGCGGCGGGCTTTTCCTGCGCCAAGGCCGTCGCGGCCAAAGAAACGAGTGCCAAAAAAATCATATGTTTCATGGGACTACCTTGTTTTCATGAAACGATACCTGAAGAATACGCCATTTTTGCTAAAGCTGCGAACTGAAAAGTCCCAGACTGTGCTCCCAAAGCTTCTCGGTCCAGGGGCGGTTTTCCCAGTCTTCGAGCGAGACGCGCTTCGAGCGCCGTAGGTCGGCCTCGAAGATGCGGGCCTGGGCCGCGGCGAAGTCGCGGTCGTAGACGTTCAAGTTCGCCTCGTCGTTGACGCTGAAGGAGCGGGCGTCGAAGTTGGTCGAGCCGACCGAGACCCACAGGTCGTCGACCACCATCACCTTGCAGTGAAAGAACGTCGGCTGGTATTCGTAGAACTCGATCCCGGCGCGCAGCAGCTCGCCCCAGGTCGAGCGCGAAGCGCGGCGCACCAGGGGCGAGTCGGTATGCGGCCCGGGAACGATCAGCTGCACGCGAACGCCCCGCTTCGCCGCCGCGACCAGGGTGCGCACCTCGACCCCGTCGGGCACGAAGTACGCGGCCGAGAGCCGGATCGACTTCGCCGCCGCCGCGATCGACATGAGATACATGAGCTGCATGCTCTCCGAGCCGCCGCCGGGCGAGGTGACGATGAACTGCGCCGCCTGGGTGCCGGCGCGGGGGAGCGCCGGAAAGTATTCCTCGCCGTGCAGCACGCGGCCGGTGACCTCGATCCAGTTTTCGATGAAGGCCGCCTGCACCTGCGCCACCACCGGGCCCTCGATGCGGAAGTGGGTGTCGCGCCAGTGCTTCGGGTCCTGCGCGTCGCCGCGCCACTCGTCGCCGATGCCGGCGCCGCCGGTGTAGCCGATGCGCCCGTCCACCACCATGATCTTGCGGTGGGTGCGGTTGTTGATGCGCGCGAGCGTGTTCCAGCGCCACGGGTTGTACTTCTCCACCTCGATGCCCGCCGCCTTCATCGCCTTCACCGATTTGTCGTCGATCTTGCCGCTGCCGAGCGCATCGAACAGCAGGTGCACCTTGACGCCGGCCTGCGCGCGCTCGATCAGCGCCTGCGTGAACTCGGCCCCGGTCTCGCCCGACCAGTAGATGTAGCTCTCGAACGTGATGGTCTTCTGCGCGCTGCGGATCGCCTTCAGCATGTCGGCGAAGAACCGGTCGCCGTTGACCAGCGCCTGCGCGCGGTTGCCTCCGACGAGCGCCGGCCCGAACACCACGTTCATGTTGCGCGCGAACTGCTCGTCGGCGGTGGAATAGAGCGTCGCGACGCGCTGCTCGATGTGCTTGTCGCCCAGGCTGAGGTTCGCGACCAGCATCACGGCGAGCGCGGTCGCCGCGAAGGTGAACCCGGCGATCAGCCACTTGTTGGAGCTGGAATGGAGCTTGGCCCGGCGCATGCCGCCGAGCCTCGCACGACGGCATTACAGCTATTGGGGCTGCCCTACCCCCAACCAGCGCAGCGCGGCGTCGCGCTCGGCGAAGAACTCGATGCGCACGCCCCGATTCTCGGCCACGTCGCGGAAGAACTGGGTCTGCTGGTCGGGCGCGTAGCCGTAGAGGCAGCAGGCGAGCGACATCCCGGTGAGCCGGCTGCCGATGAGCGATCCGAAGCCGAACGAATCCATCGTCCCCATGCTGCGGCGCGCGATCGTGCCTTCGATCAGCACGCGGCGCTGCCCCTGCCGCGCGCTCACGTCCGAGATCGAGAGCGTGAGCTGCGTAGTGCCGCCGGGCATGATCTCGTAGTCGGGCGCGAGCTCGACGTGGATGTAATCAGCGTGCGGCGTCAGCTTGAAATCGGTGCTCATGCGCGCGGGGCGCATGATAGCGGGCTACGGCCCGGTCTTCACTTCTGTCAGGAAATCTTGAATGCGTTTCGCGTTCGCGCCCAGGTCGCTGCGGCCGACGCGCGACCTGGAGCGCATGTCGATGCGGCTGCCGCCGCCGGCGGCCCGGATGCGGATCGCGATGTCGTCCTTGAAGCCGAACCAGCGTGTGGTCGCGACCGCTTCGATGCGCCCCGCCGCCTCGTCCGCGGCGACGATCTCCCAGCCGCGCGCCTGCGCGGCCGCCCGCGCGCGCGCGAAGGACTGCGCCGGCGGCAGCGCAAGCTCCAGCGCCCGCAGCTCGGGATAGGCGATGCGCTGCAGCTCGGCGAACGGCGCTTCATACGGCTGCGGCGGCGAGAACTGCGGCGGCGTTTCGGTATCGGTCGTGACGTCGTTGATGTACGGCAGCGTCTTCGCGCGGCGCACTTGCTCGAGCGGCACCGCCGCGCTCGCGACTCCCAGCAAGAGACTGAAAAGGAGGACAGGAAGAGAACCCTTGCGCAGACGAGGAACGGCGAGCGCCACAGCGGACATCCCGGCTGCCGCAAGCCCGGCGACGAGGGCGGCGGCGAGCATGCCGAGCCCGACCCGGAACGGCCACAGCCCGGCGCGCACGCCAAGACCCGAGCCGGCAAGCAGCACGACCGCGAGGACGCCGAGCGCAAGCGCGATGCGCCTGTACCACATCGATTCAGACTACTACAGCCGGATTTCGGGGGCCTGCAGGATGTCTTCGCGCGCGAGGCGCAGGTGCACCTTCTTCTCCGGCCAGTCGATGCGCTCGATCACCTCGGGCGAGATGAGCAGCAGCTTGCCCGGCAGCCACGTGCGCGAATCGACCAGCACGTCGGTGATCTCCCAGGTCTCGTCGTCGACCACCAGGTCGGCGACGCGGCCGATCGTGCCGTCCACCGCTTCGATGCCGCAACCGATGACTTCGGCAGAGGAGCGCAGGTGCGATTCCTCGGCGGCCGTCGGGCACCGGCTGATCTGCTCGCGCGTGAGCTCGACACGGATGTCGCCGCCGTCCAGCGGACGCTCGCGGTCGATCGCGATCGGCGAGACCAGATACTTGGGGCCGGACTTCGGCCCGGCAATCCAGCGCCGCGTATTGACCAGCAGGTAGCGCACGTCCCAGTCCTCGTCGTCGAAGTAGAGGTCGTCGACCGACCCGACCTCGCCGTCCTCGGCGTGGATCGCGTCGCCCTGCAGGTCCTTGATCTTGTGCAGCATCCTAACTCTCCTGAGCAAGCGCTGCGCCTGCGTGGCTAGGCCACGAGCCAGCGTAGCAATAAATACGTCAGGGACATCGAAACGAAGGCGAACGCGGCCAGGCCCAGGAGCATGGCGGCCAGGAAAGCCTTGCTGGAGCGCTCCGCCCGCGCCGGACGATCGAGCCATGCGCCCAGCAGCCGCACGTTGCGCTGGTTCGCCTTCCACACGGCGTCGAACACGTCGCCGGCGAGCGGGATCAGGCCGACCAGTCCCTCGAGCGCGATGTTGAACGCCATGCGCGCGAGCACCGCGCGGCTCGCGCCAAGGCGCGCGGCCTCGGCCAGGATCGTGCTGGACAGGAGCACCCCGGCGAGATCGCCTAGGAACGGCACCAGGCCGATGAGAGCCTCGAGCCCGATCGAGAAGCGCGTGCCCGGGATCGGGATCGAGCTGTCGAGGAGCCACGCCAGGCGCTCGAGGCGCTCGCGGTCTCGCTTCCTATCGATCCTTGTCTTCCAGGGTACGGCGCAGCGCGCGCAGCTCCCAGAGCACGCAGCCGCCGACGAGCAGCACCGCGGCGACCAGCAGCAGGACGAAGCCCTTGATCTCGTTCGCCACGCCGCGCTCGGTGAAATAGATGAAAAGGCCGAGCGCGCCGGCGAGCGCAGCCGCCACGATCAGGCCGAGGCCGAGATGTCGCATATCCCCTTGCTAAAGGTATCATTTCGCTCCCCCCATCCAAGGAGAATCCCCATGGCGATCAAGGTCGGCGACCGGCTGCCCGATGGAAAGCTGATGGAATCCACCGAGTTCGACTCGGCGACGCAGTGCGCAATGGCGCCGAAGGAAGTGAACGTGGCCGAGGCGGCGAAAGGCAAGAAGATCGCGGTCTTCGGCCTGCCGGGCGCGTACACCCCGACCTGCTCGGCGAAGCACGTGCCGAGCTACCTGCAGAACAACGACCAGCTCAAGAAGAAGGGCGTGAACGAGATCTGGTGCGTGGCGACGAACGATGCGTTCGTCATGGCGCACTGGGCGCGCGACCAGAAGGCGCTGGGCAAGATCCGCTTCCTGGCCGACGGCAGCGCCGCCTGGACCAAGGCACTCGGCCTCGAGCTCGACCTCAACGCCCGCGGCATGGGCACGCGCATGCAGCGCTTCTCGATGCTGGTGGACAACGGCGTGGTGAAGCAGCTCAACGTCGAGGGCCCGGGCAAGTTCGAGGTCTCCGACGGCGGCACGATGCTCAAGCAGCTCTGAAATATATCGTTACAAATGCCTGTCGGCGGCGCAGCGTGGCGCGCGTTTCTTGGGATGGGAATTCCCCCAAGGAGAGCTCATGAGACTTTCATTCGTAATCGGTAGCGCGCTGCTCGCTGCGAGCACCGCCCTCTACGCGCAAGGCGATGACAAGGCGGCGCGCCGCCAGCAGCTGCACGACGCGCACGCGAAGGCGCTGAAAGCCTGCGAAGGCAAGCCCGAAGCCGAGCGCCGCGCCTGCGTGCAGCAGGAGATGTGCGCCCAGGCGAAGGACCCCAAGGCCTGCCAGGAGCGCTACGCCCAGGCCGCCGCGGCCAGGGCCGCGCGCGACAAGGCCGTCAAGGCCTGCGAGGGCAAGCAGGGCGCCGAGCGCGGCGACTGCATGCGCCGCGAGACCTGCGCGCAGGCCAAGGACCCGGCGCAGTGCGAGGCGCGCATCAAGGAAGCGACCGCGAGGCGCGACAAGATCCGCGAGGCCTGCAAGGACAAGACAGGCGACGAGTACCGGGCCTGCATCCGGGCCGAGCGCGGCAAGACATAGTCCAACCGCTACGTCCAGCCGCTAAGCCGCGCCGCTACAATGGACCCTCCCGCAAGGAGGGTCCGATGGACGATAGCCGTGGGCTGACGATCACTTTCATGGACGGCACGAAGGTTTCGTTCGGCTTTCCGCAGCAGGGCATGAACGCCGCCGCCAAGCAGCTCAAGATCGAGGAGTTCATGAAGAACCCCTTCCTGATGGTGATCGCGGACGGGACCCTGATGATGTTCCCGGTGGTGAACATCAAGTCGATCCAGATGCCCATGGCCAAGGAAGACGTCGAGCAGATCCGGCTCCCGACCCACGTCATCCGCAACGCGACGCTCAAGCGCGGCGAAGCCTAGGGCTCCTGGCATCGCATTTTTTTGCGTGGGTGATCTGAAAAAACTCATTGCAGGGATGTCGCTGGTCTTGTTCGTGGCAGGCGCGGCTGCGGCCGAGCCTGCGAAGAAGACCGTCTCCATCGAAGGCATCACCGAGTGGCAGCTCGCCAACGGCCTGAAGCTCCTCACCCTGCCCGACCCCGGCGCCGACACGATCACGGTGCACATCGTGTACCTCGTCGGCTCGCGCCACGAGGGCTACGGCGAGAAAGGCATGGCGCACCTGCTGGAGCATCTCCTGTTCAAAGGCTCCAAGCGCCACCCGAACCTGAAGGAGGAGTTCACGCGCCGCGGCGGGCGCTGGAACGGCACTACCTCGAACGACCGCACCAACTACTTCGAGACCCTCGGCGCCACCGACGACAACCTCGAGTGGGCGATCGCGATGGAGGCCGATCGCATGGTCAACTCCTTCGTGTCCAAGCAGGACCTGGACAGCGAGATGACCGTGGTGCGCAACGAGTTCGAGATGGGCGAGAACAACCCCGGCTCGGTGCTGTTCCAGCGCATGCAGCAGCTCGCCTTCCCGTGGCACAACTACGGCAACCCGATCATCGGGCAGCGCTCCGACATCGAGCGCGTTCCGATCGACAAGCTGCAGGCCTTCTACCGCACCTGGTATCAGCCGGACAACGCGGTGCTGATCGTCGCCGGCCGCTTCGAGGAGGCGCGCGCGGTCGCCCTGGTCGCCAAGCACTTCGGGCCGCTTCCGCGCCCCGAGAGAGTCCTGCCTGCCTACTACACCGACGAGCCGACGCAGGACGGCGAGCGCCGCGTGCGCCTGGAGCGCGTCGGCGACAACCACATCGTCATGGCGCTGTACCGCGCACCGGCGGGCAGCCACCCCGACTTCCCGGCGATCGACGTGCTGGCGAACATCCTGGGCGAATCGCCGAGCGGCCGGCTGCACCGCGCGCTCGTGCAGAAGGGAATCGCGTCCGCCGCCTGGGGCGCGGCGCGCGAGATGCACGATCCCGGCTACCTGTACTTCGGCGCCTCGCTCGGCAAGGAAGACAAGACCGCCGAGGCCCGCGACCGGCTGGTCGACGTCGTCGAGGGCTTGAAGCAGGACAAGGTGCGCGCCGAAGAGCTCGAGCGCGCGCGCACGGCGCTCCTCAACGACTACGAGAAGGTGCAGCTCGACACCGGCCAGCTGGTGCGCTCGCTCTCCGAGTACATCGCGATGGGCGACTGGCGGCTCTTCTTCCTCTACCGCGACCGGCTGCGCAAGGTGACGCTCGCCGACGTGCAGCGCGTGGCCGGGCAGTACCTCAAGCCCGCCAACCGCGTGCTGGGCGAGTTCGTCCCGAGCGAGCGTCCCGACCGCGCCGAGATCCCGCCGACGCCCGACCTGCAGTCGGCGCTCGCGGGTTACGCCGGCGGCGCCAGCGTGAGCCTCGGGGAAGCCTTCGATCCGTCCCCGCAGAACATCGACAAGCGAACCGTCAAGAAGCAGTTGTCGAATGGAATCCGGGTCGCGCTCCTTCCCAAGCAGACCCGCGGCGGGCGGGCGATCGCGACGCTGACGCTGCACTGGGGAGACGAGAAGAGCCTCACGAACCGGGAGACGGCGTGCAACTTCGCCGGGGCGATGCTCACGCGCGGCACGAAGAAGCGCAGCCGCGCCGAGCTGAAGGAGGCCTTCGAACGGCTGAATGCCAGCGTCTCGCTGGGCGGCGAAGGCGCGAGCCTCGAGGTGCGCGGCGAGAACCTGATTCCCGCGCTGCGCCTCGCGGCCGAGGCGCTGCGCGAGCCCGCGTTCTCGCGCGAGGAGTTCGACGAGATGAAGCGCGCGGCGCTCACCGGAGCCGAGGCGCAGCGCAACGAGCCATCGTCTCTTGCCGGGGTGCAGCTCGCGCGCCACCTGCACGAATACAAGCCCGGCCACCCGCACTACACCCCGACCGTCGAGGAGCGCATCGCCCTGATGCGCGCCGTGAAGCTCGAGGACGCGGTCGCGTGCTACCGCGAGCTCCTCGGCGCCACCGGCGCCGACTTCGCCGCGGTCGGCGACTTCGACCCCGACGCGCTCGCGCGCGCGGTGGACGAGCTGTTCGGCTCGTGGAAGACGCCGCGCCCGTTCGCGCGCGTGCCTTCGCGCCACTTCGATCGCCCGGCGCTGGAGAACGAGCTGGTGACCCCCGACAAGGCGAACGCGGCGCTGCGCGCCGGGCTCAACGTGCGCATGCGCGACGACCACGCAGATTTCCCGGCGCTGGTGCTGGCGAACCAGCTGCTCGGCGGCAGCTCGACCGCGCGGGTGCCGGCTCGCGTGCGCGAGAAGGAAGGCCTCTCCTACAGCACCTACACCACGTTCACGTCGAGCGCGCTCGACGACGCCGCCGCGTTCCGCGTCGCCTCGATCTTCGCGCCGCAGAACCGCGCGCGCGTCGAGCAGGCGATCCGCGAGGAGATCGGCCGCGCGGTGCGCGAGGGCTTCAGCGCCGACGAGGTCGAGGCCGGCAAGCGCTCGGTGCTCGAGACGCGGCGCCTCGCGCGCTCGCAGGACCGCGCGCTCGCGAGCCGGCTCGGCCACTACCTCTTCGTCAAGCGCACCTTCGCCTGGGACAGCGAGTTCGAGGCGAAGATCGCCGCGCTTACGCCGCAGCAGGTCAACGCCGCCCTGCGCCGGCACATCGACCCGGCGCGGCTGTCCGTCGTCGTTGCCGGGGATCTAAAGAAACCCTGAAAACTTAGCGCTGGGTCTTCAGCAAGTCGCGGATCTCCTCGAGCAGCTGCTCCTGCCGCGGCGGCGGCGCGGGCTTCGCTTCTTCCCTGCGATGCAGGCGGTTGATCACCTTGATGGCGACGAAGATCGCCAGCGCGATGATCAGGAAGTCGACGCAGGTCTGGAAGAACTTGCCGTAGAGGATCTTCGCGTCGCCGACCTGGATGGCGAGGCTCTTGAAGTCGACGCGCCCGATGGCGCCGATCGCCGGCATCACGATGTCCTCGACCAGCGAGGCCACGATCTTGCCGAAGGCCCCCCCGATGATCACCGCGACCGCCAGGTCGACGATGTTCCCTTTCATTGCGAACTCGCGGAACTCCCTGATGAAGCTCATGAGTAGCTCACCTCCAGTATTTCGAGCGGTTCCTCGCCGGATGGGCTGCGCAGGGTGACCGTGTCGCCCTCGCGTGCCTTGATCAGCGCTTTCGCGATCGGCGAGACCCACGACACGCGCCCGTTCGCGGGATCCACTTCGTCGACGCCGACGATGGTGATCTCGCGGGTTTCCCTTTCCGACCGGATCTTCACTGTCGCGCCGAAAAATACCTGATCGGTGTCGCGGCCGGCCGAGCGCACCACCTCAGCGCTCTCGAGCCGCTTGATGAGGAAGCGCACGCGCCGGTCGATCTCGCGCAGTCGCCGCTTGCCGTAGATGTAGTCGGCGTTCTCGGAGCGGTCGCCGAGCGACGCGGCCCAAGCCACCGTCTTCACCACTTCCGGGCGCTCGACTTCGACGAGGCGGCGCAGCTCGGCTTCGAGCCGCGAATAACCGGCGGGCGTGATGTAATTTTTTCCATGCGCCGGTGGCTCCGGCGCCGCAGGCTCGTCGTCTTCGGGAGCGTCGCCTTCTTCCTTGACAAAGGCCTTGGACATCAAAGGCATTCTATCGCTTGCAAGGGCGGCGGCGACCTTTCAGAATGCGCTCGGGGATGGGGGATAGGGGAAAGGGAGATGGCGGAGAATAAGAACGAAGGGCTGGATTTCCTGACGCGGCTGCGCATCCGCGAGCTGATCCTGATGGGGTTGATCGCGGTCAGCGCGGTGATGGCCAATCTGCCGCAGGAGTACGTCGAGGAAACGCTGGGGGTCAGCCGCGGCACGCTGGTCGCCTGCCTGGGCATCGCGGTCATCATCGGGCTCTTCCTGTACCTCAAGACCGGACTCTTCATCGCCGTGGTGCTGCTCATCGCCGGCGCCAACATGCCGGACCAGATCGCCGAAGGCCTGAACATCTCGAAGATCCCGATCGTGCTCGCGCTGGTGGCGCTGGTCGGCGTCGGCCTGATCAACTACGTCGTGAAGCTGATGCCGACCGGCCTCGAGCCCCGGCCGAAAGAGAAGAGCGCGGAAGGGATCCGCGCGCTGTTCTACGCGATCGAGAAGAACAACCTCGTCTACGCGCAGAAAGTGCTGTCGATGAACTTCGATCCCAACCTGCACCACGACAACGGCTACACCCCCCTCGCCTACGCCTCGATGCGCGGCAGCCTGCCGATGATCGAGCTCCTGCTGCGCAACGGCGCCGATCCGATCCAGACCACCAAGGAAGGCGACAGCCCGGTCGAGCTCGCGCTGCGCTTCGGGCACGCCGAGGTCGCCGACGGGCTCAAGGTGGCGCGCCGCGCCGCCGCCGAGGGGCTGCCCGACAGCGAAGCTCCCGCGCCCGCGACCGTTTCGGGCAGCTAGAATTTCCCGTTTCGAGGAGGCCGCGCCGGGATTTTGCCGCTGGGGCCACCACTGTATAATCGTCCAGTAATGGAACTCCAGGCGCCCTCCCCGACTGCCGAGCAGGAAATCAGCCGCGACACGCTGCTGGAAAAGTACGCCAAGGGCAGCGAGCAGACGGTCACGGAAGTCCGGCGCCGGGTGGCGCGCGCCCTCGCCCAGGTCGAGCGCGAGAACGAGCGCGCGCAATGGGAGCGGCGCTTCTTCCAGGCTCAGGAAGAAGGCTTCA
Organism: Burkholderiales bacterium; assembly: GCA_036559525.1. Taxonomy (GTDB): domain Bacteria; phylum Pseudomonadota; class Gammaproteobacteria; order Burkholderiales; family SG8-39; genus SCGC-AG-212-J23. The sequence continues at coordinate 21,715 of DATBSZ010000289.1, forward strand.
TCCCCGCGGGCCGCATCAATTCCGCCGCCGGGGTCGCGCTGCAGGCCACCCTGATCAACTGTTTCGTGCAGCCGGTCGGCGACTCGATTTCCGAGCTGGTCGACGGGCGGCCGGGCATTTATACCGCGCTCCAGGAAGCCGCCGAGACCATGCGGCGCGGCGGCGGCGTCGGCTACGACTTCTCCGCGATCCGCCCCAAGGGCGCCGAAGTCAAGGGCACGCGTTCGCGCGCAAGCGGCCCGCTTTCCTACATGCGCGTGTTCGACCGCTCGTGCGAGACCGTCGAGTCGGCGGGCTCGCGCCGCGGCGCGCAGATGGGCGTGCTGCGCTGCGATCACCCGGACATCGAGGAATTCATCCACGCCAAGGACCAGGGCGACCTCGCAAACTTCAACATCTCAGTCGGCATGACCGACGATTTCATGCTGGCGGTCGAGCAGAACCTGGACGTCGAGCTGGTGCACAAGGCAAAGCCTTCGTCGAAGGACGCGCGCCAACGCGAGGACGGCCTGTGGATCTACAAGACCCTGCGCGCGCGCGAGCTGTGGGAACAGATCATGCGCTCGACCTACGACCACGCCGAGCCCGGGATCCTGTTCCTCGACCGCATCAACGTCGACAACAACCTGCGCTATTGCGAAACCATCGAGGCCACCAACCCATGCGCCGAGCAGCCGCTGCCTCCTTACGGTTGCTGCTGTTTGGGTTCCATCGACCTCACGCGATTTGTCAAGGAACCTTTTTCCGAAAAGACCTCCTTCGACTTCGATCGTTTCGCAAAGGTCGTGGGCACGTCGATCCGCATGCTCGACAACGTGCTGGAAGTGACCGCGTGGCCGCTCGAGCAGCAGCGCAAGGAAGCGATGGCGAAGCGCCGCGTCGGCCTCGGATTTACCGGGCTGGGCGACGCGCTCATCATGCTGCGCCTGAAGTACGACACCGACGACGCTCGCGCCATGGCGGGGCGCATCTCGGAAAGCATGCGCGACCACGCGTACCGCGCCTCCGCCGAGCTCGCGAAGGAGCGCGGCGCGTTCCCGCTGTTCAACGCGGATCTCTATCTATCCGGCACGAGCTTTGCCACGCGCCTTCCCGAAGACCTGAAAAAGCTGATCAGGGAAAACGGGCTGCGCAACTCGCACCTGCTGTCGATCGCGCCGACCGGCACCATCAGCCTCGCGTTCGCCGACAACGCTTCGAACGGCATCGAGCCGCCCTTCTCCTGGACCTATACGCGCAAGAAGCGCGTCGACGACGGCTGGCAGGAGTACGCGGTCGAGGACCACGCGTTCCGCCGCTACCGGGCCATGGGGGGCGACATGAATGCCCTGCCTCCCTACTTCGTTACCGCGCTCGAGATCAGCGCCAAGTCGCACGAGAAGATGGTGGCGACGGTTGCGCCGTTCATCGACACCAGCATCTCCAAGACGGTGAACGTCCCGGAGGACTATCCCTACGCCGAGTTCCAGAACCTCTACTTCGATGCCTGGAAGTCGGGACTCAAGGGCCTCGCGACCTACCGGCCGAACAAGATCCTCGGTTCCGTCCTTTCAGTTCAAAAAACCGAAGACTTCGTCCAGGACGACGTCAACCGGCGCATCCAGGTGAAATCGGTCCCGGCGCCGGTGCTCACCTCGCTGCGCTGGCCCGGCCGCCCCGACCTCTCCGGCGGCAACCCGGCGTGGACCTACATGATCGAGCACCCGCAGTACCGCTTCGCGGTGTTCGTCGGTCATGTTGAGAATGGCAGACCCCACGCATTCGAAGTCTGGGTCAATGGCAGCGAGCAGCCGCGCGGCCTCGGCGCGCTCGCCAAGACGCTGTCGATGGACATGCGCGCGAGCGACAGCGCCTGGCTCAAGCTCAAGCTCGACGCCCTCGCCAAGGCGGGCGGCGACGAGCCCTTCGAAATGCCGTTCCCGCCGCGCGGCGAGAAGAAGCTGATGCCGTCGGTGGTGTCCGCCTTCGCCCAGGTGGTGCGCTGGCGGGTCGAGCAGCTCGCCTCTGGTTTAACAGAGGAACCGTTTCAATTGGCGG
>DATBSZ010000290.1:0-10534 GCA_036559525.1 Burkholderiales bacterium
AGCTTCACGCACGCGATGACCGCGGTCAGCGCGGTGATCTTCCTCGCCACGGCCAAGTACAATCTCGCCACCGTCTACATCATCGGCCGCGTCGAAGCGGGCGAATACCCGCTTGCGATCGCCTACTCGACGGTGCTGATCCTGCTCATGCTGGCGATGCTGCTGGTGATGCAGAAGGTGATCGGCGAAACCCGCCTGGGTCGCCGCACCGCCAGTCTCGTGGTGACCGGACACTAAGCTGACATGAATCGACAGGAAGGTGGCGTCGTCTTCGAAAGCGTCTCGAAATTCTTCGGCGCGGTGGCCGCCGTCGACAACGTGTCGTTCGACGTGGCGTCGGGCGAGCTCGTCACGCTGCTCGGCCCCTCGGGCTGCGGCAAGACCACGACGCTGCGGATGGTTGCCGGGCTGGAATCGGCCTCGCAAGGACGCGTGCTGATCGGCGGCGTCGACGTGACGAGGCTGCCGGCGAACGAGCGCGACGTCAGCATGGTGTTCCAGTCCTACGCGCTGTTCCCGCACATGAACGTGCTCGAGAACGTCGCCTACGGGCCGACGGTGAGCGGCGACCGCGCGGCGAAGGAGAAAGCGCTTGAGAAGCTGCGCATGGTCGGCCTCAACGCGTTCGCGAGCCGCATGCCTTCGGAGCTCTCCGGCGGCCAGCAGCAGCGCGTCGCGGTGGCGCGCGCTCTGGTGCTCGAGCCGCAGGTGCTGCTGTTCGACGAGCCGCTCTCCAACCTCGACGCCAAGCTGCGCCGCCGCGTGCGCGAGGAGATCCGTGAGCTGCAGCAGAGCCTCGGCCTGACAGTCGCCTACGTCACGCACGACCAGCAGGAGGCGCTCGCCGTGTCGGATCGCATCATCGTGATGTCGAACGCGCGCATCGCCCAGATCGGCGAGCCGCGCGAGCTCTACGAGGCGCCGCGCGACCGCTTCGTCGCCGATTTCATCGGCGACGCGAACCTGGTCGACGCCGAGCTCGGCGCGCACCGCGGCAGCCGCGCGCCGGTCCGCCTCGGCGGCCTCGAGGTCGAGCTCGAGCACCGCGGCGTCGCGCCGGGCGCCGTCCGGGTCGCCATCCGGCCGGAGTCGATTCTTCTGAAAAGAGACGGTTCTTCCCAGCTGCGCGGAACCATCAGCAAGTCCGCCTACCTGGGCACGCACATGGAATACACGGTCACCGCGCCCGTCGGGCAGCTCTTCGTCGTCGACCGCGACGTGTCGCGACCGATTCCCGCCGGCGCCGAGGTCTCCATCTTGCTTTCCGACCACGGCGTGGCGCTCGTCCCAAGCTGACGATCCATTTCGACCCCGCGCTGCCGATCAACGCGCGGCGCGACGAGATCCGCGCCGCGGTCGCGGCGCACCCGGTAGTCATCGTGTGCGGCGAGACCGGCTCGGGCAAGACCACGCAGCTGCCGAAGATCCTGCTCGAGATGGATCCACGCCTGCGCATCGGCCACACCCAGCCGCGGCGCATCGCCGCGCGCTCGGTCGCCGCGCGCATCGCCGAGGAGCTGGGAACCGAGCTCGGCGACCGGGTGGGCTACAAGGTGCGCTTTCACGACCAGGTGGGCAAGCGCACCGCGATCAAGCTCATGACCGACGGCATCCTGCTCGCCGAGACTCAGGGCGACCGCGAGCTGCGTCAGTACGACCGGCTGATCATCGACGAGGCGCACGAGCGCAGCCTCAACATCGATTTTCTTCTGGGTTACCTCAGAGGCCTCCTCGAGAGGCGGAGCGACCTCAAGGTGCTCATCACTTCGGCGACCATCGACGCCGGCCGCTTCTCCAGGCACTTCGGCGATGCGCCGGTGATCGAGGTCTCGGGCCGGCTCTATCCGGTCGAGATGCGCTACCGCCCGGTCGCCGGCGACGCCGAGGACACGACTCGCGAAGAGGAGGAGCAGGCGCTCGCCGACGCGGTCGACGAGCTCTGCCGCGAAGGCCCCGGCGACGTGCTGGTGTTCCTGCCCGGCGAGCGCGAGATCCGGGACGCCGCGGACACCCTAAGGAGGAAGGGCCCGAAAGGTGTCGAGCTGCTGCCCCTCTACTCCCGGCTGTCCACCGCGGAGCAGGACCGCGTCTTCAAGCCGGGAAAGGAACGCCGCATCGTGCTCGCGACCAACGTCGCCGAGACCTCGCTGACCGTGCCGCGCATCCGCTACGTCGTCGATACCGGCGACGCGCGCGTCAAGCGCTACAGCTACCGCAACAAGGTCGAGATGCTGCGCGTCGAGCCGATCTCGCAGGCCGCCGCGCAGCAACGCGCCGGGCGTTGCGGCCGCGTCGCCGACGGGATCTGCATCCGCCTGTATTCGGAGGAGGACTTCGCGAAGCGCCCGGCTTTTACCGACCCGGAGCTGCTGCGCTCCTCGCTCGCTTCGGTGATCCTGCGCGCGAAAAGCCTCGGGCTCGGCGAAGTCGAGGCGTTTCCGTTCGTCGATCCGCCCAACCCCCGCGCCATCGCCGATGGCTATGACCTGTTGACGGAGCTCGGTGCGGTCGACGACCACAGAAACCTCACTTCGATAGGGCTGGAGCTCGCCCGCCTGCCGCTCGACCCGCGCGTCGCGCGCATGCTGGTGGCGGCGCGCGAGGAGGGCAGCCTCGCGCAGGTCCGCATCATCGCCGCAGCGCTGTCGGTGCAGGATCCGCGCCAGCGGCCGCTCGAGCGCGCGGCGGCGGCCGACGATCGCCACGCGCGTTTCGCCGACGAGCAGTCGGACTTCCTCTCCTTTCTCAAGCTGTGGAAGCTGCAGGACGAGCCGGGCCTGCGGCGGACGTGCCGCGACAACTTCCTCTCCTATCCCCGCATGCGGGAATGGCGCGACGTGCACGAGCAGCTGAAGCAGGCGTTGGACTGGCCGGAATCCTCTGTAAGAAACGACAAAGCCGAAGGCTACCGTGCCATCCATCGAGCCCTGCTCGCCGGGCTGCTCGGCAACGTCGGCATGCGCGACGAAGAAGGCGCTTACACGGGAGCGCGCGGCATCAAGTTCCGGGTGCATCCCGGCTCGTGGACCAAGAAACCGGGCAAGTGGATCGTCGCCGCCGAGCTGGTGGAGACCACGCGGCTCTTCGCGCGCACCGTCGCCGGCATCGAGCCGCGCTGGCTGGAGGAGATCGGGTCGCACCTCCTGAAGCGCAGCCGCAGCGACCCGCACTGGGAGAAGGGCCGCGGCGAGGTCGTGGCGCTCGAGCGCGGCACGCTGTACGGCCTTCCGGTATACGTGAACCGGCGAGTGCCCTTTGCGCCGTTCGATCCCGATCTGGCGCGCGACATCTTTATCCGCTCGGCCCTGGTCGGGGGCGAGCTCGATACGCGCGCGCCCTTCTTCGCGCACAACCGGCGCCTGGTCGCCGATATCGAGCGCCTCGAGCACAAGTCGCGCCGGCCGGACATCCTGGTCGACGACGAGCTGATCCACGCGTTCTACGACGAGCGGATTCCCAAGGAAATCAATTCTTCAGAAGCATTCGAACGCTGGCGACGCCAGGCGGAAGCCGCGCGGCCGCGGCTGCTCCATCTCGCGCGCGAGGACCTGATGCGCCACGAGGCTGCGGGCATCACCACGCAGAACTTTCCGCCCGCGCTCGAGCTCGGACCGAACCGCTATCCCCTCGAGTACCACTTCGAGCCTGGATCGGCGCGCGACGGCGTGACGCTGAACGTGCCGCTCGCGCTTCTCAACCAGGTGCCGGCCGCCCGGACCGAATGGCTGGTGCCCGGTCTGCTGAAAGAAAAAGTCAAAGCGCTGGCGAAGTCGATGCCGCAGCGCCTGCGGCACAAGCTCGGGGCGCTGGACGACTTCGCTGCGCAGTTCGCCGCAGCCGTCGCGCCGTCGGGTCTGCCGCTGGCCGAGGCGTTGCGCCGCTACGTGCGCGATGAGCTGAACCTCGACGTTCCGCTCGACGCCTTCCGGCCCGATTCGGCGCCGCCGCACCTGCACATGAACTTTCGCGTTCTGGACGAAGACGGCCGTCAGCTCGACATGGGGAGAAACCTGCCGGAGCTGAAGCGCGCGCTCGGGGGGAAGACCGAGGCGATTCTTCAGCAGGAAGCCCCCGTCGATGAAGGAGAGCGCTACACGGGGTGGACCATGGGCGATCTGCCCGAGCTCATGGAGATCAGCCGCGGCGGCCATACCCTCATGGGGTATCCGGCGCTGGTCGACGCCGGGGATGCGGTCACATTGCAGGTGTTCGATTCGCCGGAGAAGGCGCGCGAGCTGCACCGTGCCGGCGTGCTGCGGCTGCTCGCGATCGCGTTCCGCGACCGGATCCGCGATATCGAGCGCTCGCTCGCCAAGGATGTCGTCCTCGGGCCCTTGAAAGCCGACGCGGTAGCGGCCGCGCTCGGGCGCACCTTTCTGCAGCAATCCGTTCCAACGCTGCAGGCCGAGTTCGCGCGGCGGCTCGAGGAGGGGCGCAGCCGGTTCAATCTGATCGCGCAGGAGATCGCGCGCACCGCGGCCGGGATTCTCGCCGAGCGCGCGGCGCTGGAGAAGAAACTGAACGCGATGAGCAAGGGCTTTCCGGGGCAAACCGACGATGTGAAACAGCAGGTGCAGCGGCTGCTGGCTCCCGGTTGGCTCGCGCACGCGCCCTGGGAGCGCCTGCAGCATTTCCTGCGCTATCTCAAGGCCGCGTCGCTGCGGCTGGACAAGCTGCGCGCGGATCCCGCGCGCGACGCGCGCCTCGCCGCCGAGCTCGCGCCGCTCGAGCAGGCTTACCGCCGCGAGGCTGCGGCGCGCGCCCGGGAAGGCGCGCCCGGCGCGGAGTTCGAGCAGTTCGGCTGGCTGCTCGAGGAGCTGCGCGTGTCACTGTTCGCCCAGGAGCTGAAAACGCCTGTGCCCGTCTCCGTCAAGCGGCTGACGAAACTCTGGCAGACTGTCCGCCGATGAGCATCCTCGGCGCGCTGGGCTATGGGCTGGTCAACGTGTTCCACCCTCGCATGCTGTGGCTCATGGTTTGGCCGATGCTGGTGGCGCTGGCGCTCTGGGGATCGGTCGCGCTGGTGATGTGGACGCGGCTCGCGCTGTGGCTCGCCGAGCTGCTCAACCAGTGGGCGCTCGGCATCGTGCGCGTCGACCTCGGGCAGCTCGCCGTATTCCTGGCGAACGTCGCGTTGCTCCTGCTGTTCGTGCCCCTGGTCTATCTGACCGCGCTTTTCATCCTTGGGGCTTTCGGAATGCAGAAGATGGTGGATCACGTAGCCACGCGCTCTTTCGCGCACGTGGAGCGCCGACGCGGCGGGAGCACGGCAGGCAGCGTCTGGAACGCCGTGGTCGCTTTGATTGGAATGCTGCTGCTGTTCGCGGTCAGCCTGCCGCTGTGGCTGATCCCGGTGCTATGGCCGGTGATCACTCTTGCCATCCTGACCTGGGTCAACCAGCGCCTGCTGCGCTACGACGCGCTTGCCCAGCATGCCGACGCGGCCGAGATGGCGCAGCTCTTCCGCCAGCACCGCGGTCCGCTGCTGGTGCTCGGCTTCCTGCTCGGCCTGCTGGCCTACGTGCCGTTCGTCGGGTTCTTCGTCCCGGTGGTGTTCGGCCTCGCCTTCATCCGCTATCTGCTCGGCGCCCTGGAGTCGATTAGGCAGGGCTATCGCGCTCATCCGAACAAAGAATTGGCCGCGGGGAACGCTCCTCCCTAGACTCGGTCCATTCTTTTTTCGAGAGGAATCAACGTGCTTCAGAATCGCGAAGGCCAGAAAGTTCCCCAGGCAAGCTTCCGTACGCGCACGGACAGCGACTGGAAAAGCATCACGACAGACGAGCTTTTCAAGGGCAAGACCGTGGTGGTGTTCTCGCTGCCGGGCGCGTTTACCCCGACCTGCTCATCGACCCACGTGCCGCGCTACAACGAGCTCGCGCCGGCGTTCTTCGCCAACGGTGTGGACCGCATCCTTTGCGTCTCGGTCAACGACGCCTTTGTCATGAACGAATGGGCCCGCACCCAGGAATGCGGCAACGTCCTGATGGTGCCGGACGGTAACGGCGAATTCACCGAGAAGATGGGCATGCTGGTCGACAAGACCGAGCTCGGCTTCGGCAAGCGCTCGTGGCGCTACTCGATGCTCGTGAAGGACGGCGTGATCGATAGGATGTTCATCGAGCCGGAAAAGCCCGGCGACCCATTCGAAGTTTCCGACGCCGACACGATGCTCGACTACATCAATCCAAAGGCGAAGAAGCCCGACCAGGTGGCAATCCTCACGCGCGAAGGCTGCGGCTACTGCGCAAAGGCCAAGGCGCTGCTGAAGGACCTCGGCTACGCGTTTTCCGAGGTCAGCCTGGACCACAGCGATCGCTCACGCGTCGTCGGGGCGATCTCGGGGCGCGGCACCGTGCCGCAGATCTTCGTGAACGGCAAGCATATCGGCGGCCTGGAAGACCTCCAGCGCTGGGCAAAAAAGGCAGCCTGATTGTTCGGCGCTTTCGTCATCGGGGATGAAATCCTCGTCGGAAAGCGCGAAGACAAGCACCTTTCCTTCTTGATCGCAGCCCTCGCCAAGCGGGGGCTGCGCCTTGCCTGGGCGCAATACCTCGGCGACGACCCGGAGCGGCTCACTGCGGCGCTGCGCCGCAGCCTGGATTCGGAGGACGTGGTGTTCAGCTTCGGCGGCATCGGCGCCACGCCCGACGACCACACGCGGCAATGCGCCGCGGCCGCTCTGAATCTCGAATTGAGAATTCACCCGGAGGCGGAGCGCGAGATCCGCGCCCGCTTCGGCGGCGAGGTCACGCCGCAGCGCTTGCAGATGGGCGAGTTCCCCGTGGGCTCGAGCATCATTCCCAACCCCGTGAACCGCATCCCCGGCTTCTCGCTGCGCGAGCACCACTTCGTGCCCGGCTTTCCGCAGATGGCCTGGCCGATGGCGGAATGGGTGCTGGATACGAAGTACCAGAAGCTCTTCAACCGGGATCGATGGGCCGAGAGCTCGATCCTCGTGTTCGAGGCGGGAGAGAGTCAGCTGATCCCGGCCATGCAGGCGGTCGAGGCCGGGTTCAAGGGCATCAAGGTATTCAGCCTGCCGTCGATGGGCAAGGACGGAAGCCGGATCCACGTCGAGCTCGGCGTGCGCGGCGATCCGGAGCAGGTCGAGCCGGCAATGGAGAGGCTGCGCCGGCTGGTACGCGACGCCGGGTTTCCGTACAAATAAAAAGCCCGCCTATCGGCGGGCTTTCTTGTGCTTCTTGCGCTTTACGCTAGATTGGGCCTTTTTGCGACCCGGTTTGGCGTTTAGGCGGCTTTTTTTGCTTTGGCGAGGCCCTTCACGGTCTCGGTCGCGGCCGATACGTTGGCTTCCGCCATTTCGGTCGCCTGCTTCGCGACCTTGGTGAAGTTGTCGTACGCGGAGTTGCTCGCGGCCAGCATCGACTTGATCGCGGCGACGGCGACGTCCGAGCCGGCGGGAGCGTTCTTCGACACCTTGTCGAGCAGGCTGACGAAGCCTTCGTTCCACTCGGCGACGCGGCGCTCGGCGACCTTGCTGAGCTCGGTGTTCGCCTCGGTGGCAACTTCGTATACGCTCTTCGAGTAGGCGATGGCCTTTTCCATGGCGGGCTGGGCGAAGGAATTCTGCAGCGCCACGAATTCCTGGACATCCTTCGCGCTGAGCAGCGCACGAGTGTTGGCGATCGAGTCTTCGAAGGCGGTTTTCACGGCGCCGGCGCTGATGTGGGCCAGCTTCTCGAAGGCCGCGAACTGCGCGTTCGCCACGGCGAGCAGGGCTTCGACGCTCGTCTTGTTTGCGGTTTGAATCTGTTCCGGGGTTACGTACATTTCAATCTCCTGAGTCTGTCTGAATGCGGTTATGGTGCAATGCAGCAAAACGGATTGTAGGCCGATGGCGACTGAAGTCAAGAAGTTTGTTGCGTAGCAGCAATCACTACAAAGCAAAAGGATTTAAGTTAGTGCTCGCTATCGATTACAAGCCTAATGATCCGACCATCTTGGCGGAGCCATTTGGGCTGTACGCCAGGATGAGGGACGAGGACCCGGCGCACTGGAGCCCGCGGCTCAAGGCCTGGGTGCTTACCCGCTACGAGGACGTCAAGCGCGTTTGCCTGGACACCACCATGTCGTCAGACCGCTTGCGCCCCTTCTTTGCCACGCTGCCGCCGCCCGAGGCGGCAAAGGTCGCCGAGCTTTCCCGGTATCTCACCCTGTGGATGGTGTTCCGCGACCCTCCAGAGCACACGCGGCTGCGGCGGCTCGCGGCGAAGGTATTCCACGTGCGCTCGATGCATGCCTTGCGCCCTAACGTCGAGCGCCTCACGCACTGGCTCCTGGATTCGCTTTCTGAAAAACAGGAATTTGACTTCATCGCCGACTTCGCTGGGCCGCTGCCTGCGCTGGTGATCATGGACATGCTCGGCGCGCCGCGCGAGGAGCTCGCGCGCATGAAGCGCCTGTCGGACGAGATGGCGCTTTTCATCGGCAGCGCGCGCGACGCGTCCGGCAAGTACGAGCGCGCCTCGGCCGCGACCCGCGAGATGGCGGGGATCTTCCGCGAGCTGGTGAGTGCCCGGCGCGCCGCGCCGCAGCGCGACCTTCTGAGCGAGCTGGTGGCGCTCGACGATGCCGGCGACCGGCTCTCCGACGACGAGCTGGTCGCGACGTGCATCCTCCTGCTGTTCGCCGGCCACGAGACTACGACCCATCACCTCGCGAACGGGCTGCGCGCGCTGCTCGCTTTCCCGGACGAGCTGGAGAAGCTGCGGGCCGATCGGTCGCTCGCGCCGGCGGCGGTCGAGGAGCTGCTGCGCTACGACGGACCGATCGGCGCACAGGTTCGCATCGTCCAGGAGCCGCATGCGTTGCATGGCAAGCCGCTCCAGGCGGGGGACCGCGTGTTCCTGCTCATGAATGCCGCCAACCGGGACCCGCGGGCCTACGACGATCCCGAACGACTCGATCTCGAGCGCAATGGCGTGCCGCATCTCACGTTTGGCTTCGGCGCGCACATCTGCCTCGGCTTTCCGCTCGCCCGTCTCGAAGGCCAGATCGCGCTGCCCGCAGTGCTCGGGCGCTGGCGGCATCTCGAGCTTGCCGGCGAGCCGCTCGAGTGGATGGATTCCATGGTACTGCGCGGAATGAAGGCGATGCGGCTGCGGGCGAGGGCTTGAGCGCCGAGCCCGATCACCTGCCGCAGCGCCTGTGGTGGGTGCTCGCCGCGCTCACGCTCGCGTGGGGGTTCAACTGGACGGCGCTGAAGGTGGGGCTTTCGGAAGTGCCGCCCTGGACCTTCCGCAGCCTCTGCCTGTGGCTGGGCGCCGCCGTGCTGTTCATTGCCCTGCGCGCCGGCGGCCAGCGCCTCGCCCCGCCCAGCGGCCAATGGGGCCGGCTCTGGCTTTTCGCGCTGCTCAACATCACGTGCTGGAACATGCTGGTGGCCTACGGCGTCGCCATGATCCCGTCGGGGCGCGCGGCGATCCTTGCCTACACCATGCCGGTCTGGGCAGTGCCGTTGTCGGTGTGGTTTCTCCGCGAGCGCATCACCGGCGCGAAGCTTTTCGGTCTCGCGCTGGGCCTCGGCGGGCTGGCGCTCCTGCTCCTCGAAAGCTTCGTCGGCCTCGGCCGCGCGCCGCTCGGCGCGCTCCTGGTGCTCGGCGCCTCGGTGACCTGGGCGCTCGGCACGGTGCTGCAGAAGCGCTTCCCGGTCAGCATGCCGACCGGGTCCTATACCGTGTGGATCATGCTGCTTGGCGGCGCGCCGATTCTCGTCGGCGCCGTCCTGTTCGAGGACTGGCATGCCCTGAAAGAGGTCGGCGTGGCTGCCTGGCTCGGCACCGCTTATAACGTGTTCATCGCCTTCGCCTTCGCGCACTGGGCGTGGCTCAAGATCGCGACCTCGGTGCCGGTGAGCGTGTTCTCGATCAGCATGCTGCTCATCCCGGTCGTCGGCGTGGTGAGCGGCATCCTGCTTCTCGGCGAGCGGCCGACCTGGGCCGAATACGCCTCGCTCGCGCTCGTGCTGGGCGCTCTGCTTACGGTGCTGCGGCCAGGGCGCGGCGCGCGGGGATGAGCGCCGGGTCCCAGTTCTGGACCGCCTGTGTGAGGTCGTCGGCCGGAGGCTGGCCGAGAAACGCCAGCGCGCGCGCCAGCTCGTCGCGTCGTCGTCCAGCGTCGATCGGCGGCGCGCCAGTCTGCTTCGAGAGCTTTTCGCCCGCCGCATTCACCGCCGCCGGGACGTGCAGGTAGCGCGGCTGCGGATAGCCGAGCAGGCGCTGCAGGCAGATCTGCCGCGCCGTCGAGTCGAGCAGGTCGGCGCCGCGCACCACGTCGGTGACGCCTTGTTCGGCGTCGTCCACCACCACGGCGAGCTGATAGGCGAACTGCCCGTCGGCGCGATGCAGCACGAAGTCGCCGACGTCGCGCTCGAGGATCTGCTGTTGACGGCCCTGGAGGAGATCGTCGAACACGATGCGTTCCGCGGAGGTTCTCAATCGAAGCGCACGCGGCGTCCTGTCCGGCGCGATCCCGTTGCGGCAGGTGCCGGGATAGATCTGCGCGCCGTCGG